>NZ_JAKKFF010000084.1 GCF_022229015.1 Micromonospora foliorum
GTCATGGGTGTCAGCCGTGTGCTCTTCTCTGCCACGTCGTCCCGCAGTCCGACCTCCGGGACGCGCCGAGACGGATCGGGCCCGGTCGGGTTCGCGCCCGACGGGTCGGCGGCCAGCAGTCGGATGCCGAGCCGGCCGAGCCCGTACACGTCGGCGCGCGTGTCGACCACCGCGCCCGGATCGTCCTGCTCGGGGGCCATGTAGCCCGGGGTGCCGGCCCGGGCGGTCAGCCCGGAGGCGGCGGCGAGCGCCTTGGCCAGGCCGAGGTCGGCGATCAGCACCTGTTCCGGGCCACCGGGGCCGGCGGAGCGGAACAGGATGTTGCCCGGGGTGAGGTCGCGGTGCACGACGCCGTGCCGGTGCAGCACGGCGACCCCGGCGCAGACCTCGCCGAGCAGCCGCAACGCCGCCGGCGTGGGGATCTCGCCAGCGGCCAACCGGTCCCGCAGGCTGCCCCCGTCCGCCCAGGCCAGGACCGCGTACGGGCGGCCGTCGGGCAGCTCACCGACGGCGTGCACCCGGATCAGCCGCTCGTGCTCCAACCGACGCAGCAACCGGGCCTCGTCGAGGAAGCGTTCCCGGACCCGCAGGTCGTGGCTCCAGTTCTCGGCCAGCACCTTGATCGCGACGTGCGCGTCGAGCGCCCGGTCGTGGCCCAGCCAGACCGTCGCGAACGAACCGACGCCGAGCAGTCGCTCGATGGCGTAGGGCCCGATCCGCAGTGGAGCCGTCACCGTGTCACCTCCGGCCAGCACGGTCGGTCGGCGTTTCTCTGCACAGTAGACCGGGTTGGCCGCGATCCCGACGAACCGTTGGCCCTGGCGCGGTGACTAAGAGGGCAGGAGACCCATCACCGAAGGAGCCATCATGAACCGTCCCGCGATCCTCCTCACCACCGCCGCGTTGGCGCTCGGCACGCTCGTCCCGGCGACCGTCGCCGGTCCCGCGGCGGCAGCACCCCTGCTCGGCGGCGCCGCGTCCGCCTCGGCGCCCGGTCCGCTCGCCGTTGCCGTCGGGCACAGCCACCCGGAGGTGCTCAGCGTTCGTGGCGCCGGCGTGTACCGCATCGGCGCCAGCCTGGCGTCGCTCACCACGAACGGGCACATCGACTGGACCGTGCCGACCTGCGGCGGGGTGGTGCACGCCGGCGCGGCTGGATCCTGGGCGGGCGTGATCCTGCTGGCCTTCCAGGACGGGCGACTGGTGGAGGTCGGCACGGCCACCGCGCCGCCACGGTCCCCCGCCGGCGCCACGGTCGGCATGTCCTTCGACGAGTTGGAGGCGATCTACGGCCGGCGAGGGTCGCTGGTCCGCAACGACGCGGGGGACGCCGAGGCGTACCTTGTCCGGGTCGGGTCGCGGGTGGAGCTGTTCACCGGGCACCCGATCCGGCCCGGGGTGGGCTACTTCCAGGTCGGCCCGGCCAGCTTCGTCGAGCGCAACTTCCGGCAGGGCGGGTCCTGCTGACTTTTCCCAGGTGCGGGGCGTCCGGTGTCGACCGGGCGCCCCGCACGTCGGTTCGGACCGAACGAAGGCTGGGGGGAGGTTGGGCGGACACGATGATGTCGTCGTAGACAACACTGTGTGCCACACAGTATGGTGTGACACATGGTTAGCGAGGACGTTCTACGGACGCACCTACAGGAGTTGCGTCGAGGCACCGTCGTGGTGGCCAGCCTGGTCGCGCTGCGCCGACCGGACTACGGCTACGCACTGCTGCAACGGCTCACCGACCACGGCTTCCCGGTCGACGCCAACACCCTCTACCCGCTGCTGCGCCGCCTGGAGGACCAGGGGCTGCTGACCAGCGAGTGGAACACCGCGGAGAGCCGACCGCGCAAGTTCTACCGGACCAGCGACGAGGGCGAGTCGATGCTGAACCGGCTCCTCGACGACCTCGCCGCCGTGCAGACCTCCATCACCGGGCTGATCCAAGGAGTGGACCGATGAACACCCTGACCGACCGCTACCTCGCCGCCACCCTGCGCTCGGTGCCCACCCAGCGCCGCGACGAGATCGCCACCGAGCTGCGGGCCTCCATCGAGGACATGATCGACGACCGCACCGGCGGCGGCGCGGACCCGACCGCTGCCGAGCGGGAGGTGCTCACCGAGCTGGGCAACCCGGACGTGCTGGCCGCCCGGTACGCCGACCGAGGGTTGCAGCTCATCGGCCCGACCTACTACCTGGTCTGGCTGCGGCTGCTGAAACTGCTGCTCAGCTTCATCCCGGCGCTCGTCGGCACGATCGTCGCCATCGTCAACGTCGCCGAGGGCAAGGGGTTCGGGGCCATCGGGCCGGGCATCGTCGTCGCCCTGCACGTGGGCGTGCACATCGCCTTCTGGCTCACCCTGACCTTCGCCATCATCGAGCGCTCCCAGACGACGGTGGACCTGCCCGGCTGGACTGTCGACCAACTGCCCGACGCCCCGGTGCACCGGGGCATCCCACTCGCCGACACCGTCGCATCGGTGATCATGCTGGTGCTGACCATCGCGTACCTGCCGTTTCAGCACTACCAGTCCTGGGTCCACGGCACCGACGGCGAGAACATCCCGATCCTCGACCCGGCGCTCTGGTCGTTCTGGCTGCCGGCGCTGATCGTCGTCCTGGCCGCAAGCGTGGTGGTCGAGATCGTCAAGTACCGGATCGCGCACTGGACGTGGGCGCTCTTCACCACCAGGGCGCTGCTCAGCCTGGCGTTCGCGGTGCCCTTGATGTGGCTGGCGCTCTCCGACCGACTCCTCAACCCGGCCCTGGCCGAGCGGCTCAGCTGGCTTGCGGACGCGGACAACCGCAACGTCCTCGGGGCGACCATCGCGGTGGGCGCGGCGGTGGTCGCGGTCTGGGACCTGATCGACACCGCCCTGAAGACCCGCCGTCAGACGGCGTGAGCGACATCCCGCACGACAGCCCGGCGCGTACCCCGCGCCGGGCCGTCGCCCGTCGGCCGGTCCGCGTGGGAACCGGCGCGCCCGGTCGGCGGGCCGGGCGGGGGGCGTGGCATCGTTCCCGGATGACCGTGGCACCGCGAGAGGGATGGCGCCGCCCGGGTCCGACGGCGGAGCAGCGCCGAAACGACCTCTGGATCGGCCTGGGGATGACCGGGCTGGCGTTGGTCAGCCTCACCCTGGCCCGCAGCACCGGCGCGTTCCTGCTGGGCCCACCACCATCCGGGCCGGAGCAGCTGTTCTGGACCGTCGCGGTGACCCTCCCGCTGATCTGGCGACGACGCCGGCCGACCGCGACCCTGCTGGTCGTCGCGGTGGCGTTCATCGCCGCGCAGGCGCGCTCGGCCCCGGAGAGCCAGTTCTCCTCCTGGGCCCTGTTCTGCGCCCTCTACACCGTCGGCGCCTGGGGGCAGGACCGCCAGCTGTCCCGCCGGCTGCGGATCGGCGTGATCGCCACGATGTTCGCCTGGCTCGGCCTCTACTACGCGGTGATGATCGACCACATTCCGGCGGACACCTTCGCCGACGCGGTCGGGCCGGTGCCACCGGTGCTCGCCGCGATGGTCAACGGTGTGCTGCTCAACGTGCTGGTCTTCGGTTTCGCGTACTTCTTCGGCGAGACCGCCTGGGTGGCCGCGCGCCGGGAGCACGAGTTGCGCGCGCAGGCCGAGGACCTGCGCCGGTCGCAGGCAGAGGCCCGGGAGCGGGCGGTGCTCGGCGAACGGGTCCGGATCGCCCGGGAGCTGCACGACGTGGTCGCCCACCACGTGTCGGTGATGGGCGTACAGGCGTCCGCCTGCCGCCGGGTGTTCGACCGCGACCCGGGCAAGGCCCGCACGGCACTGACCGCCATCGAGCAGAGCGCCCGCACCGCCGTCGACGAGCTACGCCGGATGCTCGGCGTGCTGCGGACCTCCGCCGACGCCGAGCCCCCGGCCGCTGGCGGCGTCGAACGGATCGGAGAGCTGGTCGAGCGGGCTCGGGCCGCCGGGCTGAAGGCCACCCTCGGGGTGTACGGCGACCCGGTCGCGGTGCCCGAATCCGTCTCCCAGGCGGCCTACCGGGTGACCCAGGAAGCGGTGACCAACACGCTGAAACACGCCGAGGCGGCCCTGCTCGACGTGCGGGTCCGGTACCTGGCCCGGGAGGTGGAGGTCGACGTGACCGACGACGGGCGGGGCGCTGGCCGGGTCAACGCCGTCGGGCTGGGCCTGATCGGGATGCGCGAACGGGTCACCGCCCACGACGGCGACCTGGAGGCCGGGCCCCGGGCCGGCGGCGGCTGGCGGGTACGCGCCCGCTTCCCCCTGGCGGCGTCGGACCGCCCGGTGGGCCCGCAACGGGACCCGGGCGACAGGGACCGGGCGGCAGCCGGGGCGGAGCCGTCAGCATGAGCGCGGCAGCCCAGCACGCACCCGACACCGGCCCGCCGGTCCGGGTGCTGCTCGCCGACGACCAGCACCTCGTCCGTACCGGCTTCCGGGTCATCCTGGAGGTGGAGGACGACATCGAGGTGGTCGGTGAGGCCGCCGACGGCGAACGGGCCGTCACCATGACCCGCGCCACCCGCCCCGACGTCGTACTCATGGATGTGGAGATGCCCGGGATGGACGGCCTGGAGGCCACCCGGCAGATCGTCGCCGACGGCCCCGGGGCGCCCGCGGTGCTGATCCTCACGACCTTCGACCGCGACGACTACCTGTTCGCCGCGCTGCGGGCCGGCGCCAGCGGCTTCCTGCTCAAGAACGGCACGCCGGAGGAGCTGGTCGAGGCGATCCGGGTGCTGGCCAGGGGCGACGGCCTGCTCGCCCCGGAGATCACCCGCCGGGTGATCTCCACCTTCGCCCGACCCGGCGACCCGGCGGGCACCGCCCACCGAGGCCCGGACGCCGACGCCGCGCTGGCCGAGCTGACCCCGCGTGAACGGGAGGTGCTGATGCTGCTCGCCGCCGGGTCGAGCAACGCGGAGATCGCCGCGACCATCCACCTCGGCGAGGCGACGGTGAAGACGCACGTGAGTCGCGTACTGGCCAAACTCGGCCTGCGCGACCGGGTGCAGGCCGTGGTGTTCGCGTACGAGAACGGGGTGGTCCGGCCCGGCGGGTGACCGGCGTCCGCCGCGAGGCGGACCCGTCCGCTCACCCGCCGGGCGGACGGCGCGGCGGCGTACTCGATCTAGCGTGGGTGCGTGACCAGAACGCTTCGCCTCGACGGCGTCGACCGCAGCTTCGGCGACCGTCAGGTGCTCAGGAACGTGTCCTTCGAGGTGTCCGCCGGTCGGATGACCGGTTTCGTGGGCGCCAACGGCGCCGGCAAGACCACCACCATGCGGATCATCCTGGGTGTCCTCGCCCCCGACGCCGGTGAGGTGAGCTGGGGCGGCACCCCGCTGACCCGGCAGGACCGTCGGCGCTTCGGCTACATGCCGGAGGAGCGGGGCCTCTACCCCAAGATGACCACCCGCGAGCAGGTGACCTACCTGGGCCGGCTGCACGGGATGGACGCCGCCGCGGCACGGCGTTCCACCGACGCGCTGCTGGACCGGGTCGGGCTCGGTGAGCGCGGCGACGACCTGCTGGAGACGCTGTCGCTGGGCAACCAGCAGCGCGCCCAGATCGCCGCCGCGCTGGTGCACGACCCCGAGGTGCTGGTGCTCGACGAACCGTTCTCCGGCCTCGACCCGCTGGCCGTGGAGACCGTCGTGGCGGTGCTACGGGAACGGGCCGCGGCCGGCGCGCCGGTGCTCTTCTCCAGTCACCAGCTCGACGTCGTGGAGCGCCTCTGCGACGACCTGGTGATCATCGGAGACGGGGTGATCCGGGCCGCCGGCAGCCGGCAGCAGCTACGTGACTCGTACACCGTGCCCCGCTTCGAGCTGGTCGTGGAGCACGACGCCGGCTGGGTACGCGACCACCCCGGGGTGACAGTGGTCGAGCTGGACGGCGCGCGGGTGGTCTTCGACCTGCCGGCCGGCACCGACGAACAGCCCGTGCTGCGGGCCGCCCTCGCCCGCGGCCCGGTCCGCGCCTTCCGCCCGGTCAGCCCCTCGCTCACCGAGATCTTCCGAGAGGTCACCCAGTGAACGTCACCCAGGCCACCCGGCTGGTCGCCGAACGCGAGATCCGGGTCAAGCTCCGCGACCGTACCTTCCTGTTCGGCACGCTGTTCTTCCTGCTGATCGCCGCGGCGGGCACCATCCTGCCGCCGCTGTTCTCCGGCGGGCCGTCCACCGTGGCGGCGACCGAGAGCGTGGCCGCGCCACTGCGCGCCGCCGGGCTGGAGGTCCGGGTCGTCCCCGACGACCGGGCCGCCGAGCAGGCCGTCCGCGACGACGACGTGGACGCGGCGGTGGTCACCGGACCGGCCGTCCTGGCCATGGACGACACCCCCGACGACGTGGTGAAGGCCCTGAGCACCCAGCCGGCCGTCCGCCTGCTCGACCCGGACGCGGTCGACCCGGTGGTGGCGTTCCTGGTGCCGTTCGTCTTCGCGTTCGTCTTCTTCATCACCTCGCAGACGTTCGGTGTGCAGATCGCGCAGAGCGTCATCGAGGAGAAGCAGACCCGGATCGTGGAGATCCTGGTCGCCGCGGTGCCGGTCCGGGCCCTGCTGGCCGGGAAGGTGGTGGCCGGGGCCATCCTGGCGTTCGCGCAGATCGCCCTGATCGCGGTGGTGGCGGTGCTCGGACTGCAGATCGGCGACAGCGGAGGTCTGCTCACCCTGCTCGCCCCGGCGATCGGCTGGTTCGTGCCGTTCTTCCTGATCGGTTTCGTGCTGCTCGCCGCCATGTGGGCGGCGGCCGGCGCGCTGGCCAACCGGCAGGAGGACATCGCCGCGGTGTCGACGCCCGTGCAGCTCGCCGTCATGCTGCCGTTCTTCGCGGTGATCTTCCTCAACGACAACGCCACCGCGATGCGGGTGCTGTCCTATGTGCCGTTCTCGTCGCCCACGGCCATGCCGCTGCGGCTGTTCACCGGCGACGCGGCCGGGTGGGAGCCGATCGTCTCGCTTGTCATCCTGCTGCTCGCCGCCGGCGCGTTCCTCCTCGCCGGTGCCCGGGTGTACGAGGGGTCGCTGTTGCGCACCAACGGCCGGACCTCGCTGCGTACCGCCTGGCGGGAGCGGGAGAGCATCGGCTGAGCGCGCGGGCGCCGGTGTCCGTGACGGGTTCCGGCGCCCGCCGTCGTACGGCACCGTTCCGCGCGCTGTTCGGAGGCTGCGAACAGGGCCGGCCCTCCTACGGTGGGTCCAGCGCACGGCGACGGCCTGGTTGTCGCCGGTTCCGGACAAGGGGTTCTCGATGACCGCACCGCACCGGGGTCACAGCGACGGCGACGGTGCGCACTGCCAGTGGCCGAAACCGCTGGTGAGCGACCAGACGTTGCGTGCCGTCCGGATGTTCCAGTACGGGTCCAGCGCCGTCCGGGGGTCGACGCCGAACCGGGACAACTCGCTGTCGGTGAACTGGAACAACCCCCAGCGCCGCGACCCGTCCGCGACGACCACCACTCGGTACGGGTCCAACTCGGACAGACACCGGGCCATCTCCACCGCCCCACTCGGGTCCTCCGGGAAGGTGCGCCGCAGGTACTTGCCGATCCGGTCCTCGGGCCAGGGCGCGGGCACCGTGGGCTGGCTCGCCAACTCGTCGAGCACCTGCCCGTCGGCGGTGCCGCTGACCGGCAGGCTGCCCAGGGCCTGGAAGGCGATCAGCCCACTGGTGGTGCCCGGGCCGAACCAGCCGTCCACCGGCACGTCCAGTCCCCGGGCCACCAACCGTTCCTGGAGGTCCAGCACGCACGGGCCGTACATGCCCTGGCGCAGGACCAGAGGGCAACCGTCGGTCGGCGAGCTGCTCGCCGTGGCGGTGAGCTTCGGCAGCAGCGTGCCGGTCGCGCCGATCGTCAGCACCGCGAGCACCGCGAGCACCGCCAGCCGGAGGCGGCGGCGGGTCGACCGGGGCGCCTCGGGTCGCGACCGCTCCGGCAGGACCGGCCTGACCGACGGTGTCAGCTCGTCGGACCGGACGGGGCCGGCGGACGGAGGCGCGTCGG
>NZ_JAKKFF010000085.1 GCF_022229015.1 Micromonospora foliorum
TGGATTCGGCGCGCCGGTCCCGTCGGGGCTCTGGCTGGTCGCCCTGGGTGGCCACCGCGGTGCACCGCGGCCGCCGCCGCGGCGGTCGGCGTGGTGGGCACCGTCTCGGTGCTCCGACCGGACGACCCGACGCCCACCCCGACGCCGGTGGTGGTGGCGAGCGCGCCGCTGGCGGCGTACGGGGCGACACCGCCGGCGGCCAAGGGCGACGCCCGAGTTCTCCAGGACGGCCAACTACATCTGCATGTGGCGAATCTCCCGAGCGTCACGGGGTACTACGAGGTCTGGCTCATCAATCCGACGACGATGGAGATGTTCTCGGTCGGCACCCTCGGGCGCGGCCCGGACGCTCTGCTACCCCTGCCCCCGAATGTCGACCTCAAGAGCTACTCGGTGGTCGACGTCTCCGCCGAGCAGTACGACAACAACACCCGCCACTCCGGCGACAGCCTGTTGAGGGGCACCCTGACGGGCTGATCGGCGGGCCGGCTCAGCTCCCCGGCTCGCCGATCAGCTCCCCACATGGCAGTGGCCGCCCGTGCAGACGGGCGGCCACTGTCGTGTCGCAGGGTCACTTACGCTTGCGGATCTCCTCGGCGGCCTGCGGGACGATCTTGAACAGGTCGCCCACCACCCCGAAGTCGGCCAGCTCGAAAATCGGCGCCTCGCCGTCCTTGTTGACCGCGACGATGGTCTTCGAGGTCTGCATGCCGGCCCGGTGCTGGATGGCACCGGAGATGCCGAGGGCGACGTAGAGCTGCGGGGAGACCGTCTTGCCGGTTTGGCCCACCTGGAACTGGTGCGGGTAGAAGCCGGAGTCGACGGCCGCCCGGGACGCGCCCACGGCGCCGCCGAGCAGGTCGGCCAGCTCCTCGACCAGCTTGAAGTTGTCGGCGTTGCCGACACCCCGGCCGCCGGAGACGACCACGCCGGCCTCGGTCAGCTCGGGGCGGGAGCCCTTCTGCTCGGCGACCCGCTCGACGACCTTGGCCAGCTTGTCGGTGTCGGTGACCGACACGCTGAGCTGCTCGATCGCCGGAGCGGCCGCCGCCGGGGCGGGGGTGACCGAGTTGGGCCGGACGGTGACCAGCGGCAGGCCCTTGGTGACCTTGGACTTGACGATGGTGGAGCCGGCGAAGGCGACCTGGGTCGCGGTGCCGTCGGCGTCCAGGCCGACCACGTCGGTCAGGATGCCGTTGTCGAGCTTGACGGCGAGCCGGGCGGCGATCTCCTTGCCCTCCTGGGCCGACGCGAGCAGCACGGCGGCCGGCTGCACCCGCTTGACCAACTCGGCCAGCACGGTCGCCTTGGGGGCCACCAGGTAGCCGTCGATCTCGTCACCCTCGGCGGCGTAGATCTTCTCCGCGCCGTACTCGCCCAGCTTGCCGCTCAGCGCCTCGGCGGCGCCGGCGCCACCGAGCACGACCGCGCTCGGGGTGCCCAGCTCACGCGCGAGGGTGAGCATTTCCAGGGTGACCTTCTTGACGCCGAATTCCTTGGTGGCTTCGACGACGACGAGAACCTCGGACATGTCAGAACCCCCCTCTCACACGAACTTCTCGGTGGCGAGGAACTCGACCAGCTTGACGCCGCCCTCGCCCTCATCAGTGATCTTGGCGCCGCCGGAGCGCGGGGGGCGCTTGGTGTGCTCGACGACGGCGCTGGTGGCGCCGTCGAAGCCCACCTCGTCGGGCGCGACGCCGAGGTCGGCCAGCGCGAGCGTCTGCACCGGCTTCTTCTTGGCCGCCATGATGCCCTTGAAGGAGGGGTAGCGCGGCTCGTTGATCGTGTCCCAGACGGAGACCACGGCCGGGGTGGAGGCGGTGACCACCTCGTAGCCCTCCTCGGTCTGCCGCTCGACGGTAAGCGTCGCGCCGTCGACGGTGAGCTTGCGGGCGCCGGTGAGCGCCGCGACGCCCAGCCGCTCGGCGATCATGTGCGGCATGACCTGGACCCGACCGTCGGTGGACTCGGCACCGCAGATGACCAGGTCGGCGCCGAGCTGACCGAGCGCGGCGGCGAGCACCTTCGAGGTGGCGACGGCGCACGAGCCGTGCAGGGCGTCGTCCAGCACGTGCACGGCCTTGTCCGGGCCCATGGAGAGCGCCTTGCGGATCGACTCGGTCGCCCGGTCCGGACCCATGGTCAGGATGGTGACCTCGCCGCCGTGCGCCTCCTTGATCTTCAGCGCCTCCTCGATGGCGTACTCGTCCATCTCGTTGATCACGTTGTTCGCCGAACCGCGGTCGACGGTGTTGTCGTCATTGCGCAGGTTGCGGTCCGCGCCCGAATCAGGCACCTGCTTGACGAGTACGACGATGTTCATCGCGCTTCGACGACCCTCCTGTGTGGTGTTGCGATTCGCTCGCCCGGTCTGGGGCGCAGCGTCGCGCGTCGGTCGACGCCAGGTCAACCGCGGGCGGTTGTGCAGTTGCCCACGGCGCAATGTTACCTGCCAGTAGGTTGCGCTCCGGCAGCACTCAGAGTGACACAGCTCACCGACGCGCGGCCGGTCAGGCCGGCTCGGCCAACGCGACCCGGATCTGGTCGATGGCCGCCGCCTCGGCGGGGGCCATCCCGTCGTGCGCCCGGGCCACCTGGTCCGCCGCGGCCAACACCAGATCGCGGTACGCGTCCACGTCGCGCGGGGACTTCTCGCGCAGGATCCGCACCGCCCGCCCCAGCGCCGGCAGCACCACCGACTCGATCTCCAGCTGCGAGTCCCGGGGAAGTCGCGGCAGCGGGCCGGTGGTCAGCGCCTCCTTGACCGTGCCACTGGCGTCGGCAAGCGCGCCGGACGCGGCGATGCTCTCCCGGATCACCCCCAGGACTCCCGGGTCGGCGTTGGAGACCAGGAAGACAGCGCCGAAGGCACCGGTCTTGAGGGTCAGCCGCTCCTCGTCCGTCAACCGCTGCTCCATGATCACGGAGTGTAGACGTACGGGGTGGTGGTGGTGACCGCGACGAGGCCGAGTCGCTCCAGGATCGGCCGGCTGTCCTCGGAGCAGTCGACCTGCAACAGCGTCCGGCCCCTCTGGTCGGCCAGCCGCGCACGGTAGGTGACCAGCGCCCGGTAGATGCCCTTGCGACGCCACTGCGGCAGGGTGGACCCGCCCCAGAGGGTGGCGAAGCCGGTGTTCGCCGGGAAGCGCACCCAGCCCGCGCTCACCACGGTTCCGTCCGCCTCGGCCACCACCACCGTGATCGAGTGCGGGTCGGCGTCGATCTCCTTGGCCAGACCCCACACCAGGTGCGAGCGGTCCTCCTGCCAGACCTCCTCCTCCATGGCGGCGATCCGCTCCAGGTCGGCGCGGGAGGTCACCTCACGCAGGCGTACCCCCTCGGGGGCGACCGGCAGCGCCCCGGCCAGCGCCGCGACCGGGCCGACCACGACGGTCTCCCGGTCCTCGGGCACGAAGCCGGCGGCGCGCAGCCGGTCCGCCAGGTCCGCCGGTTCGTCGTGCTCGTTGAGCTTCCACTCGGCCGACTCGCCGCGCTCACGGCACAACCGCACCTGCCGGGCGATCAGCTCGTCCAGCGCGTCGCCGGTCAACCCGCCCAGGTCGCGGTAGGTGAGGAACGCACCGGCGTCGAGCCCGGTGATCCGGACCAGCGGCCCGTCCCGCTCCACCGTCACGCCGGCCGGAACCGGGTCGGGAATCTCCGGGCGGAGTTGGTTGTCGTAGGCGGTCCGCAGCGTCTGTACGTCGAGATCAGTCACCGGCCCAGGCTAAGCGGGATGGGAAGCGGATAATCTCCCACTGTGTGGGAGGCGATCAGGCGGTGGTTCGACCCGGCGGAGCTGGGCTCGGTCGGTGAGACACCGGACTACCGCTTCTCGCTGGCCAACGAACGGACCTTCCTCGCCTGGCTGCGCACCGGGTTGGCGCTGGTCGGTGGCGGGTTGGCCGCCGCGCAGTTCCTGCCACCCCTGCCGATGAGCCACCTGCGGGAGGTGATCGCGGTGGCGTTGCTGCTGCTCGGCGCGGCGGTCGCGATCCGCGCGGTGGACCACTGGGCGCGTACCGAGCGGGCCATCCGGCTCGGTCAGGAGCTGCCCGCGTCCCGGTTCCCCGCCATCCTGGCGCTCGCCGTCGGCGTCGGCGCGTTGCTGCTGGTGGTCGCCGTCCTGCTGCGGGCGATCGGCGGGCGGTGAGCACCGGACGCGACCCGGGGCTGCAACCGGAGCGGACCCGGCTGGCCTGGCGGCGCACCCTGCTCACGGTGACCGTCGTGACCGTGCTCGCCGTCCGGCTGGCGTCGACGGGCGACCCGACCGGCGCCCTGATCGCCGGCTGCATCGTGCTGGTGTGGGGCGCCCTGCTGGTGCTCTGCTGGTCGCGTGGCACCGGCACCGGTCCGGCCCGCACCGGCGGCCGGACACTGCCCCTGGTCACGGTGGGCACGGTGGTGCTGGCGTTACTGGGAGTGCTGCTGGTCCTGCGCGGACTGTGGTGACGCGCGCCGGTGCGCCATGATGGGTGGATGGCCCGGCTTGGCGTACTCCTCTTCCTGGTGCAGATTGTCCTCGCCGTCTGCGCGCTGATCAGCTGCCTCTCCGCCGAGGAGGGCAAGATCCGTGCCCTTCCCCGGATCGCCTGGGTGCTGATCATCCTGTTCTTCCCGCTGGTCGGCTCGATCGCCTGGTTCATCGTCGGCCGAGAGCCCAGCCCCGCCGCCCGCAAGGGCTGGCCGGGCGGCACCGGCGGCGCCGAGCGGCAGCGCCCCCGACCGGTGGCCCCCGACGACGACCCGGAGTTCCTGCGCTCCGTCGAGGAACGCGCCCAGCAGCAGGACCAGGAGCTCTTCCGCCGCTGGGAGGAAGACCTGCGGCGGCGCGAGGACGACCTGCGCCGCCGCGACGGTGAGCCGCCGCGCGAGGGTGACCGACCGGAGGTGTGAGCGCGCCGCCGCCGGCGCAGGAGCGACGGCGGCGGCGGGTGCGACTCAGGCCAGGTTCGACGACCGGGGGTACGCGTCGGTCGGGTCGGTGAGCACGTTCACCAGGTACGGCACTCCGGAGTCGAACGCCCGCTGGAGCGCCGGGCCCAGGTCTGCCGCCTTGGCGACCGTCTCCCCCGCACCGCCGAGCGCACTGACCACGGTGTCGTACCGCAGCTCCGGCTGGAGGTCGGCGGCCACGTCGTAGCCGTACATGGCCCGCATCGGGTGCTTCTCCAGCCCCCAGATGCCGTTGTTGCCGACGACGATCACCACCGGCAGCTTCTGGCGGACCAGCGACTCGACGTCCATCAGCGAGAAGCCGGCCGCGCCGTCGCCCATCAGCACACAGATCTGCCGGTCCGGGTGACTGACCCGGGCGCCCATCGCGTAACCCATGCCGGTGCCCAGGCAGCCGTACGGGCCCGGGTCCAGCCAGGTGCCGGGCTGGGCCGGCTCCAGGTACCGCCCGGCGTACGACACGAAGTCGCCGCCGTCGCCGATGGTGATCGCATCCGGGGCGAGCACCCGACGCAGCTCGCCGTAAATCCGGGCCGGCCGGATCGGGTCGGTCTCGGCGGCCATCTCCGCGGCGTCGCGAGCCTTCGCGGCGTCCTCGGCCACGCGCAGGTCGGCGATCCAGTCGGCGTGGTCGGCCCGGTCACCGGAGTGGTCGGCCAACGCGGAGAGGATCAGGCGCAGGTCGCCGGCGGGGGCGGCGGCCGGCTGCACGTGCGTGGCCCGCTGGCTGGGGGCGTCGACGATGTGCACCACCTTGGCGTCACCGAAGTCACCGAAGCTGAGCCGGAAGTCCAGCGGGGTGCCCACCACCACGACCACGTCGGCGCCGGAGAGCGCGGCCCGGCGGGCCTTGGCGAACGCGAGCGGGTGCTCCGGCGGCAGCGAGCCGCGACCCATGCCGTTGGTGAAGACCGGCACCTGCAACGCCTCGGCCGCCTCGCGCAGGGCGGCGACCGCGTCGCCCGCGTACACGTCGGAGCCGGCGATGATGACCGGCCGCTGCGCCCCGGCGATGAGCAGCGCGGCGCGGCCGACCTCGTCCGGGTCCGGCGCGATCGGGTCGACACCCGTCACGGTGGGCAGCTCGGCCTCGGCGACCGAGAAGACCGTCTCCAGCGGAAAGTCGAGGAAGGCCGGGCCGCGGTGCGGGGTGAGCGCGGCGTGCAGCGCCGCACCGACCGCGCGCGGGATGTCGTCGGTGCTGAACACCGTCTCGGCGTGCTTGGTGACCGGGGCGACCAGCGGCAGGTGGTCCATCTCCTGCAGGCTGCCGGAGCCCCAGCGGAACGCGGGCGCGCGCCCGCCGAGCACCAGCACCGGCGAGGCGTTGAAGAACGCGCTGGTCATGCCGGAGATGCCGTTGGTGACACCGGGCCCGGCCGTGAGCACGGCGAGGCCGGGTCGGCGCTGGAGCTTGGCCACCGCCTCGGCGGCGAAGACCGCGGACTGCTCGTGCCGGACGTCGTAGATCGGGAAGTCGGTCTTGTACGCGGCATCGTAGAGCGGGAAGACGTGCCCGCCGGACAGCGTGAACATCTCCCGTACGCCGTGCGCGCGTAGTGCCGCGAGCGCCAACTCGCCGCCGTGACCCTCGATCCGCTCCGTCATGTCGCTCCCATCGTCCGTGGCCGGGATCACAGGTTACCGGCCAGTCACTTGGCAGTGCGACCGTGGCCCCGACCAGTGGACGTTGCCGAGGTCAGGGGGCCTCGGGCCGGGGAGCGACGGATCAGCGGCCGGTGAAGCCCGGCTTGCGCTTCTCGACGAAGGCAGTCATGCCCTCCCGCCGGTCGTCGGTGGCGAACAGCGCCGCGAAGAGCTGACTCTCCCAGGCCAGGCCCGAGTTCAGGTCCATGTCGAGGCCGCCGTCGACCGCCAGCTTCGCCGCCCGCAGCGCCTGCACCGGCCCGGTCAGGTACGGGGTGATCAGCGCGACGGCCGTGTCGTACACCTCGGCGGCCGGGGCGACCCGGTCGGCCAGGCCGATCCGCAGCGCCTCCTGCGCGTCCACCATCCGCCCCGACATGATCAGGTCCTTGGCGCGGGCCGGGCCGACCAGGCGGGCCAGCCGCTGGGTGCCGCCCGCACCGGGGATGATGCCCAGCTTGATCTCCGGCTGGCCGAGCTTGGCGTCCTCGGCGACCACCCGCCAGTCACAGGCCAGCGCCAGCTCACAGCCACCACCGAGGGCGTACCCGGTGATCGCGGCGACCACCGGCTTGGGGATCCGGGCGATCGCGCCGAGCGCGCTGGACAGGTTCGCGGCCCGGTCGGCCATGTCCACGTAGGACATCTCGGCCATCTGCTTGATGTCGGCGCCGGCGGCGAAGACCTTCTCCCCGCCGTACACGATGACGGCGCGGACCTCGGGATCGGCGGTGGCCGCCGTGGCGGCGGCGCGCAACTCCTCCTGCACCTGGGTGTTGAGCGCGTTCATCGGCGGCCGCTCCAGCCGGATCGTGCCGATGCCGTCCCTGGTCTCCAGCCGAACGAACTCGCCCACGCTGCCCTCACTTCCTCGTCGAAGTCGCGTGCCAACCTTACGACCCGGCTCGTTTGGGTAAGTAGTCTGGTGTTAGCCCTATGGGCGGGAGTCCAGCCATGATCACGTATTACGACGACAGATCGGTGCAGGTCACCTCCACCACCGTCCGTGTCGACGGTCGCAGCTACGCGCTGTCCGACATCACCATGATCTGGCACCGCCGGGGCACCCGTTCCTGGCGCGTGCTGGTGGGGCGGGGTGCGATCGGCGCCGCGCTCGCCGGCCCGCTGGTCGCGGCGGTGCTCGGCATCGGCGTGGCCGTCTGGCTGCACCGCTCACCCACCGTGACGATCGCGATCGTCGGCGCGTCGGTGCTGGTCGGGTTGGCCGTCGGGCCGGTCGCCGACTTCCTCTTCGAACACCTGGACCGCTCGTACGCCCGGGGCAGCCGCCAACTGGAGATCTGGGCCCGTTGGCGCGGCCAACCGGTGCGTCTGCTGCGCACCGGTGACGCGCTGCGTTTCGGGCAGATCTACCGGGCGGTGCAACGCGCGGTCGAGCACAGCCAACCGGCCCGTCCCGGCATCCGCCGCTAGCCACCCTCTCCTCTTCACGTCCCGATCTGGCCCACCCGGCCGCCAACGTCGGGACCTGAGGAGCGGCTCGAGCCCGCTTGAAGGCGCGGCAGGCGCGGCACGCGCGGCACGGGCACGGGCAGGCGCGGCAACACTCAGGCAAGGCCTTTGGAGCTGATGTCGCAAACGAATCAGACCGAGCCCGCCGTGCCGCAATGCCGCTGTGCGGCGATGCCTTGATGCCGGGTGCCGAATCGCGACCACGCGCGATGTCACAAACGATTCAGCTCCAAAGGAAGCCGCACCACCCGAGCCTCGAACGGCCCCGTCGAATGCGACGGAGGCCGAGGAAGGCGAGGCCCGAGGAAGCCGAGGCCCGAGGAAGGCGAAGCCCGAGGAAGCCGAGGCCCGTAGGGAGGCGAGGCCCGTAGGGAGGCGAGGCCCGTAAGGAGGCGAGGCCCGTAGGGAGGCGAGGCCCGACGGGGGCGGGGTTTGCCTGGCGGTGGTTAGGCTTAGTGATGACCCTCTATTACCGGGACGACGCGGTGCAGGTGACCTCCGAGTCGATCCGGGCGGGCGGTCACGTGATCGCCCTGTCCGACGTGACGTTCGTCTGGCACGCGCGAGGGCAGAAAACCCTCGCCGTACGCGGCCGGGTGCTCGGTCGCGGTGTCCTGGTCCTGCTGCTCTCGCTGCCGCCGCTGGTCGCCGTGGTCTGCGTACTGTCACTGGCCTGGTCGGCACAGGACCGGGGCAACTGGCAGCTGGCGCTGATCATTCTCGCCGCCTGCGCGGTGGGGGCACTGGCCCTGGCACCGTTCCTGGAGATCCCCCTCGGCTGGCTGGACCGCTCCTACGAGCGTGGCAGCCACGTGCACGAGCTGTGGGTGCAGCACCACGGCCGGGAGGATCTGCTGGTGCGCACCCCGGACGCGCTACGGTTCGGGCAGATCTACCGGGCCGTGCAGCGTGCCGTCGAACAGCAGGGGGACCATCGATGAGCAACCGCCGCGGCGAGGCCGTTGCGCTGGCCGGGCTGCTCGCCGCGGCCGGCGTCACCCATCTGGTACGCCCCGGCGTCTACGACCCGATCGTGCCGCGCGCGTTGCCCGGCCCGGCTCGTTTCTGGACGTACGCCAGCGGCGTCGCCGAGCTGGCCGTGGCGGCGGCGGTGGCCCATCCGTCCACCCGGGCGGCCGGCGGTCGGGCGGCCGCAGCCCTGTTCGTCGCCGTCCTGCCGGCGAACGTGAAGATGGCGGTGGACTGGCGGCACCGACGCCCGACGCGGCGGGCCGTCGCGTACGGACGGGTGCCGTTGCAGGTGCCGCTGATCTGGTGGGCGCTGCGGGTCGCCCGCGCCGACACCGCCGGTCGACTGTCACGCTGACCAGCGCTGTCGGGCGGTTGTGGCACGGCCGACGCACACTTGATCCCATGGCCATTTCCCTGCCCACCCCGACCGCCGTGGTCGGCCTGACCCGCTCCGCTCTCGACCAGGCGCTCGGCTCGGCCGCCACGATGGCGGCCGTGCCCGCTCGCGCGTTCGCCGTGTTGGACGGGGTGGAGGCGCTGCTGGCCCGGATCAACGGCGTGGTCGACCGGATCGAGACGACCCTGGAGCGGACCGACCAGGTGCTCACCGACGCCGAGGTTGCGGTCCGCGAGGTGGCCGTCATCAGCGCCGCCGCGACCACCGCCATCGACACCGCCACCGAGGTGGCCACGGCCGCCGCCGTGGTGGTCGCCGAGGCCGACCGGGTCTCCCGGGCGGCGGGCACGGTGGTGGCCGAGGCCGACCGGGTCGCGAGCCGCGCCGCCGGCACCGTGGGGACCGCGACGGAGGCTGCCGCCACGGCGGCCGAACTGCTGGCGGCGTACGAGCCGGCGCTACGCCGGGCCGCTCCGATGGCCGGGAGGTTCGTCGAGGAGCTGAGCCACGAGGAGATCACTGCGGCGATCCACCTGATCGACGAGTTGCCCAAGCTCAGGGAACACCTGACGGCGGACATCCTGCCGATCCTGGCCACGCTGGACCGGGTCGGGCCCGACCTGCACGACCTGCTCGACGTGACCCGCGACCTCAAGCTCGCCGTGGCCGGCATCCCCGGGCTGGGCATGCTGCGCCGACGCGGCGAGAAGCTCGCCGACGAGCCGGTCGGCTGAGCCCTCGTCCGCCTGCGCGGTGGCTCAGCAGTCGCAGGTGATCGTCGTGGTGGGCGCGGTGAGGTCGTCGACCGGTCGCTGGGTCAACCCGGCGTCCGTCACCACCGGCAGCCCTTCGCGCGCCCAGTACTCGAACCCGCCGAGCATCTCCTTCACCGGATGACCGAGCCGGGCGAACTCCAGCGCGGCTCGGGTCGCGCCGTTGCAGCCCGGACCCCAGCAATAGGTCACCACCGCCGAGCCCGGCGGGATCAGGTCCGCCGCCCGGGTCGCGATCTCGGCGGTGGGCAGGTGCACCGCGCCGGGAAGGTGCCCCTGCGCCCAGGCGGCCGCGCCCCGGGAGTCGACGACGACCAGACCCGGGGTACGGGCCGACAGGTCGGCGTGCACGTCACTGACGTCGGTCTCGACGCTGAGCCGAGTGCGGAAGTAGGCGGCGGCGGTGGCCGGATCGGCCGGCGGAACGGCGAAGGTGAAGGTCATGCACCGATCCTCGCCAGGTCACCACCCTCGCGACGAGTGGCGGGAACGACGTCCTGCGCTAACATCCCGCCATGCCGATCCCGGCCACGATCACCGGCCCGCGGCTGCTGCCGGCGCCCCGCCGACCGGCGGCCGCGCACCGGGTGGCCGTGCTCGCGTACCCGGGGATGTCGGTGTTCGAGACCGGCATCGTCACCGAGGTGTTCGGGCTGGCCCGGCCCGAGTTCGACGTCGACTGGTACGACCTGGTGCTCTGCGCCGAGCAGCCGGGGCCGGTGCCGGTGGTCGGCGGAGCCAGTCTGCACACCCCGTACGGTCTGGCCGAGCTGGCGGCGGCGCGGACGGTGATCGTGCCCGGCGTAGCGGACGTGACCGCCGACCCGTCGCCCGAGCTGATCACCGCGCTCCGCCAGGCGCACCGGCGCGGCGCCCGGATCATGTCGATCTGCTCGGGCGCGTTCGCGCTGGCGGGCGCGGGGCTGTTGGACGGCCGGCGGGCCACCACCCACTGGCGGTACGCGGAGCTGCTGGCCCGGCGCTACCCGCGGGTCGAAGTGGACCCGGACGTGCTCTACCTCGATGACGGTGACCTGCTCACCAGTGCCGGCAGCGCGGCCGGGCTGGACCTCTGCGTACACGTGATCCGGCGCGACCACGGCGCGGCGATCGCCAACGCGGTCGCCCGACGGCTGGTGATCCCGCCGCACCGCGACGGCGGGCAGGCCCAGTTCGTCGAGGCGCCGGTGCCCACCGACCCGGACGACGACCGGATCGCGGGCAGCATCGACTGGGCGCTCGCCCACCTCGGCGAGCCGCTGACCGTGGCCCAGCTCGCCGGGCGGGCGCACATGTCGCCCCGCACCTACCTGCGGCACTTCGCCCGGGCCACCGGGACCAGCCCGATCCGTTGGCTGATCGACAAGCGGATCCGCGCCAGCCTGACCCTGCTGGAGGAGACGGACGCCGCGGTCGAGCAGGTCGCCCGCGCGGTGGGCTTCGACACGGCGGTCACCTATCGGCACCACTTCGGCCGGGTCATGCTGACCTCACCGTCGGCGTACCGCCGGGCCTTCCGCACCGGCGCGGGCCGGCGGGCGTGACCCGCCGACGCGCTCGGGCCGGCGCAACGCGCGAGTCAGGTCGGCTCAGCGCGGTAACGCGCTCAGGCCGGTACGTACAGCTCGTCGATCTCGGCGCGACGCGGGAGCGCCACCGACGCGCCGAGCTTGCGGACGCAGGC
>NZ_JAKKFF010000086.1 GCF_022229015.1 Micromonospora foliorum
CGCCTCGGCGGCGGCCTTGTCGGCCTCGGCCTTGCTGCGGATCGGGGTGTTCGGGTCGAAGCCGGGCACCGAGACACCGTGCTGCTGGGCCAACCGCAACCCGCGCAGGGTGGGCTCGCCCGGCCCGCCGTCGGCGACCGCACCGTCGCGCTCGTCGGCGAAACCGGCGAGCTGCACCGCCATCTCCTTGAGGGTGCAGAGCCGGGCGCCCCGGGTCGGCATCGGCCGGCCGCCGGCGCGCAGCTCGTCGACCACACCGACCGCGGTGGAGGCGTCCACGCCGTCGAAGAAGTCGTAGTTGACAGTCATCACCGGGCCGTAGTCGCACGCCGCCAGGCACTCGGCGTGCTCCAGCGTGATCGTGCCGTCGGCGGTGGTCTCGTCGTGCCCGACGCCCAGGTGCTCGGCGAGGGTGTCGTAGACCTCCTGGCCACCGAGCACGTTGCACATCGTGTTGGTGCAGACGCTGACCAGGAAGTCACCGGTCGGCTTGCGCTTGTACATCGTGTAGAAGGTGGCCACGGCGCCGACCTGGGCCTTGTTCAGCCCCAGCACCTCGGCGCAGAACGCGACCCCGGCCGGGGAGACGTAGCCCTCCTCGGCCTGGACCAGGTGCAGCAGCGGCAGCAACGCCGAGCGGGACCGGTCCGCCGGGTAACGGGCGATGATCTCGCGCGCCCGCTCCCGGGTCTCGTCAGTGAACGTCGTCGTCGTCATCGGTCACAACCACCCATCACGGGGTCCAACGAGGCGCCGCCGGCGATCACGTCGGCGATCAGACCGCCCTCGGCCATCGCCGGGAGGGCCTGCAGGTTGACGAAGCTCGGCTCCCGGTAGTGCACCCGGTAGGGCCGGGTGCCACCGTCGGAGACCGCGTGGACGCCCAGCTCGCCGCGGGGCGCCTCGATGGCGACGTACACCTGGCCGGGCGGGACCCGGAAGCCCTCGGTCACCAGCTTGAAGTGGTGGATCAGCGACTCCATCGACTGACCCATGATCTTCGCGACGTGCTCCAGCGAGTTGCCCATGCCGTCCACGCCGATGGCGAGCTGCGCCGGCCAGGCGATCTTGCGGTCGGCGACCATCACCGGGCCCGGACGGAGCCGGTCCAGCGCCTGCTCGACCAGCTTCATCGACTCCCGGATCTCGGCGAGCCGAACCTGGTAGCGGCCCCACACGTCACCGTCGGGGTGGGTCGGCACGTCGAACTCGTACGTCTCGTAGCCGCAGTACGGCATGGTCTTGCGCAGATCCCAGGCGAGGCCGGCGGAGCGCAGCACCGGACCGGTGATGCCGAGGGCCACGCAGCCGGTGACGTCCAGCACCGCGACGTTCTTCGTCCGCTCGGTCCAGATCGGCTGGCCGGAGAGGAGGTCCTCGTACTCCTTGAGCTTCTTCGGCATCATCTTGAGGAACTCGCGGATCTTGACGATCGCGTCGTCCGGCACGTCCTGCGCCACACCGCCCGGCCGCACGTACGCGTGGTTCATCCGCAGGCCGGTGATGGTCTCGAAGATGTCGAGGATGTACTCCCGCTCGCGGAAGCCGTACAGCATGATCGAGATCGCGCCCAGCTCCATGCCGGTGGTGGCGAGCCAGACCAGGTGCGACGAGATCCGGTTGAGCTCCATCATCAACACGCGGATCGTGGTGGCCCGCTCGGTGATGTCGTCGGTGATGCCGAGGAGCTTCTCGACGGCGAGGGCGTACGCCGTCTCGTTGAAGATCGGGGCGAGGTAGTCCATCCGGGTCACGAACGTCGAACCCTGGACCCAGTTGCGGTATTCGAGGTTCTTCTCGATGCCGGTGTGCAGGTAGCCGACGACCGAGCGGGCCTCGCGGACCGTCTCGCCCTCGAGCTCCAGGATCAGCCGCAACACCCCGTGCGTGGACGGGTGCTGCGGACCCATGTTGACCACGATCCGCTCGTCGTTGATCGGGTCGGTGCCCGCGACGATCGTGTCCCAGTCCCCGCCGGTGACGGTGAAGACCCGACCCTCGTCGGTCTCGCGCTCGCTGGCGTAGTTCGACGTCGTCACTGGTACGACCTCCGCTCGTTCGGCGGCTGGATCTCCGCGCCCTTGTACTCGACGGGGACGCCGCCGAGCGGGTAGTCCTTGCGCTGCGGATGGCCCTCCCAGTCGTCCGGCATGAGGATCCGGGTCAGGTTGGGGTGGCCGTCGAAGACGATGCCGAACATGTCGTACGCCTCGCGCTCCTGCCAGTCCGCCGTCGGGTAGACGGCGGTCACGCTGGGCAGGTGCGGGGCCTCGACGGAGACCGCGGCCTCCAGCCGGACCCGCCGCCGGTACGTCATCGAGGTGAGCAGGTAGACCACGTGCAGCCGGCGCTCGTCGGCGCCCAGGTAGTCCGCACCGGACACCGAGGAGCACAGCTCGAACCGCAGCGCGAGGTCGTCCCGCATCACCTGGCAGACCTCGGCGATCCGCTCCGGGCGGACGTGCAGGGTCAGCTCACCCCGGTCGACCACGACCTTCTCGATCGCGTCGTTGAAGGCCGGGTACGCCTCCTCCAGCGCGTCGCGGACCTCGTCGAAGTAGCCCCCGTACGGCCGGGACGCCTCCTCGATGGGCTGGCGCTGGCGGACCAGGCCGCCGTAGCCGGACACGTCGCCGGTGCCCTGGTTGCCGAACATCCCGCGACCGGCCGGGCTGGCCGGCGGGTACTCGGCCGGGGCGGTGCTGCTGGCGCCGACCGGCGTGACCGGCACCGGCACCCCGCCGTCGTTTGGCTTGTCCGTGGGTGACGTCATTTCGGGCCTACCTGCGGGTGGAGGTGGTTCTGAGCGTTCATCCAGTTCTCGATGCGCAGTTGCTCCTCGCGGCCCTCGCGGACCGCCCGGGTCCACTCGGCGCGCCGGGCCTTGTCGCTGCGGTACGAGGAGGGCATCGAGCCGTAGGGCACGACCGGAACGTCGCCGCGCTCCTGGCGGGCCGCGAGCATCTTGCGACCGTTGGGGCCCAGCGGCTCGTACATGATCTTCTCGCGGAGCTTGAGGATCGCGTCGATGAGCATCTCCGGCCGGGGCGGGCAGCCGGGGAGGTACATGTCGACCGGCACCACGTGGTCGACGCCCTGCACGATCGCGTAGTTGTTGAACATGCCGCCGCTGCTGGCGCAGACGCCCATTGAGAGCACCCAGCGCGGCTCGGCCATCTGGTCGTAGATCTGGCGCAGCACCGGGGCCATCTTCTGACTCACCCGGCCGGCCACGATCATCAGGTCGGCCTGCCGGGGCGACGCCCGGAAGACCTCCATGCCCCAGCGGCCCATGTCGTAGTGCGGACCACCGGCGGCCATCATCTCGATGGCGCAGCAGGCCAGGCCGAAGGTGGCGCCCCACACGGACGACTTCCGAGACCAGTTGACCAGCTTCTCCACCGAGGTGAGCAGGACGCCGGCGGGAAGCTTCTCCTCGATGCCCATCTGACGTTCCTTCCTCAGTCCCAGTCCAGGCCGCCGCGCCGCCACACGTAGGCGTACGCAACGAAGACCGCGACGATGAACAGGACCATCTCCACGAAGCCGAAGATCGGCAGAGCGTCGAACGAGACCGCCCAGGGGTAGAGGAAGATGATCTCGATGTCGAAGACGATGAAGAGCATCGCCGTCAGGTAGAACTTGATCGGGAACCGCCCGCCGCCGACCGGCTGCGGGCTGGGCTCGATGCCGCACTCGTAAGCCTCGAGTTTGGCCTTGTTGTAGCGACGGGGACCGGCGAAGCGGGCGGCGCCAACGGAAAACAGCGAGAACGCCGCGGCGAGGGCGAACAGCCCGATGATCGGTGCGTAAGGCGAGAGCGACATCGTTTTCTCCTGCTCGTCCTTCCCTGCCCTCGGTGCTTGACGAAAATCACACTATTCACGTCCCTCGCAGTGGCAGTCGGCGGGGGTCGATCTTTGTCCGCATCGGGGCTGTGACCAGCGCCGATGCCGTCCTACTTATACGGCTGGGGCGGCCTTCGTCATCGCGTTGATGACCCGATCCATCGCGTCCCCGCCACGCGGGTCGGTCAGGTTGGCCAACAGCTTGAGCACGAAACGCATCAGCGTCGGGTGCGGCATGCCGTGTTTGGTGGCGATCCGCATGATCTCGGGGCGGCCGATCAGTTTCACGAAGATGCCGCCCAACCGGTAGTAGCCGCCGAGCCGGGCCTTCAGCTCGTTCGGGTACGCCATCAGCGCGCGCTCCCGTTCCGGCCCGGCCGGCCGGGCGAGGGCCTGGACCATGACCTCCGCGGCCAGTTCGCCGGACTCCATCGCGTACGCGATGCCCTCACCGTTGAACGGGTTGACCATGCCGCCCGAGTCACCGACCAGCAGCACGCCACGGGTGTAGTGGGGCACCCGGTTGAAGCCCATCGGCAGCGCGGCACCGAGGATCGGGCCGTCGGCGTTGGTCTCGTCGGTCATCCCCCAGTCTTCCGGGGTGTTCGCGAGCCAGTCGGTGAGCAGCCGGCGGTAGTTGGTCTTGCCGAACGCCGAGGACGAGTTGAGCACGCCGAGGCCGACGTTGACCCGCCCGTCACCGAGGCCGAAGATCCAGCCGTACCCGGGCAGCAGGTTGTCGCCGCTGTCCTTGCTGCGCAGCTCCAGCCAGGACTCCAGATAGTTGTCCTCGTGCTTGGCCGGCGAGCGGTAGTAGCGGCGGACGGCCACACCGATCGGCCGGTCCTCCCGCTTGGCCAGCCCGAGCGCGAGCGGGAACCGGCCGGAGACGCCGTCCGCCGCGACGACAAGCGGTGCGCGGAAGGTGGTGGGCTCCTTGCCCGGCCCGACCTCCGCCTCGACGCCGGTGACGCGGCCATCGCCGTCGAGCACCGGGCCCAGCACGTTGACGCTGGTCCGCAGCTTCGCGCCGGCGGCCACCGCCCGCTGGGCGAGCAGGTCGTCGAAGTCCAGACGCGTGCGCACCAGACCGTAGTTGGGGAAGCTGGCCAACTCCGGCCAGTCCAGTTCGAGGCGTACCCCGCCGCCGATGACCCGCAGGCCGCGGTTGTGCAGCCAGCCCGCCTCGGGCGAGGTGTCCACACCCATCCGGACGAGTTGGCGCACCGCGCGCGGGGTCAACCCGTCGCCGCAGACCTTCTCCCGGGGGAACTCGGTCTTCTCCAACAACAGCACCCGTACGCCGTGCCGGGCCAGGTGGTACGCAGTCGCTGATCCACCGGGACCGGCGCCCACGACAATGACGTCGGCGTCGTGTTCCACCGCGGTCATCCGCGCCTCCTCCCGCACGCTCGTGAAATGCTTCACAAGCCAGACGGGACGAGTGTATGACCGGCGTCATACCAGCACAGGATCAGGGGTACCTAACTCGCCGATGTGACAGCCGACCACCGTCCACAGCAGTCAGGTGTCAGGCCGGACGGGAGGCGTCCAGGCCCGCGTCGACACGGATCGTCTCCGGCAGATGCTCGCGGAGCGCCCCACCCGCCGCCCGGTCCAGTGCCGCCAACACCTCGGCGACCACCTGCCGGACCTCCACCGGGTCGGCCCCGGCCAACTCGCGCAACTGGGCGATGAGTTCGGCGGCGTCGTCGTCGGTGGCGGCCACCGGGTCCGCCGGCTCTGCTCCGGTCATGCGATCGAGCGTACGGGGCAAAGTGGACTAAAGGCCGATATTAACGAAACCTGAATAATGTCCGTGCCGGTTGGTGCGGTCCGTCCGCTACTTGCGGATCCCCCGGTGCAGGGCCACCACGCCACCGGTCAGGTTGCGCCACGCCACGCGCCCCCACCCGGCCGCGGCCACCCTGCCGGCCAACGCGGACTGCGCCGGCCAGGCCCGGACCGACTCGGCGAGATAGACGTACGCCTCGGGGTTGCTCGACACCGTGCGGGCCACCGCCGGCAACGACCGCATCAGGTACGACAGGTAGACCGTCCGGAAGACCGGGTTGACCGGGGTGCTGAACTCGCAGACCACCAGCCGGCCGCCCGGCCGGGTGACCCGGGCCAGCTCACGCAGCGCCGCGTCGGTGTCGTTGACGTTGCGCAGCGCGAAGGAGATGGTCACCGCGTCGAAGCTGGCGTCGGCGAACGGCAGCCGCAACGCGTCTCCCGCCAGCAACGGCACCTCGGGCCGCGCCCGCTTGCCGGTGTACAGCATGCCCAGCGACAGGTCGACCCCGACCGCGTACGCCCCGGACTGGGCCAGCTCACGCGTCGAGACGCCGGTGCCCGCGCCCACGTCCAGCACCCGCTCGCCCGGTCGCAGCCCGAGCGCCGCACGGGTGGCCCGGCGCCAGGAGCGGTCCTGGCCCAGCGAGATCACCGTGTTGGTCAGGTCGTAACGCTCTGCCACGCCGTCGAACATCGCGGCGACCTCGTGCGGCTGCTTGTCCAGACTGGCGCGCTGGCCCTGCGGGGTACGGCTCACCCCTCCACTCTGCCAGCCGCCCGCCAACCGACGCTCGCTGGGTGGCGCCGCACGCCTTCGTACGCGAAAGGGCGGGGTGGTCGCCCACCCCGCCCTTCACGTCGTGCCTACGTTCGTGACACCTCGGTCAGAACGCGGGTTGCCCTGCGGCCTCTCGCCCCGTTCGTCGGGGCATCGGTGTCAGTCGGTCGACTTCTCGTCGGCCGGCGAGACCAGGACCACCTTGCGGCGACGGGTGAGCACCAGCAGCGCTCCGCCCACGAGCAGGATGATCACGCCGATGCCGCCGATCAGGCCGACCTGCACACCGGTCACCGGCAGGCCACCGCCGCCCGAGCCGCCACCGCCGGAGCCGCCACCCGGCGAGACGGTCGTGCCCGGCGTCGTCGTACCGCTCGGGACCGGCGTCGGAGTGGCCGTCGCCGTCGGCGTCTCGGTGGGAGTGGCCGTCGCGGTTGGCGTCTCGGTGGGAGTAGCCGTCGCGGTCGGCCTCGGCGTGACCGTCGGAGTAGCCGTCGGCGTCGGCGTCCCGGTCGGGGTGACCGTCGGCGTCGGAGTCGGCGACTCGGTCGGGGTGACCGTCGGCGTCGGGGTTGGCGTCTCCGTCGGAGTCGGAGTTTCGGTCGGAGTGACCGTGGGCGTCGGGGTCGGCGACTCGGTCGGCGTGGCCGTCGGCGTCGGAGTAGGCGTCTCCGTCGGAGTCGGCGTCCCGGTCGGAGTGACCGTGGGCGTCGGAGTCGGCGACTCGGTCGGCGTGGCCGTCGGCGTCGGGGTCGGGGTCTCCGTCGGAGTAACCGTCGGCGTCGGCGTCGGCGTCGGGTCCACAGCCTGGTCGACGAAGACGTCGAAGATCGCCTGGTTGTCGCCCTCGTCGACCTCGGTGAAGGTCTTCCGCTGGGCGGTGCTGGCCCGCTGCGGCTGCTCCTCGGGCTTGCCGGCTGCCGCGTCCAGACCGTGCGCCACCAGCTCGCCGACCCGCAGCACCGGCTCGGTGACGTCCTTGCCGACGGTCACCTTGATGTCCGCCGTGTAGTAGTCACCGGGCCGGATCACCGCGCCGTCGTCCTGACAGAGCGCCTGGGCGACACCGAAGGTCTGCGTGGTGCAGGTGTCCGGCAGGGTGTCGAACGTGACGCCCGCCGGGAGGGTGAGCACGTAGGCGAGACCGGTGGCCCTGCGGCTGCCGTCGTTGTAGACCGCCCAGTCGACCGGCACCGTCTCGCCCGGCCGCACCGGACGGAGGTCGGGGTCGTCGCCGTTGACGCCGTTCACCACGACGTTCGCGTTGACGTCCTGCACCCAGCTGGTCAGGTCGTACCCGGGCTCGGTGACGGTGATGTCGTGCTCGACCTTGTTGTCTTCCTTGTTGGGGTCCTCGGTGGCCGAGCGGATGGTGACCACCAGCGTGCCGGCGGCGCCCTTACCACCGGTGGAGAAGATCGGGATGCCGAAGTCCTCGCTGGTGCCGGCGGCCAGGTCGCCGAGGGGACAGGTGAACTTCTTGCCGTTCACCCGGCAGCCGTCGGGCACCACGACCCGGACCTTGTTCGTCTTCAGCCTGCTGGTGTCCACGGTGTAGCTGACACCTTCGGCGTCTTCCTCGCTCCGGGTGTTGTCGACCGTGAACTTGAACGGCTTGCTCTTGGCCTCCGTGACACCCTTGGCCAGGTTGTAGCTGAGCGGCACCAGGGCCAGGTCGGCCTGCTCGGCCGCCAGCACTGGGGCGGCCACGGCGGCGATGCCGCCGGCCGCGAGCAGCGCCACGACACTGGCGCGCACCAGCGTCGAGCGGTGGAACGCTGTCATCAGTCCCCCGGGGGTAGGGAAGAAAGAATGGTTGCGGAACGAGCGGACGCTATCCGAGGCCGATCTTCCACGCCAGCAGGCGGAGCCGTTTTCAGCCGTCCGGTCCGAGCTGGGCAGACAGTACGGGCGGGATGGTCACCCATCCCGCCCGTACCGCCGTGCGTTATATGAACGACCCGCAGCGGGCCGATGGAGGACAGCCCCGTCTGTCGACGGGTGACGGATATGAGCCGGGACGCTAGCCGCCGACGATCATCTCCACCAGCCCCGCACCGGACAGCCTGGCGCTGCGGCGGCGGGGACCACCCGTACCGCCGGGGTGATCCGGCGGGAGCATGAGCGTCGATCAGCCGAACGGCCGGGTGTCGACCGTCAGCTGACGTCCACCAGCGGCAGGGACTTCCCCGCACCACCGCCGGGAAGCGCGATCGAGGAGAAGTGCGAGACCACCCGCTCGTCGGTCGGGTCGTCGGCCGGCGTGTGGTGCACGGCGAGCCGGTTGTAGAGGGTGTCGCGCTGCGCGGGAACCCGGTCCGCCGAGCGGATCATGCCGATCAGCTCGTGCAGGTTGGAGCGGTGCCGGGCACCGGCGGAGGAGATGACGTTCTCCTCCAGCATGATCGAGCCGAGGTCGTCCACGCCCATGTGCAGCGCGAGCTGCCCGACGTCCTTGCCGGTGGTCAGCCAGGACGCCTGCAGGTGCGGCACGGTCTCGAAGAAGAGCCGGGCCACCGCGACCAGCCGCAGGTACTCCAGCGTGGTCGCCTGGGTGCGGCCCTTCAGGTGGTTGTTCTCCGGCTGGTACGTCCACGGGATGAAGGACCGGAACCCACGGGTGCGGTCCTGCACGTCGCGGATCATGCGCAGGTGCTCGATCCGCTCGGCGTGCGTCTCGCCGGTGCCCATCATCATGGTGGCGGTCGACTCGATGCCCTGCCGGTGGGCCAGTTCCATGACCTCCAGCCAGCGCTCGCCCGACTCCTTGAGGGGCGCGATGGCCTTGCGGGGCCGCTCGGGCAGCATCTCCGCGCCGGCACCGGCGATCGAGTCCAGGCCGGCGGTCTTGATCCGGGCGATGGCCTCGTCCAGGCTCACCCCGGAGACCTTGGCCATGTGCAGGATCTCGCTGGGGCCGATCGAGTGGATGACCAGCTGCGGGTACGCCTGCTTGACCGAGGAGAACAGCTCCTCGTAGTACTCCACGCCGTAGTCCGGGTGGTGCCCGCCCTGGAGCATCACCTGGGTGGCGCCCAGCTCGACCGCCTCGCCGCACCGGCGCAGGATCTCCTCGGTCGGGTGGGTCCACCCTTCCTTGTGCTTGGGCGCGCGGTAGAACGCGCAGAACTTGCACGCCGTCACGCAGACGTTCGTGTAGTTGATGTTGCGGTCGATCAGGTACGTGACGACGTTGTCCGGGTAGCGTCGCCGACGCACCGCGTCCGCCGCCTCGCCCAACGCGTGGAAGGGCGCCTCGGTGTAGAGCAGCAACGCCTCCTCGGGCGTGATCCGCCCGCCGTCCGCGCCGCGCTGCAGGATGTCGTCGATCTCCCGGCTCACCGTCACACCCCGAGCCTACGTCGACCCACCCGACTCGACCGCCGGACCCCGGCGGGGTGCGGCCCGTCCCACAGCCGCGTCAGCTCTCGCGTACCCCGGTGACCTCGGCGAACTCCCGGTCGTTCGGCGCCCTCAGGCGTCGTAGTCGATGGTGAGCTTGTCGGTGGTCGGGCTGGACTGGCAGGTCAGCACGTAGCCGGCGGCCAGCTCGTCGGGCTCCAGCGCGTAGTTGCGGGCCATCGTGACGGCCCCGTCGACGACCTTCGCCTTGCAGGTCGAGCAGACGCCACCCTTGCAGGCGTACGGCAGCTCACCCCGCACCTTCAGCGCGGCGTCCAGCACCCGTTCCTCGCGGCCCATGGTGAAGCTCGACGACCGGCCGTCCAGCACGATGGTGACCTCGGCCCCGGCGCCCACCTGGTCGACGGGACGGCGGACCGGCTCCGGTGGCGTGTCGACGTGGAACAGCTCGGTGTGCACCGCCGACTCCGGCAGCCCCCGCGCGGTCAGCACGTCCCGGACGTCGACCACCATGCCGTACGGGCCGCAGAGGAACCACTCCTCGACCAGGTCGTCCGGCACGATGGTGCCCAGCAACCGGCCCAGCCGCTCGGCGTCGATCCGACCGGAGAGCAGCGGCGACTCGCCCTGTTCCCGGGAGAGGACGTGCACCAGGTGCAGCCGGGTGGGGTAACGGTCCTTCAGGTCGGCCAACTCCTCGGCGAACATCACCGTGTTCGCCGTGCGGTTGCCGTACACCAGTGTGAAGGTGCTGGCCGGCTCGACGGCCAGGGCGGTCGCGACCAGCCCGAGCACCGGGGTGATGCCGGAGCCGGCGACGACCGCGCCGTAGTGCCGCGCGCGGTCCGGCGCGAACGCCGTGGTGAAGGTGCCCAGCGGCGGCAGCACCTCGACGGTGTCGCCGCCGCGCAGCGCCCCGCAGGCGAACGCCGAGAAGGCGCCGCCGGGGATCTCCCGCACCCCGATCCGCAACCGGCCGTGCCGGGCCAGGTCGTCCGGGGTGGAGCAGATCGAGTACGACCGGCGCACGTCCGCGCCGTCCTCGGCAACTCGCCGAACCGTGAGGTGCTGACCGGCGCGGAACGCGAAGGTCTCCCGCAGTTCCTCGGGTACGGCGAAGGTCACCGCCACGGAGTCGTCGGTGAGCCGGTCGACGGCGGCGACGGACAACGGGTGGAAGACCGGCCGGCGGCGAACCGGGCGGGTGATGGTGACAGTCACAGCGCCTTCAGGTGGTCGAAGGGTTCGGAGCAGGAACGGCACCGCCACAGGGCCTTGCACGCGGTGGACCCGAACCGGCTGACCTGCTCGGTCTCCGGCGAGCCGCACTGTGGGCAGCGGACCGCGAGCGTCAGCGACACCACGCCGGCGGCGGGCACCGGGGCCGGCGGGGCGATCCCGGCGGCGGCGAGCTTGGCCCGCCCACCCTCGGAGATCCAGTCGGTGCTCCACGGTGGGCTGTAGACGGTCCGGACCTCGGCGTCCGGGTGGCCGGCGGCCGCGAGCGCGCGGCGGATGTCGGCCCGGATCACGTCCATCGCCGGGCAGCCGGTGTAGGTCGGGGTGATGGTGACGGTGACCCGGCCACTGGCCGGATCCTCCTCGACCGCGCGCAGGATGCCCAGCTCGTCGATGGTGATGACCCGGATCTCCGGGTCCACCACGCCGGCCACGGCCTCCCGTGCGCTCGCCCGGCCGATGCCGTTCGCGGTCGTGGGGCTCGCGCTCCTCGCGCTCACCATGCCGTCTTCGCTCGCGACTGCGGGGCTCCGCTGCGCTGCACTCCTCGCGCTCACCATGCCGTCTTCGCTCGCGACTGCGGGGCTCCGCTGCGCTGCGCTCCTCGCGCTCACCAGTTCGCTCCGGGATGGGCGCGGTGCAGCACCTGCATCTCGGCGAGCACGTAGGCCAGGTGCTCGGTGTGCACGCCGGCCCGCCCGCCGGCCGGGGCCCAGGCGCTGTCCGGCTGGGTGAGCGTCGCCTCGGCCAGCACCGGGCCGACGACCTCGACGAACGCCGGCCGCAGGGTGGCCGGGTCGACCGGCGCCGCCGGGTCCGCGGCGAACAGCTCATGGGTGTACGGCCACACGTGGTCGACGGCCGCCTGCATCCGACGGTGCGACTCCTCGGTGCCGTCACCGAGCCGCTTCACCCACAGCGCGCCGTGGTCCAGGTGGTACGCCGACTCCTTGCGCGCCTTCGCGCCGATCGCGGCCAACCGCTCGTCGGCACAGGCGGCAAGCGCCGTGTACAGCGGCAGTTGGTAGGCCGCCAGGAAGAACAGCTTCGCCATCGTCACCGCGAAGTCGCCGTTGGGCAGCTCGACCAGGAGCGCGTTGCGGAACTCGCGGTCGTCACGCAGGTACGCCAACGCGTCCTCGTCGCGCCCGGCGCCCTCCAGCTCGCCCGCGTACGACAGCAGCAGACGCGCCGCGCCGAGCTGGTCGAGGGCGATGTTGGCCAGCGCGATGTCCTCTTCCATCTCCGGCGCGCGGGTGGTCCACTCGGCCAGCCGCTGGGCCGCGACCAACGCGTCGTCAGCGAGAGCGAGGGTGAAGTCGAAGGGCCCGTTCACGCCGTCACCCCGCTGTGCTGGCTGGTTCGCTCGCTCCGCCCGCTCACAGGTGGGCCACCCCGTCCGGCACCTCGTAGAAGGTGGGATGGCGGTAGACCTTGTCGGCGGCCGGGTCGAAGAAGGCGTCCTTCTCGTCCGGGCTGGACGCGGTGATCGCGCCGGCCGGCACCACCCAGATCGACACGCCCTCCTGGCGGCGGGTGTAGAGGTCGCGGGCGTTGCGCAGGGCGAGCTCGGCGTCGGGCGCGTGCAGGCTGCCGACGTGCGTGTGCGACAGCCCGCGCCGGGCCCGCACGAAGACCTCCCAGAGCGGGGTGTGTTGCGTCATGCTGCGACCGTCTCCTTCTGTCCCGCCCGCTTCGCGGCGTACGCCGCGGCGGCCTCGCGTACCCAGCTGCCGTCGGCGTGCGCGGCCCGGCGGTGGGCCATCCGCTCCCGGTTGCAGGGCCCGTTGCCGGAGATCACCTGCATCAGCTCGTCGTAGTCCGGCTGGGTGTAGTCGTACGCCTGCCGCTCCTCGTTCCAGCGCAGGTCCGCGTCGGGGATGCGCAGCCCGAGGATCTCGGCCTGCTGGACGCACATGTCGACGAAGCGTTGCCGCAGATCGTCGTTCGAGAAGCGCTTGATCTTCCAGGCCATCGACTGGGCGGAGTGCGTGGAGTCGCCGTCCGGCGGGCCGAACATGGCCAGCGACGGGTACCACCAACGGTCCACCGCCTCCTGGGCCATCGCCTGCTGCTCGGGGGTGCCGTGCGCCAGGGTGTGCAGGATCTCGTAGCCCTGCCGCTGGTGGAACGACTCCTCCTTGCAGACCCGGATCATGGCGCGGGCGTACGGGCCGTAGGAGCAGCGGCAGAGCGGCACCTGGTTGACGATCGCCGCGCCGTCCACCAGCCATCCGATGGCGCCCACGTCGGCCCAGCTGAGGGTGGGGTAGTTGAAGATCGAGCTGTACTTCTGGCGGCCGTCGAGCAGCAGCTGGACCAGCTCGTCGCGGCTGATGCCGAGGGTCTCTGCGGCGGCGTAGAGGTAGAGGCCGTGACCCGCCTCGTCCTGCACCTTGGCCAGCAGGATCGCCTTGCGCTTGAGCGACGGCGCCCGACTGATCCAGTTGCCCTCCGGCTGCATGCCGATGATTTCGGAGTGGGCGTGTTGGGCGATCTGCCGGATCAGCGTCCGCCGGTAGGCGTCGGGCATCCAGTCGCGCGGTTCGATCTTCTGCTCGGCGTCGACCACCTCGGCGAAGTAGGCCGCCAGGTCCTCGTCCGGCGCCGGCCCGCCACGCCGCCCACGCGCCGCCGCTGCCCGCAGCTCGGCCTCGGCGGCCTCGACCTCGCCCAGCAGGCCGCCGGGCGCCTCGTCCGGGGCGCCGTCCGGGGCGGAGAAGTCGTTGCCATACATGACGCTAAGTGTTACAGCTTGCGCCGCGTTGCACCAGGGGGTGTAACAGGAATCCGAGCATCCCATCTGTAAGCAGATGACTGCTTTGAGCTACCTCGACGTCGCCCGCACCGCCGTGACGTAGGCCACGAAACGAAGGTGAAGCAATGCAAAAACCTCATACCGACCCCATATCCCGCCTTTATCCCAGGTTGCCTAGTGTCGAACCCTGGCGGCTGGCCGGTCCGGACGTAGACTTCTGCCGGACAACCGATCGGCTGCCGCGCATCGACATCTCCACAGAGGCCTCCTCCCCCGGCCTCGGCGGTCGCACCCGATTCGTCCCGACGACAAGCCGGTCCCCCCGGCCCTGACACCTGGAGTTCACCCACTCATGCGATCTCGCGTGACCCTGGTGCTCGCCATCACGGCAGTCGTGCTCGGCGGCGTCCTGCTGGTCCCCACCGCGTACGCCCGACTTGCCAGCGACGACAGCGGCGGTGGCGGCGGCGGTACGTCGAGCGTCGCCGCGCCCGCGCCCAGCCCACCGCCGCCGCCCACCCTGGCGGCCGGTCCGGTGTCGGTGAACTTCAAGGGTGAGTTCTTCTCGTGGGCTCTGCTGGACCGGAAGACGGGCAAGATCTCCGGTTCGCCGAACATGACCGCGACCAGCTCCACCGAATCGATGATCAAGGCGTGGATCGTCTCCGACTACCTGCGGCAGCTCGGCGACAAGGAGCCGTCCGCAGCGATGAAGGAGGCGGCTCGACTCGCCATCATCGACAGCAACGACGGGGCGGCCAACAAGGTCTACGCCGCCGCGGGTGGCTCCTACAAGGCCTCGTCCAGCAGCATCCCCGACCCGGTGATCCAGCGGGCGATCAAGATCTGCGGGCTGACCGACACCAAGCGCGGCAACGTCAAGCCGTACACCGGCTACTGGAGCTTCACCCGGATGTCTCCCCGCGACGCGGCCCGGGTCGGTGACTGCATCGCCGACGGTAAGGCCGCCGGTCAGAAGTGGACCAAGTGGGTGTTGGACCAGATGAGCAAGGTCAGGGGCACCACCGCGACCAAGGACCAGCGACCCACGTCCGGTGGTGGCCGCTGGGGGATCATCGACGGTCTACCCAAGTCGATCACCACTCAGGGCCCGGTCAGCATCAAGAACGGCTGGACCCCCATCTACGGCGACGGCGACTGGCACGTCAACTGCCTCGCCGTCACCAGCAAGTGGAGCCTCGCGGTGATGCTGCGCTACCCGATCAGGACCGGTCTGGACTACGGCGCGCAGGTCTGCGCCAGTGTGGCCACCCAACTGGTCACCCCGCAGCCGGGCGCCGCGCTCAAGGTGCCGCAGCAGCCGGTCGGGAAGCTTTGATGGCCGGCAACCGGCGGGTCGACCGGCGCAACGGCGGCGAGGCCTCCCCGATTCGGCTGATCGCCGTCGCGGTCATCCTCATCGGGTTGGTCCTGGTGTCACTGCGGCTGCTGCCCGGGTCGCCGTTCGAGTCGTCCGCCGCCGCCAAGTGGGGCGACGCCGGCTCCGGCACGAGCGACCGCCCCACCGGCGCCGGCACCGACCGCAGCGCCCGTCAGCCGTCCTCGCCGTCACCGAGCCCCAGCCCGTCGCTGGAGCCGCTGCCGTTCGTGGCGAAGGACCTCGATCTCGACATCGAGGGCTGGTACTCCTGGAGCGTTCTCGACCGCCGGACCGGAAAGATCATCGGTTCGAAGAACATGGGCGAGACCAGCACGACCGCCTCGATGATCAAGTCCTGGATCGTCGCCGACTACCTGCGCCGCGCGGCCGACGCCGGCCAGACCCCGAGCGACGCGAAGCTGGCCGACGCGACGCGGATCATCCGGGACAGCGACAACACCCGGGCCGAGCAGTTCTACAACCTGGTCGACCGGGACGCCTCGATCAAGCGGCTGATCTCCATGTGCAAGCTGACCGACAGCAGCGTTGCCCCCGACGGCGGCTGGAGCCGGACGGCGCTCTCCCCCCGGGACACCGCCCGGCTGGGCAACTGCATCGCCACCGGCACCGCCGCCGGGCCGAAGTGGACCAAGTGGCTGCTCAACGAGATGAAGCTGGTTCGCGGCGCCGGCGACTTCGGTATCCGCAAGGCTTTCCCGGCCGCCGAGCAGAAGACGATCGCCATCAAGAACGGGTGGATCGACCGGACCAGGGAGCAGGAGATGCACATCAACTGCCTCGCCATCGGTGACACCTGGACGATGGGCGTGATGGTCAAGTACCCGATCAACATGGGCTACGACTACGGCATGAAGAACTGCGAGAAGATCACCGAGGCGCTGCTCCGCCCCGGCACCTGAGCCACTCAGGCTTGCCCCGGGGCTCTCACCCGGCGGGTTTTGGCGGTTCGGCGTGCTGGCTCTGACCCGCGCACTGGCGGTCCGGCGCTCCGGGAGCCCGGCGGCAGCGGGGGTCAGCCGGCGAAGAACTCCGGGCCGCCGTCCGGCAGCGCCGGGGCCTCGCCGATGGCGGCGGCCCGCCGGGCCCACTCGCGCAGCCCGGCGACCTGCCGGTCGCCAAGGGAGAAGTCGAGGGTCCGGAAGTACGTGGCCAGCGTCTCCGCGTCGAACGTCTCCCAGCGGGCCGCCGCCTCGGCGACCTGGTCCAGCTCCGCCAGGCAGAGATCCCGCGAGCGCAGGAAAGCCTCGTGCACCTCCTTCACCAGGCCCGGGTGGGCGGCGGCGAAGTCGCGGCGTACCGCCCAGACGGCGAAGACCATCGGCAGGCCGGTCCAGTCCCGCCACGCCTGCCCGAGGTCGGTGACCGTGAGGCCCTTCCGCGGTGCCTCGTAGTACGCCCGCAGCGCCACGTCCCCGATCAGCACGGCGGCGTCAGCCTCCAGCAGCATCTGGGTCAGATCCGGCGGGCAGCGGAAGTATTCGGGCCGCACGTTGTACTGCTCGGCGAGCAGCAACTGAGCCAGCATGACCCCGGTCCGCGAGGTCGAGCCGAGCGCCACCCGGGCACCGTCCAGCTCGGTGAGAGGTCGGGTGGAGACCATGTTGACCGAGAGCACCGGGCCGTCGCTGCCCACCGCCAGGTCCGGTAGGAGCAGCAGCTCGTCGGCGTGCTTCAGGTACTCCAACAGCGTGATCGGGCCGATGTCGAGGTCGCCGGCGACCAGCGCCGCGCTCAACCGGTCCGGCGAGTCCTTGTGCAGGTCGACGTCGAGCAGGGCACCGGAGCGCATCAGACCCCAGTAGATCGGCAGGCAGTTCAGGAACTGGATGTGCCCGACCCGCGGGCGTGCGATGCGCTCAGCCATGGGCCGACCGTATCCCCGGCCGCTGGCTCCGGCTCGGCGGGCCGACCCGGAGTGGCCAAGCCCGCATTTGACGACGGTCGTAGCGCGCGGGTCACGACCGGCACGAAGGCCAGCACCACCAGCAACCCGACCACGCCGGCACCGGCGATCAGCGGCCGAGGCGGAACGGCCACGAGCAACGCCCCGCCGATCAGGAAGCCCGCCATCGAACCACCCTGCACCGCCGCGCCGTAGCTGGCGTACGCCCGCGCGCGCATCGCCTCCGGCACGCGCCGAGCGGTGAGCAGATTGGCGAAGACGTTCTCGCCACCGTTGGCCGCACCGCCCACCAACCAGAGCGGCACCAACACACCCGCCGTCGGCACCGTCGCCGCGAGCAACACCATCAGGCTGCACACGGCCAGCGTGACCAGCACCCCGCGTACCAACGCGCCGTCGTCGTCGAGCCGCCTGGCGAGTCGTACGGCAAGCCAGCCGCCCGGCAGCATGCCAGCCATCCATGCGGCACTGACCAGGCCGTACGTGGTCGGCGAGCCCCCCAACGTCTCCCGGATGAAGAAGACCTCGATCACGTTGATACCGCCGATCGCCGCGACCACCACGGCGGTGCTCACCACCATGACGAGCATCAGCGGATCACGGCGCAGCCGCCAGTCGCTCTCCGTACCCCCGGGGTTCGCCCCGCCGCCCGAGCCGGCCTCGCTGCCCGAGCCGGCCTCGCTGCTCGCGGCGGCCTCGCTGCTCGCGGCGGCTCTGCTGCTCACGCCGGCCGGG
>NZ_JAKKFF010000087.1 GCF_022229015.1 Micromonospora foliorum
GCGGTTGGCGGGCTCGCGCTGGCCCTGGCCGTGGTGATGCTGCACGTGCCGGGCTGGGCCGCCAGCCTGGCCGGCGCCGCCGCCGTGGTGGTGTACATCGAACGTCGTTCGGCGCCCGTGCTGGTGCAGGGCGACTACGACCCGACCAGCAGCGCCGGGTACCTCTTCGCCGGTTTCGCCGCGGTGGCCGTCCTCGGCGGGCTGTTCGGCGCGGTCCGGGCGATCCGCCGGCTCGTCGGCCGGTACCGACCGATCGCCGACCCGGCTCGTCGGCGGGGCGCGGTGGCCGCCGCGGTGACCGCCGTCGCGCTTGTCGTCTCCACGGTGCTGGCCGCTCTCGCCGGCGTGCTGCTCGCCGCCAACGACCCGGGGCCGGTGGCCCCCACCTCGGGGCTGGACTGGACGGTGCTGGCCATCGGCGTGGCCCTGCTCGCCGGCACCAGCGCGTACGGTCGCCGGGGCGGTGTGTTCGGCACGCTGCTGGCGGTCGGCCTGGTCACCGTCTTCCAGGTGTACGCGCCGGAGCGCGGGTGGACGCTGAGCAACTGGGTGGTCGGCGGGGCCGCGCTCGGCGTCGGGCTGCTGGTCACCCGGCTGGTCGAGACGCTCGGGCGGCCCCGACCGGGCAGCCCCGACCGGCCCGAGCCGGTCAGCGACGGCACGATCAGCTCGGGCTGGACCATGGCGCAGCCGCAGTCCGTCGACAACTGGCCTCCCACGCTGCCGACCCAGGCCGCGCCCCAACCGGTCGACCCCTGGCGGGACCCGCGGTGGGAGGACGGCCCGCGACGGTGGGAGACCGACGAGCGGTGAGCCGCGTCGCGTCCGCCGAGCCGGAGCTGATCTCGACCGTTAGGCTCGGCGACATGACCGACACACCTGCCGCCACCCCGGGCGGAACCTCGTTCGAGGAGCTTGACGCGCTGTCCACCGAGGAGCTGCGGGAGCGGGCGTTCGCCCTGGCCCGAGAGCGTCGGGACGTGGGCTTCTACTGGTCGGTGCTGCGCCACCTGCCGAACGCGGACGAGGCCACGGTGCTGGACGGCGCCCCGAACTCGATCGGTCCGACGATCGACGAGGCCAACGCGTTGTGGCGGGAGCTGACCGGTCACGGCTACGAGGAGTCGGCGCCGCTGCTGCGGGCCGCCTTCATCGACTACCTGATGAAGCACTGAGCCGCTCGGGGCAGCCCAGGTCGGCCCGAGCCACCGGTTCGGGGCCTGGGCGGATCGCGTCGTTCCTGCACCGCTCCGGCCCGGTCAGCCGCTACGGCACGGCCGCCGGCACCGGTGCGCTCGCCGTGTTGCTGCTGGTCGGCATCTGCGGCAGTCCGGCGTACACCGGTTGGGCCGCCAGCCTGACCGACCCGGAGTCGGGCGGCGCCTTCTACGCGCGCCTGCTCGCGTGGCCGGCCTGGCGGCTCGACGCGGACGGGCAGGCCGGCGGGTTGTTCGCCGCCGACCTGCGGGCCGTGCTGCTGGTGGTCCTCGCGGTGGCGCTGCTCTACCTGTTGCCCGCCGCCCAGGTCGCCCGGGTGCCCGGCCCGGTCAGTCAGTTCTTCTCCGGCTGGGCCGCGTACGTGCTGGCCGGCGGGCTGGCCGCCGTGCTGGCGGCGCTGCTCGGCCCGGCGCCGTCACTGCTGGGGGCACTTCAGGACGCCAGCACCGGTGCCGGTTACGGCTTCCTCACCGGCTGGATCATCGGCATCGCCAGCCTCGGCGGTCGCGCCTGACCCGCCCGAGGTGGGGTCAGGCGCGGCGGTCGTGCCCGACCCGACCGGGCCGGGTCAGTTGGTCGGGCGGCCGAGGTCGAGGAGACGCTGTCGGCTGAGCGCGCCCACCGGCCGGCCGGCGTCGGTCACGAGGAGCCGGTCCCGGCCCGAGGTGAGCAGGACCGCCAACGCGTCGTACGCGGAGCCGTCCACCGCGACGGTGGGCAGGTCCGGTGCGGCGTCCTCGGGTACCGGTTCCAGCGCCTCCCGGTCGAGTGGGGTGACCGCCAGCCGCCGGATGCCCCGGTCGGCGCCGACGAACTCGCGGACGAACGGGGTGGCGGGTGCGCCGAGCAGCGCGGCCGGGGTGTCGAACTGCTCCAGGTGCCCGCCCTCGGAGAGCACGGCGATCCGGTCACCGAGTCGGACCGCCTCGTCGAGATCGTGGGTGACCAGCACGATCGTCTTGCGCACCTCGGCCTGCAGGCGCAGGAACTCCTCCTGGAGGCGGGCCCGGACGATTGGGTCGACGGCCGAGAACGGCTCGTCCATCAACAACACCACCGGATCGGCGGCGAGCGCGCGGGCCACCCCGACGCGCTGCCGCTGGCCACCTGACAGCTCGTGCGGGTAGCGACCGCCGAACTCGGCCGGGTCCAGCCCGACCAGGTCGAGAAGCTCGTCGACCCGGGCCCGGGTCTGGCCCTTGGGCCACCGGAGCAGGCCCGGCACGGTGGCCACGTTGGCCCGCACCGTCTGGTGTGGAAAGAGGCCGACGTTCTGGATGACGTACCCGATTCGACGGCGTAGTCGCACCGGGTCGACATCGGTGACGTCCTCGTCGCCGAGCGTGATGCGACCGGCCGTCGGTTCGATCAGGCGGTTGATCATCCGCAGCACCGTCGACTTGCCGCAGCCGGAGGGGCCGATCAGCACCACCAGCTCGCCGGCTCGGACGTCCAGGCTGAGGTTCCGGACAGCCTCGGTGCCGTTCGGGTAGCGCTTCTGGATGCCCTGCAGGGAGATCGACGCCGCGCGAGGGGATTGGGCCACGTCGGCAGCCTCCGGGGTAACGTCCACGTATGTCCTTCCGCCTGAGCTACCGGGCCGACCCGGGTAACCCCTGGTTCTCCTGGCAGTACGTGCGGGACAACTCTGACACGATCCTCGCCGCGGTGCGCGAACACGCCTCTCTCACCGGGCGGGCGGTGTTGATCGCGGTGCTGATCGCCCTGCCGTTGTCCGTGCTGGCGTACTGGTTCCGTCCGCTCGCCGGTCCGATCCTCGCCGTCAGCGGGGTGGTCTACACCATTCCGTCGTTGGCGCTCTTCGCGTTCATCGCGCCCTACCTGGGCACCGGGGCGACCACGGTGCTGGTCGGGCTGGTCCTCTACGCGCTGCTGCTGATCGTGCGCAACGTGGTGGCCGGTCTCAACCAGGTGCCCCCGGAGGTTCGCGAGGCCGCCGAGGGCATGGGTTACGGCCGGTGGAGGCGACTGTTCCGGATCGACCTGCCGCTGGCGCTGCCGGGCATCGTGACCGGCGTACGACTGGCGACCGTCTCGACGGTGGCGTTGGTCACGGTCGGGGTGCTGGTCGGGCACGGCGGGCTCGGGCAGTTGATCTTCGCGGGCTTCCAGAACAACCTCTACAAGGCCGAGATCATGACCGCCGCGCTGCTCTGCGTGGCGCTCGCGGTCGTCCTCGACCTGCTGCTCATCCTGGTCGCCCGGCTGGTGACCCCCTGGTCCACCCGGAGGGCACGGTGACCGTCGCGGCGAACCCGATCGGCCAGGCGATCACCTGGATCAACGACCCACTGAACTGGACCAACCCCGGCGGCATGCTGGACCGGCTCGGCGAGCACCTGACGATCTCCGCCCTGGCGGTGGCGCTCGGCTGCCTGGTGGCCTGGCCGCTCGGGCTCTGGCTGGGGCACCTCGGCCGAGGTGGCGGCCTCGTGGTGCTGATCTCCAACGCCACCCTGGCCATCCCCACCCTGGCGCTGCTGACCATCCTGCCGGTCGTCTTCGCCAGCGGCTTCGGGAAGACGCCGGTTGTGGTGGCACTGGCCGTCTTCGCCGTGCCGCCGCTGCTGGCCAACGCGTACACCGGGGTGCGGCAGGTGGACCCGGAGGCCCGCGACGCGGCCCGGGGGATGGGTCTGTCCAGCGCGCAGCTGCTGCGCCGGGTGGAGTTGCCGCTCGCAGTGCCCTACCTGGCGGCCGGCTTCCGCACCGCGGCGGTCCAGGTGATCGCGACCGCGGCGCTGGCCTCCTTCGTCAACGGCGGCGGCCTCGGCCAGATCATCCGGACCGGCTTCGGTATCGGCATCGCGGCCGGTGGCGGGCAGATCGTCGCCGGCGGTGTGCTGGTGGCCGGGCTCGCGCTGCTGGCCGAGGTGGTCCTCGGCGGCGTCGAACGGCTGGTCACCCCCAAGCCGCTGCGGCGCGGGCGGCAGCGCCTCGGGCGGCCCCGGCCCGCCGATGCGACCGGGAGCGCCTGACCCGTCCGGGTGAGTGCCGCGTCGAGCTGGCGACCCGTGCCCGTCAAATCGGTGACGATGGGGTGACGAAGTCCATCCCAAGTTGTCGGTCGGTTGCGGAGCATGTTGGGTGGACATTCGCGGGCGGCCGACAGTCAGGATCGCCCGTCGGACACGCGGCCGGCCCGGGACGGGCCGCGCCGGGACACGGAAGGCGGGCACATGCGCGCACGTACACGTCTGGCGATCGGGGCTGTCAGCGCCGTCGCCGGGGCAGCACTCCTCGCCGGCTGCGGGGATGCCGGCTCGTCCGGCACCGACGCGCCCCAGACGAGCGCCTCCGGCGCCGGGTGCGCCCCGGTCGCCGGCCAGCAGCTCATCGCTCTGCAGGACGACAAGAAGCTCCAGAACTCCGACAACGTCATTCCCGCGGTCAACAGCAAGGCGGCCAACCCGCAGCTGATCGCCGCACTGGACAAGGTCTCCGCCACGCTCGACACCCCGAAGCTGATCCAGCTCAACAAGGCCGTCAACGAGGACCGCAAGACCCCCAAGGTGGCGGCCGAGGAGTTCGCCAGCGCCAACAACCTCACCGCGGGCATCGCCAAGGGCCCGGGCGGCGACATCACGGTGGGCGCCGGCAACTTCGCCGAGAGTCAGACGTTGGGCGAGCTGTACCGGATCGTGCTCACCGCCGCCGGCTACCAGGTCAAGGTGCAGCAGATCGGCAACCGGGAGCTCTACGCGCCGGCTCTGGAGAAGGGCGAGATCCAGGTCGTCCCGGAGTACGCGGCGACCATGGCCGAGTTCCTCAACACCAAGGCCAACGGCCAGAACGCGCAGCCGGTCTCCTCGCCGGACATCAACACGACGGTGACCGCGCTCAAGGCCGAGGGCGACAAGGCCGGCCTCACCTTCGGCACCCCGGCCGCCGCGCAGGACCAGAACGCCTTCGCGGTGACCCAGGCCTTCGCCGACAAGTACGGCGTACGGACCCTCTCCGAGTTGGCGGCGAAGTGCTCCGGCAGCGCGACCGTGCTGGGTGGCCCGCCGGAGTGCGAGCAGCGTCCGTTCTGCAAGCCGGGCCTGGAGAAGACGTACGGGCTGTCGGTCGGCAAGTTCTCCTCGCTCGACCAGGGCGGGCCGCTGACCAAGAGCGGGCTGCGCGACGGTTCGATCAGCGTGGGTCTGATCTTCTCCTCGGATGGCGCCTTCGCCACCAGCTGAGCCCTTCCCGCACGTGCTGAGGACGCCCCCGCCCTGACCGGGCGGGGGCGTCCGTGCGTCCCGGGGACCCCGTTCCCTCCGCTGGATATCGTGGGTAGGCTGCACATCCATGCCAGCCCCGGCCACCTCTGACGCCCGGCGTCAACCATCGCTGCTGACCATGCTCTTCTGGGCGGGCGTCGCTCTCGCGCCGGTGGCGGCGCTGATCCTGCTGGTGGCCGACGGCAACGGCCCGCTGCGCTTCGCCGCGGTGCTCGCCATTCTCGCGGTGGTGCTGATCGGCCTCTCCATCGCGCTGCGGCCCGACGGCGACGGCGACTCGGCGCGGACCGACGAGCTGCTCGACGAGATCGAGGAACTGCGTCGGGAGCTGCGCAGCGAGATCGTGGCCGCCGCCCAGCGTGGTAACCAGGCCCTCGACCAGGCGCAACGGGCCCAGGAGGGGATCGCCGCGGTGCGCCGCCGCCTCGACGCCAGCGGTGCCGCCCTCGCCGGTGCGGCTTCCGCTGCCGAGCCCGCGGGTGCCGGGCGGGCGCGAGTGGCCGCCGTCGAGCCTCCGGTGGACGACGCGCCGGTCGCCCGTAGCCGGGTCCCGCTGG
>NZ_JAKKFF010000088.1 GCF_022229015.1 Micromonospora foliorum
TGATCCACTCGGGTTCATTGAAGTCGCGCTGTCCGGGACGGCCGGACCCCCCGACTCCTGAAAATCGAGTCGATCATGAAGATCGCTCCCCACAAGGCATCGGGTGAAGGCTGCCAAAGCGGGCGGAACCACCCTGGCGTCGGCAGCGGCGGCAGGGCGTCGACGGCGACGACGACGCCCGGTGGTGCCTCCGGAGCCCGCGGCGGTCCGGGGCGGGACCCAGGTCATAGGGTGGTCACCGTGGCGACCCTTCTGCTTCTGCGACACGGCCGAACCACGGCGAACGCCGATGGCGGCCTGGCCGGTCGGCAACCGGTCGAGTTGGACGACACCGGGCGCGCCCAGGCCACCGCGGTCGGCGAGCGGCTGCGGGCGGTGCCGCTGGCGGCCGTGGTGACCAGCCCGCTCATCCGCTGCCGGCAGACCCTGGAGTTGGCGCTTCCGCAGGCCGCCCCGGTGGTCGAGGACGGGCTGATCGAGTGCGACTACGGCAGTTGGGAGGGGCAGCCGCTGAAGAAGCTCGCGAAGGAGCCGCTCTGGCCGGTCGTCCAGCAGCACCCCAGCGCGGCGGTCTTCCCGGGTGGGGAGGCGATGGCGGCGATGGCGGCGCGTGCCGTGGCGGCGGTACGAGCCTGGGACGCCCGGGTGAGCGCCGAACACGGGCCGGAGGCGGTCTGGCTGGCGTGCAGCCACGGCGATGTGATCAAGGCCATCGTGGCGGACGCGCTCGGCGTACACCTGGATGCTTTTCAGCGGATCGTGGCCGACCCGGCGTCGGTGACGGCGATCCGGTTCACGCCGCTGCGTCCGTTTCTGGTGCGACTCAACGACACCGGCGGCGACCTGGCGGCGCTGGTGCCGCCGCCGGTCAAGCGGCGTCGGCGCGCGAATCGCGTGGCCGACTCGGACGCGGCCGTCGGCGGCGGGGCGGGTGCGTCGCGGTGAGGCGCGTCACGACACCACCCCCGACCGGGGCGTCAGGGCACGCCGGAAAGGCCGCCACGCCCGGGTGTAACCCCTGTTACACCGGGCGCGCCGTCGCTGCGGCGATTCGCGTCGGTGGGGTGCGCGGTGCCAGGGCGGGCCGGATAGGGTCGTGGGTATGACCCACCAGGTGCACGCCTTCGAACCGCCGGAGCGGTTCGTCGCCGGGACTGTCGGGCCGCCGGGGGAGCGCACGTTCTTCCTGCAGGCCCGCGGCGGCGGCAGGCTGGTCAGCGTCGCGCTGGAGAAGGTCCAGGTGTCTCTGCTCGCCGAGAAGCTGGAGGAGCTGCTCACCGAGGCGCAGCGTCGCTTCGGGGTGGACCTGCCCGAGCTCGCGCCGGTGATCGGCGACAACGAGCCGCTGGACACTCCGGTCGACGAGGAGTTCCGGGTCGGGACGCTGGGGCTGGCCTTCGACGTGGACACCGCGACCGTGGTGATCGAGGCGATCGCGGCGGGCGAGGTGGAGCCCGAGGTCGAGCTCGGCGACGAGGACGACGAGGACGACGACGAGGACGAGGACGACGAGCCGGACGAGGACCTGGATCGGCTCCGGGTCCGGCTCACCCCGCAGGCGACCCGCCAGTTCATCGAGCGGGCCCGGCGAGTGGTCAACGCGGGCCGGCCACCGTGCCCGCTCTGCGGCCAACCGTTGGACCCCGCCGGGCACCTCTGCCCGCGGCACAACGGTTATCACCGGTGACCTCGTCCGGCCTCCAGCCTCGCCAGGACGGCGACGCCGCGCTGCGGCTGCTGCGTGACGGCGCCCTCGACCTGGAGGGTCGGCTGGTCGACGCGTCGAACACGACGCTGCGCGGCATCCTGACCCTGGACGGGGTGACCGCCCGCTGCGTCTACAAGCCGGTCCGTGGCGAGCGCCCACTCTGGGACTTCCCCGACGGCACCCTGGCCGGTCGGGAGGTCTCGGCGTACCTGGTCTCCCGGGCCACCGGGTGGGGCCTGGTGCCGCCCACCGTGCTGCGCGACGGCCCGTTCGGCCCCGGCTCCTGCCAGCTGTGGATCGACGAGCCGGAGGACGCCGAACCGCTTGTCGGGTTCCTGCCCGCCGGGGAGTTGCCGCCCCGCTGGATTCCGATCGCCGCCGCCCGCGACGACGACGGCGCCGCGTACGCCCTGGCGCACGCCGACGACCCACGGCTGGCCCGGCTCGCGGTGCTCGACGCGGTGCTCAACAACGCCGACCGCAAGGGCGGTCACGTGCTCGTCGGTGCCGACGACCGGATCTACGGCGTGGACCACGGGGTGAGCTTCCACGTGGAGGACAAGCTGCGTACGGTGCTCTGGGGTTGGGCTGGTAAGCAGTTGCCCCCGGACGCCGTGGAGATGCTCGACGCGCTGGCCGGGCAGGTCGCCGGGGCGCTCGGCGCGGAGTTGGCCGGCCACCTGACCATCAGCGAGGTGGCGGAGGTGGCCGCCCGGGTCGACCGGCTGCGCGAGACCGGCCGCTTCCCCGAGCCTCCGGAGGACTGGCCGGCGATGCCCTGGCCGCCCATGTGACCCGCTGTCATCTTGATCACCCGTGGGGTGCTCCGGCGTCGTCGCCGGGCTGGCTAGGCTGATCCCATGGAGTCTTGGGCGGGACACGAGGTGCCACGGCTGCCGGGCAGGGGCGAGCCACTGGCGTTGTACGACTCGGCGCGGCAGGCTGTCCACCCGAGTGAGCCGGCCGACGCGGGAAGCATGTACGTCTGCGGCATCACCCCGTACGACGCCACCCACCTCGGCCACGCCGCCACCATGATCACGTTCGACCTGGTGCAGCGGATGTGGCGCGACGCCGGCCGCCCGGTGCGCTACGTGCAGAACGTCACCGACATCGACGACCCGCTGCTGGAGCGGGCCGCCCGCGACGGCGAGGACTGGGTGGTCCTGGCGATGCGCGAGACGGCGCTGTTCCGGGAGGACATGGAGGCGCTGCGGATCATCCCGCCGGCGCACTACGTGGGCGCGGTCGAGTCGATCCCGGACATCGCCGACAAGGTCGAGGTGCTGCTCAAGGACGGCGCCGCGTACCGGCTCGACGACGGCACCGGCGACGTCTACTTCGACATCTCGGCCACGCCCCGCTTCGGTTACGAGTCGAACCTGACCCGCGAGCAGATGCTGGAGATCTTCCCCGAGCGCGGCGGCGACCCCGACCGGGCCGGCAAGCGGGACCCCTTGGACCCGCTGCTGTGGCGCGGTGCCCGCGAGGGCGAGCCGTCCTGGCCGGGCGGCGAGCTGGGCCCGGGCCGCCCCGGCTGGCACATCGAGTGCGCGGTGATCGCGCTCAACCTGCTCGGCGACCGGATCGACGTGCAGGGCGGCGGCAACGACCTGCTGTTCCCGCACCACGAGGCGTCCGCCGCGCACGCCGAGCGGCTCACCGGCCAGGCGCCGTTCGCCGAGCACTACGTCCACGCCGGCATGATCGGTCTGGACGGCGAGAAGATGTCCAAGTCCCGCGGCAACCTGGTCTTCGTGTCCCGGCTGCGCGCCGACAAGGTCGACCCGATGGCGATCCGGCTGGCGCTGATCTCCGGGCACTACCGCAGCGACCGTACCTGGACCGACGACCTGCTCACCGCCGCACACGAGCGCCTGGACCGTTGGCGGCGGGCCGCCGCTGCGCCCGCCGGGCCGTCCGGGGCTGAGCTGCTGGCCGAGGTACGCGCACGCCTGGCCGACGACCTGGACACCCCCGGAGCCCTGGCCGCAGCCGACCGCTGGGCCGACGCGACCCTCGCCGGCACTACGGGCGACCCCGAAGCGCCCGCCCTCTTCGCGAAGACGGTCGACGCCCTCCTGGGCATCCGCCTCTGATCGCCAGCTGGCTCGGGCTTTGGCCCCGCGCTGGCTCGGGCTCGCCCCGCGCTGGCTCGGGCTCGCCCCGCGCTGGCTCGGGCTTTGGCCCCGCGCTGGCTCGGGCTCGCCCCGCGCTGGCTCGGGCCGATCATGGAGTTGTGGTGGCCGTTATGAAGCGCTATATCCCTTATGCGACCCACCACAACTCCATGATCGACGGACCGCTCGGGCGGGGGCATGACGCTGCGGGCCGCGCCTCAACGCCTCGCCGGCGATCTTGCACTTTCTGACGTTGCGAAAGTTGCCAAGCAGGGCAAAAGGGCGACAGAAAGTGCAAGATCGACGGGCCGGGCCGGGCCGGGCCGGGCCGGGCCGGGCCGGGGTTAGCCCAGGACCAGGCCGGGGTCGGGTTCCGGGTCGGGGGTCGGGCCGGGGATCTTGTACTCCTCGGTGAGGGTGGTCATGGGACCGGGCCAGGTCGCCTGGGACACCTCGATCGGCTTGCGGTGTGCGTCGTACGCGACGTGCAGCAGGTGCAGCACCGGGGTGTCCGGCCGGATCTGGAGGGTCTCGGCCTCCTCCCGGCTGGGCTGGCGGGCGCTGATCGTGTCGGTGGCCGACACGTACCGCCGTCCGGTGGCTTCCTCGGCCTCCTGGTAGAGCGGCCGGCCGAACGCCTCGGTGCGTTCCAGCGAGGTGCCGGCGGTGTCGCGGGGCAGGAACCAGGAGGCGCCCACCTCGACGGGGGAGTCGTCGGTGCGGACGAGGTGTCGGCGGCAGAGCAGGTTGGTGCCGTCGGACACGCCGAAGGCGTCGGCCACCTCGGCGGGAGCGGGGGCATGCCCGACGGAGACGAGTTGTTGACGGTATCGGGCGGCCAGGTCGGTGTGGTAGCCGCGGAAGCCTCCGTACCGGCCTCGGGAGAGGCGGTTGAGTCGGCGGCGGGTGCCCCGGACGTACGTACCGGAGCCGGGTTTGGTGATCAGGATGCCCTCGACCCGCAGCTGGTCGACGGCGCGTTGCACGGTCTGCTTGGCGACGCCGAACATCTCGGCGATGGCCGGGATGGACGGCAGCCGCTCGCCCGGCCCCCAGTCGCCGCGGCGGACCTGGGCCTTGAGCTGCGCGGCGATCTGTCGGTGTGGGAACTCTGCGGCTCCGGGGTTGATCTGCACACCCGCCTCCTTGATCACATCTAGGTTCCTAGGATGCCGTAGCGGGTGTGACGGCGCCACCCCAGACACGCGAAAACGGGCCCCCGGACCACAAAAGGTCCGAAGGCCCGCAACGAAGCGCGGCCCGCAGCGACGAGCGGCCCGCAACGAGACAGTGCTACCAGGAGCCGGCGGTGGGGCCGGCGGAACCGCCCCGGCGGCGCAGGTACTTCTCGAACTCCTGGGCGATCTCGTCACCGGTCAACGGGGTGATCCCCTCGTCGCCGACCCGTTCTTCCAGCTCGCGGACGTACTCACCCAGCTCGGCGTCCTGCTCGGCGGCGCTGCGCACCCGCTGCTCCCACTCCGCGGACTCCTCGGCGAGGTCGGCCATCGGCACCGGCAGGTCGACGACCTCCTCGACCCGGTGCAGCAGGGCGAGGGTGGCCTTCGGGCAGGGCGGGTTGTTGGCGTAGTGCGGCACGTGCACCCAGAACGAGACGGCGTCCACCTCGGCGCGGGTGCAGGCGTCGTGCAGCACGCCGACGATGCCGGTCGGCCCGTCGTACCGGGTGGGGGTGAGCTGGTAGCGCTGGGCGGCCTCGGCGTCGGACGCGCTGCCGCTGATCGGCAGCGGCCGGGTGTACGGCACGTCGGCCAGCAACGCGCCGAGCAGCACCACCCGTTCCACCTCCAGGCTGTGGCAGATCTCCAGCACCTGCTCGCAGAACGTCCGCCACCGCATGCTCGGCTCGATGCCGCGGATCAGCACCACGTCGCGGTCGGTGCCCTCCGGGCTGGCCACCATGAACCGGGTCGTCGGCCACTCCACCCGCCGGGTCTCCCCGTCGGCCATGGTGATGGTGGGCCGGCTGACCTGGAAGTCGTAGAAGTCCTCCGGATCCAGCTCGGCGATCTGCCTGGCGTTCCAGACCTGCTCCAGGTGCTCGACCGCGGCGGTGGACGCGTCGGCGGCGTCATTCCAGCCCTCGAAAGCGGCGATCGCCACCGGGGACCGCAGCACCGGCAGTCCGTCGAACTCGGTCACGCCGTCACCTCACCCTGCTCGTCGCGGCTGGCGCCGGGACCGCGCCCGGTCGTCATACCGTGTGGCACGGCGGCGTCCCTGTTGTCCTTCACGTCCGTCAGCCTACGTGCAGGGCGAGGGTGCGGCCCGTCGGCCGCGCCGGTCGGCCGCTCCGGCAGCAGGTCATACCCGAACGAACCGGACAGCGTGATCCCCGTGACACAATAGGGGATCGCTCGAGGAAAGTCGTGGAGTCCGGCCGAATCGCACTAACCTGAACGGGTGCGGACTTCATTGATGGATGTGCTAGCTGATCGCATTCTCATCGCCGACGGCGCGATGGGTACGATGCTGCAGGCCGCGGACCTCACGCTCGACGACTTCGACGGGCTGGAGGGGTGCAACGAGATCCTCAACGTCACCCGCCCGGACGTGGTGCGCGGGGTGCACGACGCCTACCTGGCCGTCGGTGCCGACTGCGTGGAGACCAACACCTTCGGCGCCAACCTCGCCAACCTCGCCGAGTACGACATCCCGCACCGCATCCGCGAGTTGTCCGAGGCCGGCGCCCGGATCGCGCGGGAGGCCGCCGACGCGGCCAGCACCCCGCAGCGGCCCCGGTTCGTGCTCGGCTCGATCGGGCCGGGCACCAAGCTGCCCACCCTCGGGCACGCCGACTACTCGACCCTGCGCGACGCCTACCAGGAGAACGCCGCGGGTCTGATCGCCGGTGGCGCGGACGCGCTGATCATCGAGACCTGTCAGGATCTGCTCCAGGTCAAGGCGGCAGTGGTCGGGTCGAAGCGGGCGATGGCCGAGCTGGGCCAGCCGGTGCCGATCATCTGTCACGTGGCCGTGGAGACCACCGGCACGATGCTTGTCGGCAGCGAGATCGGCGCGGCGCTCGCCGCGATCGAGCCGCTCGGGGTGGACCTGATCGGGCTCAACTGCTCGACCGGCCCGGCCGAGATGAGCGAACACCTGCGCTACCTGTCACAGCACTCCCGCATCCCGCTGTCGGTGATGCCGAACGCCGGCCTGCCGGTGCTGACCGCCGACGGTGCGTACTTCCCGCTGACTCCCGTGGAGCTGGCCGACGCCCTGGAGCGGTTCATCAGCGAGTACGGCGTGGGGCTGGTCGGCGGCTGCTGCGGCACCACCCCGGAGCACATCCGGGTGCTGGCCGAGCGGCTGCACGGCGTCACCGCCCCGGCCCGCGAGCCCCGGCATGAGGCGGGCGTCTCCTCCGTGTACCACCCGGTTCCGTTCGCCCAGGACGCGTCGGTGCTGATGGTGGGGGAGCGGACCAACGCCAACGGCTCGAAGGCGTTCCGGGAGGCGATGCTCGCCGGCGACTGGCGGGCCTGTGTGGAGATCGCCCGCAGTCAGGCACGCGACGGCTCGCACCTGCTCGACCTGTGCGTGGACTACGTCGGCCGCGACGGCACACAGGACATGCGGGAGCTGGCCGGCCGGTTCGCCACCGCGTCCACCCTGCCCATCATGTTGGACTCCACCGAGCCGAACGTGGTGGAGGCCGGGTTGGAGATGCTCGGCGGCCGCTGCGTGGTCAACTCGGTCAACTTCGAGGACGGCGACGGCCCCGAGTCCCGGTACGCGCGGGTGATGCCGATCGTCCGTGAGCACGGCGCGGCGGTGGTGGCGCTGCTCATCGACGAGGAGGGCCAGGCCCGTACCCAGGAGTGGAAGGTCCGGGTCGCGGCGCGGCTGATCGACGACCTGACCGGCCGGTGGGGCATGGACCGCTCCGACATCCTGATCGACGCGCTGACCTTCCCGATCGCCACCGGGCAGGAGGAGACCCGCCGCGACGGCATCGAGACGATCGAGGCGATCCGGGAGATCTCCCGCCGCTACCCGGGCGTCAACTTCACCCTGGGCATCTCGAACATCTCCTTCGGGCTCAACCCGGCGGCCCGGCAGGTGCTCAACTCGGTGTTCCTGCACGAGTGCGTGCAGGCCGGCCTGACGTCGGCAATCGTGCACGCCAGCAAGATCCTGCCGATGTCGAAGATCCCCGACGAGCAGCGCGAGGTCGCCCTGGACCTGGTGTACGACCGGCGCCGCGAGGGGTACGACCCGGTGCAGCGTTTCCTGGAGCTGTTCGAGGGCGTCGACGTGACAAGTGCCCGGGCCAGCCGGGCCCAGGAGCTGGCGGCGCTGCCGCTGGACGAGCGGCTCAAGCGGCGGATCATCGACGGTGAGCGCAACGGCCTGGAGGCCGACCTGGACGAGGCGATGGCCGGCGGCCGATCCCCATTGTCGATCATCAACGACATTCTGCTGGACGGCATGAAGGTGGTCGGTGAGCTGTTCGGCTCCGGCCAGATGCAGTTGCCGTTCGTGCTCCAGTCCGCCGAGGTGATGAAGACCGCGGTGGCCTACCTGGAACCGCACATGGAGACCGCGGAGGACGGCGGCAAGGGCCGCATCGTGCTCGCCACCGTGCGCGGCGACGTGCACGACATCGGCAAGAACCTGGTCGACATCATCCTGTCCAACAACGGCTACGAGGTGGTGAACATCGGCATCAAGCAGCCGATCAGCGCCATCCTGGACGCCGCCGAGCAGCACCGCGCCGACGCGATCGGCATGTCCGGGCTGCTGGTGAAGAGCACGGTCATCATGAAGGAGAACCTGGCCGAGATGGCCACCCGCGGGGTCGCGGAGCGTTGGCCCGTCCTGCTGGGTGGCGCGGCGCTGACCCGCGCGTACGTCGAGGACGACCTGCGGTCGACGTTCCCCGGGCAGGTGCACTACGCGCGGGACGCGTTCGAGGGACTGTCCCTGATGGACCGGGTGATGACCGCCAAGCGCGGCGGTGCCCCGGTGATCGACCCGGAGCGGGAGGCGGCGCTCGCGGCCCGGCGGGCGCGCCGGGAACGGCAGCGCTCGATGGTCACCACGTCGCTGCCGGAGCTGCACGACTCCTCGGTCCGCTCCGACGTGTCAGCCGACGTGGCGGTGCCCACCCCGCCGTTCTTCGGCACCCGGGTCGTCAAGGGTGTGCCGATGGCCGACTACGCGGCGCTGCTCGACGAGCGGGCCACCTTCTCGGGGCAGTGGGGGCTGCGCGGCGCCCGGGGCGGCAGCGGACCCTCCTACGAGGAGCTGGTCGAGACCGAGGGTCGGCCGCGCCTGCGGTACTGGCTGGACCGGCTGATCGCCGACCAGGTCCTTGAGGCAGCCGTGGTGTACGGGTACTTCCCCGCGTACTCCGAAGGCAACGACCTGGTGGTGCTCGACGAGAACGGGCACGCGGAGCGCGCCCGGTTCTCCTTCCCCCGGCAGCGGCAGGAGCGGCGGCTCTGCCTGGCGGACTTCTTCAAGCCCCAGGGCGACCAGCTCGATGTGGTCGCGTTGCAACTGGTCACCGTCGGCCAGCCGGTCAGCGAGTACGCGGCGAAGCTGTTCGCCCGCAACGAGTACCGCGACTACCTGGAGGTGCACGGGCTCTCCGTGCAGCTCACCGAGGCGCTCGCCGAATACTGGCACCAGCGCATCCGCGCCGAGATGACCCTGCCCGACGGGCGTCCGCTGGGGCACGACGACCCGGCGGACCTGGCCGGCATCCTGCACAACGACTACCGGGGCTGCCGGTACGCGTTCGGCTACCCGGCCTGCCCCGACCTGGAGGACCGGGCGAAGATCATGGATCTGCTGGGCGCGGACCGGATCGGGGTCGAGCTGTCCGAGGAGTTCCAGCTCATGCCGGAGCAGGCCACCGACGCGATCGTGGTCCACCACCCGGAGGCCAACTACTTCAACGCCAAGTAACGGGCTCAGGTGCCCTGACCTGCACCTGAGGTCGTCCGGAAGGCCGCTGAGCCATGATCATGCCGTCTCCAGGCCGTCAGCGGCTTCCGGGCCGTCCTCGGCGGCCTGGTCCGCACCGAACGCGGTGTCGATGGCGCGGCGCGTGCGGCCCTCGCTATGCGTCGATCAGTAGAGCCACCGGTCGAGCACCCCGGGCCAGAAGTGGGTCGCATGGTCGCCGTCCCCGAACGCGGGTGGGTCAAGCTCCCTGATGCGTTCCAACAGATCGGCGAGTTCCGCGAGCGCTTGCTCTTCGGCCTGTCCGTCCTCGTCCCAGCGGTCGATGACGGTTGAGCTGGTCAGCCAGGTACCCACCATGTGCAGCGAACACAGCCAGTGGACGATCGTGGAGTTGACGAACCCGGCGCTGCCGTCCGGCGACCATATGTGCACCTCACCGGTCCCCGGCGCGGCACCGTACACCGAGCGCGGGTCGTCGGAGTTCGCCAACCGGTACATCGTTGGCTCTGCGCCGAATGACACCGCACCGACAAGGTCATCGATCAGCGGTACACCACAGGAGACCAGCGCGGCCTTCTGCTGCTCGGGAAGCCACCACCTCGCCACATCCGGCTCGGTAGCACGCACCACCCGCCCGGTACCCGCCCAGGCCGTGACCGCTTCGAACGCGGGAGGCAGCGGAAGGTCATCAACCGGCACGCCGATGACGGTAGTCCGGGCAGGACGCTTCGTCGTCGGCAACCTGCCGCCCCTAGATGACGGGCACCTGTCGCACATCACCTGGCGAAACCGGGTCGCATATCAACAGTCGGATCACACCGAGCGGCCGGCGAAGTGGTTCAGACAGTCCGCTTAGTCATCTTCGGCGAGGTAGCCAACACCATCACAGGTGGGGCAGGGTCCGAAAACGCTTCCCATTCCCTTGCCCATGCCCGTGGTCTTCACCATGCCTGGAAGCCGCGCACCACCACGGCATTCCGGGCAGCGGCGGTGAACGCCTATTGGGCGAGACGGAGATGCCTCTGTGTCCTGACGACCCGGCTCCACCGCCCGAGGGTAGCCGTAGGGGCACGACAGGGGTTAGCGGCCGGTGGGAGCGGGTGAGGCGAACCAGGCCAGTGGAAGCCATGTGCGTGACGTGGGTGACTAAACAGGGTGACGATCGAGTCGGACATCACTGGACGAGCGCGGACGAGCACGGGCCATGCCCGGAGCCAAAGGCCGATAGGGCAGCAAGGAGCTGTGAGCGAGTATGGGCATGTGCCGAAGGACAACCTTCTCCGGACCCAGACCCGACGCCCGCTCACCGAGCTTGAACGAGCGGTGATCGAGCGTTTACTCGATTCACCGTTTCCCGGCAGCCGCGAGTTGCTGGCCCAGCTGCGGCATACCGCCGTTGACGGTGGTTGCGGCTGCGGCTGCGCGACGATCAACCTGTCCGTTGACCGATCACGAGCGACGCCCGCCCCGGTCATCTCAGCGGCCCCCGTCTCGGCGGATATCAGTTCTGGCGATACCTACGCCGGCGTCGTCCTGCTTGTGGACGGCGGATTCCTGTCCTGCCTGGAGGCCTACTCCATCGGTGAGCCCGTTCGAAATCTGCCACCTGCCCACGTCATTCGGCCCCGCCCGGCCAGGTGAGACGCTGTGCGGATGCGACAGGTCACCGTGCTCGGCAGTTCCGGTGCCTTCCCCGAGCCAGGCCGCGCCTGTAGCGGTTTCGCGGTGGACTGGGACGGCTACCGCTTGGTGCTCGACCTGGGCTACGCCACGCTGCCCCGGTTACTCACGCACTGGCCCGATGGCGCGGTGGACGCTGTCGTCATCACCCATGAGCACCCGGATCACTGCGTCGACCTGCACGGTCTGTTCAGGATGCGGTTCTACGGTCAGCCCGGCGGGGCACGGCTGCCGTTGTTCTGCCCGCCCGGCGTGCTCGACCGGCTCAGCGGCCTGGAGCCCGATGTCGACCTGCGCGCGGTCTTCGACCTGCACCCACTGCCCGGCACCTACCGGGTCGGACCGTTCGACCTCACCGGGCTGTCGCTGCCGCACTTCGTGCCCAACGCCGGCATCCGGCTTCAGGCCGACGGAATTGTCGTGGCCTACTCCGGGGACACGGGGCCGACTCCCGCGTTGGCCGAGCTGGGCCGTGGCGCCGACCTGTTCATCGTCGAGGCGACGGACTACGACGGCGAGGCCAGCCGTCCCACCCGAAACCTGCTGACCTCCACCGAGGCTGGTTTCTGGGCTCGCCGCGCGGGTGCCCGCCGCCTGGTGCTCACCCATTTCTGGCCGGGTAACGACCGGGCGGCCGCGGTGGCCGCCGCGCAGGTGGAGTTCGGCGGTGCCGTGCTGGCGGCCGAGGAAGGGCTCACCCTGGTGCTCGGGGAGCCGGACAGCTGACTGCCCCTCACTCGACGAACGTGCCATCCGGATTCATGATCTGGTCGCGCACCAGCGGTACGAACGCCGACCAGGTCCCGTGATCCACGGCGACCGACATGCGGATGCGCCCGTCGCCGTCATCAAGCGCGTAGCTCACCACGTTGTACCGCGTGCCGTCCCCACCGATGACGTCGCGTACCTCCTTGTCGTCGAGCATCGCGCGCCATGCGCCGTAGTCGACGCGTTGCCATTCAGCCAGACGTTCCTCGGCAAGCCCTGCCGCCAACTCTTTCCGCGGTCCCACCCGCTCAGCCTTCCAGCCACCCCGTGGCAGTTAGGTTGTGGGAGCGTGGAACACAGCACAGGAGGGCCAGCAGCCGGGCCGACGGCTAGCGGGGCCGTCCCGCCGCAGACAGCCCGTTTCTGGATGTCGAGAACGGCCAAGCGGCTCCGTCCTCGGGGAGGATGCGGTCACTGTGACCCCACCAGAGCAGGGAGACCCAGCATGGCGATCCAGCGGATGGACAACGTCCTTATCGTTGTCGAGGACCTTGACGCCGTCATCGCGTTCTTCGTCGAGCTCGGCATGGAGTTGGAGGGGCGGGGACCGGTCGAGGGCCGGTGGGTGGAGCGTGTCATCGGGATCGACGACGTCCGGCAGGAGGTCGCGATGCTGCGGACCCCGGACGGCCACGGCAAGGTCGAGTTGGCGATGTTCCACCGCCCGGCGGCGATCAGCGCGGAACCGAAGAACGCGCCCGCGAACACGCTGGGCATTCGGCGCATCATGTTCGCCGTCGACGACATCGAGGACGTCATCGCTCGGCTGCGCCGCCACGGCGCCGAACTCGTCGGGGAGTTGGAGCGGTACGAGGACATCTACCGGCTCTGCTACGTCCGCGGCCCCGAGGGCATCGTCGTCGGCCTGGCCGAAGAGCTCCGCTGAGGGCCGCAGCAGGTCGTCCCGCCCGCACTACTTCAAGGATGTAGGGGCCTCGCGAGCGGCGGAGACCACTGGATCCCTGAAGTAGTGCGGATCTTGGAGCACGTAGCGAGCAGCGCGCGGGCGAATGGTTCACGCGATCAGGGTGCCGCCGTCCACGGTCACCACCGTGCCGGTGGCGTAGGTCGCCCGCAGGAGATAGACGAACGCCTCGGCGACCTCCTCGGGCTCGCCCACCCGGCCGAGCGGAAGCGACCCGCTGAGCTGCGCGTACATCTGCTCTCGGGTTTCGCTCGGGAGTGAGTCCCAGAGTGGTGAGCGGATCACTCCGGCGGAGACGGCGTTGACCCGGATCGGGGCGAGTTCGACTGCGAGCGCGCGGACCAGGGCGTCGATCGCCCCGGTGATGCTGGCCGCGACGGACCAGCCGGCGCTGGGCCGGTGGTTGGCGGTGCCGGTGGTGAGGGTGATCGACCCACCGGGGCGCAGGTACGGCAGTGCCGCGTTGACCGCCGACAGGGAGCCGAAGTAGCGCAGGTCGAAGGCGGCGCGGGCGGCGGCGAGGTCGAGGGCGTCGACGGACATCAGCGCGAGGGGCTCGCCAGCGGTGTAGACGAGGTGGTCGAACGACCCGAGATCGCGGAACAGCCGGGACACGGCGTCGGGGTCGGTGAGGTCGGCTACGTACCCCTGGGCGGTGGTCGGCAGGGTCGTGAGGGCGCGGTCCACGCTGCGCTGATTGCGGGAGGCGACCACGACCTGGGCGCCCTCTCGGGCGGCGCGGGCGGCGGTGGCGAGGCCGAGCCCCGAGGTTCCGCCGAGTACGACGACGCGCTTGTCGATGAGGGTCATGATCGTGTCCTTCCGGATCGGGTGGTGGGAACGGTTACCACCGTGCTCCGCCGGGAACGCCCGCGTCCAAGACCTCTTTCACCTCCTGTGATGCCCGTTGAGCATCACCGCAGTCATACCCGGCGGGTATCGTGAAAGCGCCCGGAGCGGAAACCGGACGGGGGCAGGGTGGACGTCGATCTGCGCAAGCTCCGCTACTTCGTGGCGGTCGCGGAGGAGCTGCACTTCGGCCGTGCCGCCGCCCGGCTGCACATCGCCCAGCCGGTCCTGTCGCGCCAGATCCGGGCCTTCGAGCACGAACTGCGCGCCGAGCTCTTCGTCCGGGACCGCCGTTCCACCGTGCTGACCGAGGCCGGTCGCCAGTTGCTGACCGACGCCCGTCCGCTGCTCGCCTCGGCCGAGGCCCTGCGGCGGCGGGTGCAACGGGCCGCGCACGGCACAGCGACGTTCACCATCGCGTTCATGCCCGGCGTTCTCGTCACCGCCGAGGCCCGCGCCATCGGTCAGCGGCACCCCGACCTGGCCGTCAACGTCGTCCGCACGTCCTGGGAGGACCAGGCCGACATCGTCCGCGAGGGGCGCGCGGACGTCAGCTACGTGCGGCTCCCGGTCGACCAGCGTGGCCTGCGCCTGCGCCCGCTGTTCACCGAACCCCGCGTCGTCGTCCTGCCCACCGATCACCGCCTGGCCGGCAAGGAGTCGGTCGACCTCGCCGAGTTGGTCGAGGAACGGCTGTTGCAGAACCCGGACGCGGTGCCGGAGTGGCGGGACCTGCCGAACCGCCCGACGGCGCCCGACCCTCGCCCCCGGCCGGAGCTGAACTCCGTGGAGGAGAAGTTGGAGCATGTGGCCGCGTACGCCGGAATGGTGATCCTGCCGCTGTCGACGGCGACGTTCTACACGAGACCCGACGTCAGCCACGTGCCCGTCGCCGACCTCGGCCACAACCAGGTGTGCCTGGCCTGGGCCGAGGACAACCGGTCACCTCTGGTGCACGAGTTCGTCGAGATCGCCGCCGGGCGGGTCCCCGACGATCGACGCCAGGGCGGGTCAGGCGGTGCCGCTCGGGAAGGTCTCGCGTAGCGCCGGGTCCAGCGGGCGGCCGCTCGTCGGCTCGATGAACAGGTCGGTGAGCAGGAGGTCGGCGAGGTAGCTGGGGTTCACGCCCGACTCCTTGCGGCCGAGGGCCTGCGCCGCGCCGC
>NZ_JAKKFF010000089.1 GCF_022229015.1 Micromonospora foliorum
AGCAGCGTACGGACGGCGGCGCTCAGGTCGGCGCGGCTGGCGGCGGTGCCGGGCTGTGGGGCGCTGAGCGCGCCGGCGCCGGCCAGTCGGTCGAAGAGCAGCCCGTCCACGAACGCGACGAACTGGTCGCCCTGCCGATCGGGGTCGGTGGCCCCGGCCCGGGTCAGCAGGTCCCGGGCCTGCACCCGCAGGCCGGTGCCGTGCTGCAGGATGCCGCGCAGCTCGGGCCGGTGCACCGCCTCGAGCAGGCAGGCGTAGCGGGTGAGGCTCCGGCTGCGTCCGACGCTCAACCACCGGTCGAGCACCTCGGCGACGCCGCTGGCGAGCGCGTCGAGGTCGTCGCTGTCGAGCCGGGGGGCGGGGGTCGGCGGTGGCGGGCCGGTCGGCAGGTCGTACGCGGCCAGGTCGGCCCGGTCCCGTTCGGCGAGCCGTCCCACCACCGCCTCGATCAGCGCCTGACGGGTCCGCAGGTACGCGGAGGTGGTGCCCGGGGGCATTCCGGCGCGGCCGTCGACCGCCCGGTGGGTCAGGGCTCGCATGCCACCGTCGGCGATCAGTTCGATGGCGGCGTCGGTCAGCGTCGCGATCCGGTTCGCCCGCGCCGTCATGGCAGTCCCTCCGTCCAGTGGTCCGGAGGTAGTATCGCTCTTCTACAGGTGTAGAAGGAGGATCGACATGGACGACTCACACGCGGTGGTGGTGGGCGGCGGCATCGGCGGGTTGAGCGCGGCGCTGGCCCTGCACCGGCACGGATGGCGGGTCACCGTGCTGGAGCGCGCCCCCGAGATGCGCGAGGTCGGCGCCGGCCTGAGCCTGATGGCCAACGCCGTGCGCGGGGTGGACGCCCTCGGCCTCGGCCCGGCCCTGCGCCAGGGTGGACACGGCGAGGCACCCGGCGGGATCCGCAACCGGCACGGGCGGTGGCTGTCCCGGGTGGACGCCTCGGAGATGGTCCGGCAGCTGGGCACCACGGCGCTCGGCGTGCACCGGGCCACGCTGCACCGCACCCTGCGCGAGGCCCTGCCCGCCTCGTCCCTGCACACCAACGCCACGGTGGAGCACGTCGAGTCCGGCCCGGACCGCGCCGAGGTGCGCTACCAGGGGCCGGACGGCGGGCACACCCTCAGCGCCGATCTGGTGGTCGGCGCCGACGGCCTGCGCAGCCGGGTCCGCGCCCAGCTCTGGCCACACCACCCCGGCCCGGTGTACGCGGGATCGACGACGTGGCGAGCGGCCATCGCGTTTCCCGACCCGATCCCGGCCGCCATCACGTGGGGGCCGGGATCCGAGTTCGGCATGGTGCCGATCGGCGACGGCCAGCTCTACTGGTACGGCGCGCTGAACGCCCCGCCCGGCGGCCACGCCCCCGACGAGCTGGCGGCCGTGCGGGAGCGCTTCGGCGACTGGCACGACCCCATCCCGGCGCTTCTCGCGGCGACCCCACCCGACGTCGTGCTGCGCAACGACATCCACTACCTGCCCGAGCCGCTGCCCTCGTACGTGCGGGGCCGGGTGGCGCTGCTCGGCGACGCCGCCCACCCGATGACACCCAACCTCGGGCAGGGTGCGGGGCAGGCCATCGAGGACGCGGTGGTGCTCGGCGCGGTCTGCGCCGGCGGCGCCGAGGAGGTGCCGGCCGCCCTGGCCGCGTACGACGCGCAGCGTCGACCACGCAGTCAGTCCGTTGCCCGGGCCTCCTACGTCGCTGGGCGGTTCGGACAGCAGCTGCACAACCCGATCGCCTTCGCGATGCGGACGATCGCGTTGCGGCTCATCCCGGGCCGGGTGGCCCTGCGCAGCATGGCCCGCTACGCGGACTGGCGACCGCCGGCGGGCTGAGCCGGCCCGGTGATCCGGCCGGTGGCCAGGGCGGCGTACTCCGCCGAGGCGAGGAACTCGGTCAACACCTCCACGGTGCCCGGCGTCCAGGGACGACCGTCGAGCACCTCGGCACCGGGGACGAAGAGCATCGCCGCGCCCTCGCCGAGCACCACGTCCTCCTGCCGGGCCCGGGTGCTGCCGAGGAAGTAGTGCTTCACCCGATTTAGCTCGGGCAGCGTTTGCACGGCGACCGGGTGCAGTGGCCCGTCGGCCCGCAGGCCGGTCTCCTCCCACAGCTCCCGCTCGGCGGTCTGCTCCGGCGTCTCTCCCGGCTCGCCGTGGCCGCCGGGCAGCCCCCACACGTTCGGGTGGTGCGTCGCGTCGCCGTCGCGCAGTTGCAACAGCAGCTGCCCGTCGAGGTCTACCAGCAGGACGCACGCGACAATTCTCATCGGACCAGCCTACGGCCGACGTGGAACCGTCGTTGCCCCAAAGCTCCAGAATAGTCATTCGGGTCGTCGTCGGAGCTAATCAAAGGCGACAGTGCGCCGGTACAATCGGCGACTTCGTTGTGACCGATCGCTGACTGCTGATGATGAAAGCGATCACACACACTGAGCCCATGAACAGGAGAGTCAACCGCGGTAGGGCACTCCGCGTCGCGGTGTGCCTCCTTCTTCTCGCCGCGCTGAGCGGCTGCATGCAACTCAACATGGGGTTGACCGTCAACGCCGACGACACGGTCGACGGGCAGCTCCTGCTGACGGCCCAGAAGTCCGTGCTGACCGCCCGGAACAAGAACATCCCGCTGGCCTTCGCGGAGTTGCGGCAGAACATCCCGGCCCTACCGGCGGGCGAGGAGACCCTTTACCAGGACGACACTTTCTACGGCTCGCAGATCAGTTACCGGAAGGCGCCGCTGGCCGGTTTCGACACCGAGAGCGTGAAACTGGTCAGGGACGGGGACCTGTACCGCTTCACCCTGCCGCTCGATCCCAAGAAATATGGCGGAAAGGTTGCCGAGCAGAACCCACAAAACCAACAGGCGTTCCTCAAGCTCATGTCGTTCGAGATCTCGGTGACATTTCCCGGCCGGGTGATCGACAGCAATGGCACCGTCAACGGTCGTTCGGTCAGTTGGAAGGTAGATCCCAACCAGGAGAAGCCGGCCGAACTGCGGGCCGTGGCCGAGGCGCCACCTCGACCGTCCACCTCGCCGGCCGCCGCCGAGAAGGACGACGGCGGGTTCCCCTGGCTGCTGGTCGTCGGCGGAGTCCTCCTCCTGCTCGTGCTCGCCGCGGTGGGCGTACTCCTGGTGCGCCGCCGTCATCCCGCGGCGCCGGCCGCGCCCGGTCCGACCCCACCGCCGGGCCCGCCCGCCGGCGCCCCGGGGCCCGGCTGATTTATCTGGTGGCCGGCTCAGCCGGCCACGCCCGGCCCCGGCCGCCCCCGACACGACGGCGACCGGCCCCGGTGCTCCCCGCGGGGCACCGGACCTCACCACCACCACATCCCGGTCGCACCATCGCAGAAAAGGGGGATCGTCATGAACGATCTCTTCACCTGGGCAGCCCTGGGGACCATCGCCGGCGCGAGCGCCGCCACCCTGCTGGCCACCAACGTCATCGGCGGGCTGATCGGCCCGAGCGGCGACAAACTCCGCAAGTGGATCGCCATCGCCATCGCGCTGCTGCTGTCCTACCTGACAGCGGCGTTCGCCGACGACGCCGGCGGCGAGAAGTGGGTCATCGCGTTCTTCAACGCGCTTGTCATCTTCTCCGCCGCGCTCGGCGTCAACCAGTTCCCGCCCGGCAACCGGCAGGCGACCCAGCCGTCGCCGACCCAGGTTGCGCAGGGTCGTGAGCCCCGAGTCTTCCGTTCCTGGGTCTGAGGGGTGTCGTCATGGTCTTCGGAATTCTCAGCGCGGCCATCCAGGTCGGCTTCGGCGCCCTGCTCGGCTTCCTCGCCGGTGGCCCGATCGGGCTGCTGATCGGCGCCGTCGTGGGCCTGGTGGTCGGCGCGGTCTTCGGCTGGTCGGTGGCCTCCGCCGGGGTGTACGCCTCGGACGCCCGCGGCATCTTCCTCTTCGTCGTCGACCACACCTGGAGTCTGCTCAACACGGTCGTCGGCGCCATCTACCTGACCGTGCACCTGATCTTCGGGCACTCACTGGACCGGCCCACGTCACTGGGCAGCGGTCGGGTCAGTGTGGTGGAGGGGGTCTCACCCCGGTACGCCACCACCATCGGCACCGTCTGCGCCGGCTCCAGCTCGGGCATCCAACGGCACGAGGACGTGCACATCTTCCAGGGTCGCCTGCTCGGGCCGCTCTACATCCCCCTCGTCCTGGCCAACTACATCCTGTTCACCATCGCGCCGGTGTGGCTGCTCTACCACGACCACACCAACGCGCCGATCAACCGCTTCACCAGGTACTTCGAGATCGGCGTCTACCCGCACGTCTGGAACGAGGCCATCGCCTACCGGATCCAGGGGACGCCGCCGCGATGAGCACCCACGGGCGCGGACCGATCGAGACCGCCACCGCCGAACTGGTCGCCTGGGTGACCAGCGCGGCGGGGGAACCCGTCCCGGTCGGCCCGCCCCGTGCGTGTGACGACGCCGACGGGCTCACCCTCTGGCCGATGGAGCTCCGCCCGGCCCGGCAGACCCGCTCCAGCGGCGCGGTCCGCGAACCGTACCGGTTCACGGTCCGCCACCTGCTCTGCGTGACCGGGCCGGCCGGGCTGCCCCGGCTGGACCGGGTGCTCACCGCCGCGACCAGCGACGGGATTTACCCGGTCGTGCTGGAGGCCGGTGACGCGCCACTGTGGACGGCGTTCGGCACGGCGCCCCGGCCGGCGCTGCTGATCGACGTGGCGGCGCAGGTGGACCACCCGACTCCGGCCGCGCCGCCGGTGCTGCAACCACTGCGGCTACGGCAACTCGACGTGCGCAACCTCAGTGGACGGGTGGTCGGCCCCCAGGACCAGCCACTGGCCGCGATGCGGGTCGAACTGCCCGGCACCGGGTCCGCCACCCGCACCGACCCACAGGGCCGGTTCCAGATCGTCGGCGTCCCGCACGACCCCGAGCACCCGAGCCCGGTCCGGCTGCGGCTGACCGGACGCGGGCTCGTCCTCACCGCCGACGTCGACCCCGCCGAGGACGACATCGTCATCGTCTGCGCGCCACCGACCCACTGACACCCACCCGCACAGGAGGACCGATGCCCAGTTACTTCTCCCCCGGCATCTATGTCGAGGAGGTCCCCAGCGGCGCCCGACCGATCGGGCCGGCGAGCACCAGCATCGCCGCCTTCGTCGGCGTCGCCCCGGACCGCTCCGCCCACCTGGGCAGGGCGGTGCCGGTCAACAACTGGACGGAGTTCCTGCGGCTCTTCGCCGGTGGGGAGCGGGTGGAGAGCACCCCGCTGGCCCGGGCGGTGTTCGGCTTCCTGGACAACGGGGGCGCCCGCTGCTGGGTGGTTAACGTCGGCGAGGGTGGCGCGATCACCGGCACCGGGCAGCGGCGCGGCGGCCTGCAACTGCTGGAGGCCGTCGACGAGATCTCCATCATCGCCGCGCCCGGTTTCCACGACGTGGTGTCCCACGAGGCACTGCTCAGCATGGCCGAGCGCACCCGCACCATGGTCGCGATCTGCGACCCTGCGCCGGACATCGATGACATCTCCGCGTTGACCCGGGTGGCCACGCCGTCCTCCGGCAAACCCCCCAAGCCCGCCGAGGGTACGGGCGCGGCCGGCGGTCCCGGCGGCGGCGCGGCCCAGCCGGGCGGCTCGGGCGGTCACGAGGGTGCCGCGTACCGGCCGCGACAGTCCGAGTTCGGCGCGTTCTACTACCCCTGGCTGCGGGTCCGCGACCCGATCAGCGGAGAGTTGGAACTCACCCCGCCGAGCGGGCACCTGGCCGGCATCTGGGCCCGCACCGACGCCCTGCGCGGCGTGCACAAGGCCCCGGCCAACGAACCCGTGCGCGGCGCCGTCGACCTGGGCTACCTGGTCACCCGACCGGAACACGACGTGCTCAACCCGAAGGGCGTCAACGTGATCCGCTACTTCGCCGGCGAGGGCATCCGCGTCTGGGGCGCCCGTACGCTCGCCGCCGAGGCCAGCGAGTGGCGCTACCTCAACGTCCGACGCCTCAGCATCGCCATCGAGCAGGCCATCGCCAACGGCACCCGGTGGATGGTGTTCGAGCCCAACGACTTCACCCTCTGGCGCTCGATCCGGCGCGACATCGGGGCGTTCCTCACCCGCGTGTGGCGGGACGGCGCGCTGCTGGGCCGCAGCCCGGAGGAGGCGTTCTTCGTCAAGTGCGACGAGGAGACCAACCCGCCGGACGTCCGCGACGCGGGCATGGTGATCGCCCACATCGGCATCGCGGTCGTCAAGCCCGCCGAGTTCGTGGTGTTCAAGCTGAGCCAGTGGGCCGGCGGCACCGAGACCGAGACGATCGGAGGCTGACATGCCCACCACCGCCACCCCGCAACCCGGGGCCCCGGTCGACCCGTACCGGGCGTACAACTTCCGGCTGCTCATCAACGGCGTCACCAACGGCCACTTCACCGAGATGACCGGGCTGGAGGTGAACATCCCCGGGCAGCCGTACCGCGAGCACGGCCTGGGTCGGATGCGGATGGTGCCCGGTCAGGCCGAGTACGAGCCGGTGACGCTGCACTTCGGCCTCACCGCCTCCCGCGAGCTGTGGGACTGGGTGAACGCGACCGCCCAGGGCACCCTCAACCGGCGCAACGTCTCCGTGGTGCTGCTCGACTCGGTCGGGACGGCCGAGGTGCTGCGCTGGAACCTGATCGACGCCTGGCCGACCCGGTGGCGCGGCGCGCACCTCAACACCCTCAGCCACGAGATCGCCATCGCCTCGTTGACCCTGCGCTACGAGGGCCTGGAGCTGGAGACCGGCGGTGCCACCGCGCCGACGCCCGCGTAGCTGGCTGGCCGTCCGGCTGCGCTCGGCGGCCGGGGCGGTGCAGCGCCTCGCCGGGCGGGTCGAGCCCGGCCACCCACCGCCACCGTCGGAGACGCCCTCGGCGACACCACGCCGTTTCGGGGAGCCTCCGCAGCACTGGCTGGACCTGGTCGCCGCCCACGCGCCCGGCCTGCTGCACGACCTCGACCTCGACCTGGACCCGTCCCCGACCGGCACCGCCGAGGCCGGAGCCCGGGACGGCGGACGGGACCAATCGACCGGTCGGGTCGATCAGGACGGTCCGGACCGGTGGACCGCGGTGGCCCGACCGGCGCAGCCCGGGGAGGACGCCGGCTTTCCCGCCGACTCGATGGATCGTCGTGCCCCCGGCACGGTGGGTCGTCGTGCCCCCGGCACGGTGGGTCGTCGTGCCTCCGGCAGGGGTGGTGGGCCCGGCCGTGCAAACAACATGAGCGGCCCTGACCTGGCCGCGCACCCCGACGCGCGTGGCCGCCCGGCGTCCGCCACGCACGGCACGGGTGACGACGGAACACTGGTCACGGCGTACGGCGTCGAGGGGCCGGATGTGGTGACCGCGGGCGGAAGGCCGGACGGGTCGCACTCGACGGGCAGTACCGGGAGGTCGGCGCTCACAGCGAGCGCAGCCGACCGGTCCGGCAGCCCAGGCATCAGCGGTGCCAGCCCACGGGGCGGCAGCGACGCCACCGAGGTCGCGATGACCGCCGAGGTACCGCTCGCGTCGGATGGGGACCGACGTCCGCCGGTCGGGCTGCTGGACGGTTGGCGTCTGCGCCCGCCATTGCGGCGGGTCGCCGCGAGAAGACCGGCGCGGGACGACGCCCCGACCGCCGACACGAGACGGCTGCCCCGATTCGGGCAACCAACCCTCCCCCCAATCCACACCGCCCCCGCTGAGATCTTGGAAGATTTCGGCCCCTCCAGGGGCGCTTACCTTCCAAGGTCCACGACTGACTCCGCCGACGTCGGCGGGTCGAGTCCGGAGCAGGCGGCGGCTCGGCACGGGCGGTCAGCTGTGGGCGAGGCAGGCACGGGCTGGGGGTCAGCCGGCGGCGGGACGGTGACTGGTGGCGGCGTGGCGGTGACTGGTGGCGGCCTGTGGCCGGCCCTTCCGGACGATCGGGCACGGTCGGGGCAGCAGGCTGGCGAGCGAGCTGGACAACAACCCGGACACCGCAACGGCCAGGTCGCGAGACCCGCAGGTGTGGCCTGGATCGGCTCGGCGCACCACGATCCGGGCGGCGGGCGAGGGCCGGAGAGCCCGGTGTTCCGAGCCGACGCGACGGCGCTGGACCCGTGGCCGGCGCTGCCCGACGACACCGCACTGTGGTCGGTCGCCGGCGCGGCAGTGGACACCGCCCAGCTGACCCGGCTGGACCGGGAACAGGCGGGCGACTGATGGAACGCGTCGCCTTCCTCATCGACTCCTCGGGCGTTCGGGTGGACTGCCTGCTCAACCCGGAGACCGTGCAGGTGACCCGGCTCGCCGGCGTACGCCAACGGGGTGCCGGCGGTGGTCAGCTCACCGGGTCCGGCCTGGCCGACGACCCGCTGGTCTTCACCGGCGGCGGCCGTACCGAGCTGGTGCTGGACCTGCTCTTCGACGTCGACTTCGTGGAGGCGCAACTGCGGCCGACCGACGTGCGGGTGCTCACCCGACCGTTGTGGATGCTGGCGGAGAACTCCACCGCCGAGCACGGTTGGCTGCGACCGCCACTGGTCCGGTTGGTGTGGGGCAAGACCTGGAACGTGCCCGGTGTGATCATCGCGGTGGCGGAACGGTTCGACGCGTTCACCGGCACCGGGTCGCCGCGACGGTCCTGGCTGCGGCTGAAGCTGGTCCGCGCCGCCGAGACGGCCGATCAGGCCGAGGCCGGCTTCGCCGAGGAGTTGGCCGCCGCGAGCACCCCGACCGCCGCGCCGGGCAGCGCGGTGATCGCCGCCGGTGACGGCACGCCCGAGCCGGGTCGCTCCGGTGTGCGCTTCGACCT
>NZ_JAKKFF010000009.1 GCF_022229015.1 Micromonospora foliorum
GAGAGGTTGCCGTCGCTGCCGGCCACACCGGCGGAGACGGCGGCCACGGCGGCGGCGACCACAACCCCGATCAGCAGTCTGCGGTCGGCCGCCGGGCGTGCTCCGACGGGCTCGTCCCGAACCGCCGGCGCGCTGTCGGCCGGGGTGCCGACGCGGCGGCGGGCGCGCAGCACGGCCACGACCGCGAGCACCACACAGGCCAGCAGCCAGATCCGGAAGGTGACCGACGGACGCAGGTCGCCCAGGAAGGCCAGGTGGTAGAGCACGGTGAAGAGCGCGAACGCGATCACGGCGCCGTCGGTGAGCACCGCCGGGGCGACGGCCACCAGCGCGCGTACCCGGGACAGCCCGGCGCGGTCGTTGGCGGGCCGGGGCGCCTGCCCGGTCCGCGGCGTCGGATCCGGTTCGGCGGGCGCTACGGCGATGCTGTCGACGTTGGCCACGGGCGTCCTTACTCGTCAGGCGGATGAGGGGCATCGGCACGGTGACGGCCGGGTGTCAAGGGGGCAGCGTAGCGGAATCGGGCAGGGAGACCGCTGCTGCCGGCGGCCGAGTGTCGGGGGCTGGTCAGCCCGAGATCGGAGCCGCCCGGGGGCGCGGCAGCACGCTGTCGGCGCCGAGCCCGGCCGCCACGGATTCGACCAGGTTGTCGAGGTAACCGTCGGTGAGCGGGAGCCGGGCGATGGCGAGTCGCCAGTAGAGCGGACCCACGATGAGGTCGACGGCGGCGTCCAACTCGGTGTCGGCGGGCAGTTCGCCACGCTGCACGGCACGGGTGACCAGGCGACCGCCGATCTCCTGCTGCCGGGCGTGCAGCACCTGACGCAGGGTCGCGTCGATGCTGGGGTTGCGGGCGGCCTCGGCCAGCAGGTCCGGGATGATCTGCGACGCCAGTGGGTGCCGGAGCGCGTGGGCCACCGCCTGGAACAGCAGCGCGAGATCACCGCGCAGCGTGCCGGTGTCCAGTGCGGGGAGCTTGCCGTGTGCCGCGGCGGCGACGATCTCCAGCACCAGGTCGAGCTTCGAGCTCCACCGTCGGTAGATCGCCGTCTTGCTGACGCCGGCCCGCCGGGCCACCGCCTCGATGGAGAGCCGGCCGTAGCCGACCGCGGCCAGCTCCTGCATCAGCGCGCGGCGGATCGCCGTGGTGATCTCGTCGCGCAGCACCGCCGCGCCGGCCGGGGCCCGCCTCTTTTCGGTCGTCATCGAGGGCTCTTATCGCAGGTCACGCCGGACAGCTTAGCGCAACGACGGTACGGTTGCGTCCCGACGTGTTTCGGACTACTGTCCTCGCAGCGACGAGGCGGCGCCCCGCGCAAATTTCCCACTAGGATTCGATCGTCGCGAGCAACCCCCGTCTGCACGAAAGATCGGAGCGCCATTTCCATGGCCACCACCGCGCTGGTCGACCCCGACACGGGCCTGACCCAGGCGCAGCTGGCCGCTCGGCACGGGCTACGGGTCGCCGGTGAGCGCCCCAGCCTCGTCGAGTACAGCCGCCGACTATGGGCCTACCGGCACTTCATCGCCGCGTACGCCAATGCCAAGCTCGTCGCCTCGTACAGCAACGCCAAGCTGGGTCAGCTCTGGCAGGTGCTCACCCCGCTGACCAACGCGGCGGTCTACTACCTGATCTTCGGGGTGGTGCTCGACCAGAAGAGCATCCCGAACTTCATCGCCTACCTGACCACCGGGTTGTTCATCTTCAACTTCACCCAGAGCGCGGTCCTGGCCGGCACCCAGTCGATCAGCAGCAACCTGGGGCTGATCCGGGCGCTGCACTTCCCCCGGGCCAGCCTGCCGCTGTCGACGACGATGACGCAGTTCCAGCAACTGCTGGCCTCGATGGTGGTGCTGATCGGCATCGTGCTGGTCACCGGCGAACCGCTCACCTGGGAGTGGTTGCTGCTGGTGCCGGCGCTGCTGCTGCAGGCGGTGTTCAACGCCGGCGTGGTGCTGCTGGTGGCCCGGCTGGGCTCCAAGTCGAGCGACCTGAAGCAGGTCATGCCGTTCATCATGCGCACCTGGATGTACGGCTCCGGTGTCCTCTACAGCGTCAGCCTCTTCGAGCGGCTACCCGGTTGGGCGACGACGCTGGTGCAGTACAACCCGCTGCTGGTCTACATCGAGCTTGCGCGGTACACGCTGATGGAGGAGGCGCCGCTGCTCAACGAGTCGCTGACCCAGCTCTGGCTGGTCGGCGCCGGTTGGGCGCTGGTGGCCGGCATCGGCGGTTTCATCTACTTCTGGCGCGGCGAACAGGAGTACGGCCGTGGTTGAGCACTTCGACGCCGCCCCCGAGGCGAGCGCGACGATGACCCGCACGCAGGAGCGCATCCCGACCGTGGTCGTGGACGACGCGCACATCATCTACCGCGTGCACCAGGGCGCCGCCGGTGGCACCACGCCGGTGGCCGCGCTGCGCCGGCTGGTCAAGCGCACCCACGCGCCGAACGTCCGGGAGGTGCACGCGGTCAAGGGTGTCTCCTTCACCGCGTACCGGGGCGAGGCGATCGGGCTGATCGGCAGCAACGGCTCCGGCAAGTCCACCATCCTGCGGGCCATCGCCGGCCTGCTGCCGGTCAACCGGGGCGCCATCCACACCCAGGGGCAGCCGTCGCTGCTGGGCGTCAACGCCGCCCTGCTCAACGACCTCTCCGGGGAACGCAACGTCGTCCTCGGCTGCCTGGCCATGGGCATGCACCCCGACGACGTGGCCAAGCAGGCCGCGGGGATCATCGACTTCTCCGGGATCAACGAGCGGGGTGACTTCGCCAGCCTGCCGATGCGCACGTACTCGTCCGGCATGGCGGCCCGGCTGCGGTTCTCCATCGCCGCCGCCAAGAAGCACGACGTGCTGCTCATCGACGAGGCGCTCGCCACCGGCGACAAGGGCTTCCGCAAGCGCAGCGAGCAGCGGGTTCGGGAGCTGCGGGAGGGCGCGGGAACGGTGTTCCTGGTCAGCCACCAGCTCTCCTCCGTCCGCGACACCTGCGAACGGACGATCTGGCTGGAATCGGGCGTCATCCGGATGGATGGCCCCACCGACGAGGTCATCCGGGCGTACGAGGCGTACGCGAACAGCAAGTAGAGTTCCGGCGAACGTCCGGCATCGACACGGCACCTGAGGACCGCGTCGCCCACGTTGGGGCGACGCGGTCCGCGCGTTAAGGTTCATTCCGTCGCCGCTCGGGCGGAACCTTCCGTTAACGCATCCCTGAGAGTGAGGATCCGGCAATGACGCAGGACCAGACCACTGGCCCGGACGCCGAAGCGGAGACCCAGACGCCGTGGCGGCCCTCGCGGACAGTGGCGGTGGTTCTGGCCGGAGGCACCGGGACGCGGCTGGGCCTCGGCATCCCGAAGCAGCTGCTGAAGATCGCCGGTAAGCCGATCATCGAGCACACCCTGGCGGTCTTCGAGGCGGCACCGGAGATCGACGAGATCATCGTGCTGATGGCGACCGGCCACGTCGAGGACGCCCGGCAGATCGTCGAGAAGGCCGGCCTGCGCAAGGTCACCAAGGTGATCGAGGGCGGTGACACCCGCAACGCCACCACCCGGATCGCCCTGGACGCGGTCGGCCCGGAAGACTGCAACATCCTCTTCCACGACGCGGTGCGCCCGCTGCTCAGCGGCCGGATCGTGCGCGAGTGCGTCAACGCGCTCTGGAGCTACGACGCCGTGGACGTGGCCATCCCCTCCGCGGACACGATCATCCAGGTCGACGACAACGACTGCATCACCGACATCCCGGTGCGCTCCCGGCTGCGCCGGGGCCAGACCCCGCAGGCGTTCCGCTCCCCCACGATCCGGGCGGCGTACCGGATCGCCGAGGACGACCCGGACTTCGCCGCCACCGACGACTGCGGCGTGGTGCTGCGCTATCTCCCCGGCACCCCGATCAAGGTGATCGACGGTTCGGACGAGAACATCAAGGTCACCCACCCGGTCGACGTGCACCTGGCGGACAAGCTCTTCCAGCTCGCCGCGGCGCAGGCGCCCCGGCTGACCGACCACCGCAGCTACAGCGAGGAGCTGACCGGCCGCACCATCGTGGTGTTCGGCGGCAGCTACGGCATCGGCCACGAGTTGACCGAGCTGGCCCGGCGCTACGGCGCCCAGGTCTTCCCGTTCAGCCGTTCCAGCACCGGCACCCACGTGGAGCGGGCCGAGGACGTCGCGGCCGCGCTGACGACCGCCTTCGAGGCCACCGGCCGGATCGACCACGTGGTGGTCACCGCCGGCATCCTGGAGAAGGGCGCCCTCGCCGAGATGGACGAGGAGACCATGGACCGGCTACTCCAGGTCAACTTCGTCGGCCCGGTGACCATCGCCCGCCAGGCCCTCCCGTACCTCCAGCAGACCAAGGGCCAACTGCTGCTCTACACCTCCAGCTCCTACACCCGGGGCCGGGCCCGCTACGCGCTCTACTCGGCCACCAAGGCCGCCCTGGTCAACCTCACCCAGGCGCTCGCCGACGAGTGGGCCGACGTCGGCGTCCGCGTCAACTGCATCAACCCGGAGCGCACCGCCACCCCGATGCGGACGCGGGCCTTCGGCGAGGAGCCGGAGCACACCCTGCTCGCCGCGGAGGCCGTCGCCCAGTCGTCGCTGGACGTGCTGATCTCCGACCTGACCGGTCAGGTGATCGACGTACGCCGGGCACCCGGTGACGGGCCCACGCCGAGCGTGCCGGCCCAGGCCGGGTCGGGTCGGGTCGAGACGCCGGCCGGCGCGACGTCCGCAAACTGACGCCGACGCCTGCGGAACCACGAACGGAGCGACATGCGCGGCGACCTGGTCCGAAAACTGGCTGCCCGGTGCCTGACCACCGGGTTGGCCGTGCTCGCCTTTGTCGTGCTGGCGCTCACCGGCGCCACCGGCTGGGGGCTGGCGCTGGCCGTGGCCGCGCTGGCCGCCGCGGCCGCCGAGCAGCGGATCCGGCCCAGCGCCGACCTGGTGGCGGAGACCGCGTTGATCGCCGCCGCGATCCTGGTCGGCTACTCCCGACGGCTGGACGACGGGCTCAACCTCGCGCTGGTCGCCACCGGGCTGGTCCTGCTGGGGCTGGTGCTGCTGGTGGGGCCGCTGCGCACCGCCGGCAGTCTGGAGATCCGGGCGGCCAACCTGCCGGTACGCGCCTGGACGCCGCTGGTCGCCGGCCAACTCGGCACGGCCCTGCTCGGGCTGCTCGCCGCGCTGGCAGATCGGCAACGCCACCGTCCGAACCACAGTAC
>NZ_JAKKFF010000090.1 GCF_022229015.1 Micromonospora foliorum
GCCTCGGCGCCGGCCTGGCCGCCCGCACGGAGGAGATCGCCCAGGCCATCACCGCCGAGATGGGCTCTCCGATCGGTATGTCCCGGACCGCCCAGGTCGCGTTCCCGGCCGCGGTGGTCGAGTCCATCGCCGGCCTGGCCGACGACTTCGCCTGGACCGAGGAGGTCGGCAACTCGCTGATCGTCCGCGAGCCGATCGGTGTGGTGGGCGCGATCACGCCGTGGAACTTCCCGCTCCAACAGATCGTGTCCAAGCTGGCACCGGCCCTGCTCGCCGGCAACACGATGGTCTTCAAGCCGTCCGAGAACGCCCCGCTGACCGCGCGCATCCTCGCCGAGGTCGCCGCCGAGGCCGGCGTACCGGCGGGTGTCTTCAACGTCGTCTACGGCACCGGCGCGACCGTCGGCGAGGCGATCTCCGCCCACCCGGACATCGACATGATCTCGTTCACCGGTTCCACCCGCGCCGGGCAGCGCATCGCCGCGGTGGCCGCGGCGACCGTCAAGCGGGTCGCGCTGGAGCTGGGTGGCAAGGGCGCGAACATCATCCTCGACGACGCCGACCTGCCCGCCGCGGTCGAGCGGGGCCTCATGATGGCGTTCTCCAACGGCGGTCAGGTCTGCGGCGCGTGGCCACGGATGCTGGTGCCCGCCGACCGTCAGGACGAGGTCGTGGCGTTGGCCGTCGAGGCCGCGAAGCAGTACACCGTCGGTGACCCGGGCGACGAGGCCACCCGGATCGGCCCGATGGCGTCCGAGACCCACCGACAGAAGGTCGTCGGCTACATCGAGCGGGGCATCGCCGACGGCGCCCGGCTCGTGTTCGGCGGCCCGGAGCGGCCCGAGGGGCTGCCCGTCGGGGCCTACGTCCAGCCGACGATCTTCGCCGACGTCGACCCGGCCTCGGCGATCGCCCAGGAGGAGATCTTCGGCCCGGTGCTGACGATCATCCCCTACGCCGACGATGAGGAGGCCGTGGACATCGCCAACGGCACGCTGTACGGCCTGACCAGCGGCGTCTTCGGCGAGCCGGAGCACGCACTCGCGGTCGCCAGGCGCCTGCGGGTCGGCCAGGTCGACGTGAACGCCGGCCACTGGAACCCGCTCGCCCCGTTCGGCGGCTACAAGCACTCCGGCAACGGCCGCGAGTTCGGCCGCCTTGGCCTGGAGGAGTTCCTGGAGACCAAGTCCATCCAGCGCTGAGGGCACAGTCGGCCCTGGCCCGGCCCGAACCGTGTCGCAGGGCCAGGCCAGGGCCAGGGCCAGGCCCCGTCAGCACCCGCTGCGTCCTTTGCTCTGCTGCAACGGAGGCAACGCCCGTCGTCCGAATATCGGACATCCGGTGTTGCCATGGCTGAAGCAGAGCAAAGGTGCGGTGCAGCGGCCGTCCCCTCCAGGATCCGGACCCGACGGCGGAACATCGCGGCCCGGCCTGTCTGTTGAATACGACGTGCCGGCCCAGCCGGCCCCACCGATCGGAGACACCGTGGACCGCGCCCAACTCGCCAGCTTCCTGCGCACCCGCCGCGAGGCGCTCCAGCCCGAGGACGTCGGGTTGCCCCGGGGCCCGCGTCGGCGCACCGGAGGGCTACGGCGCGAGGAAGTCGCCACGTTGAGCGGGATGTCCACCGACTACTACAGCCGGTTGGAGCAGCAGCGCGGGCCGCACCCCTCGGACCAGATGCTCGCCGCCCTCGCTCGCGGCCTGCGGCTCTCCCTCGCCGAACGGGACCACCTGTTCCAGCTCGCCGGGCACGCCGTTCCGCACCGCGCGGTGCGGGCCGACCACGTGAACCCGGGCATGATGCGCATCCTCGACCGGATGCACGACACCCCGGCCCAGGTCGTGAACCACCTCGGCGAGACCCTGGCGCAGACCGCGCCGGCCGTCGCCCTGCTCGGTGACGAGACCCGGTACACCGGGCTGGCGCGCAGCGCGCACCACCGCTGGTTCACCGACCCGACGGCGCGGCGGCTGCACCCGGCGGAGGACCACCAGACGCAGAGCCGCCTGCTCGTGGCGCACCTGCACGCGGCGTACACCCGGGACGGGCGCGGCTCGCGGGCCGCCGCGCTCGTCGACGACCTGCTGACCAGGAGCCCGGAGTTCGCGCAGCTGTGGCGGGAGCACCCGGTGCCGGCCGGCTACTGCCCGCCCAAGCATTTCGTGCACCCTGAGGTCGGGGCGTTGGAGCTGCACTGCCAGACGCTGGTGGACCCCGACCAGTCACAGACACTGTTGGTCTTCACCGCCGTGCCCGGGTCGTCGAGCGACGAGAAGCTGCGGCTGCTCTCCGTCATCGGCGCCCAACTCGTCTGACCACAGATCACGCCCCGGGCGCGGCCGTCCAGGCGGTCGGACGGGAGAAGCTCGACCTGGTGGGCCCGCCGCGCACCGTGGTGGACAAGGTACTCAAGGGCGTTCCCATGCACCCGTAACGGCATCCGTGGCGACGAAGACATTGATATCGGTGTGTATGACTGTAATGATTAACACACTTTACAGTTGTTTCGCCGCCCGGAAGGACCTCCACATGGCGCGACGATTGGCCGGGCTCGTGCCCCGCCGCCCCCGCACCAGACTGACCTCCGCGCTCGCCGCGGCCCTGCTCGCCGTACCGACCGGCCTGGTCGTCGGCGCATCGCCCGCCACGGCGGCCGCGACCGGCGCCATCACCGGGTACGGCGGCAAGTGCGTCGACGTGGCCGGCGCGAACCCTGCCAACAACACCCCTGTGCAGCTCTTCACCTGCAACGGCTCCACCGCGCAACAGTGGACGGTGGCCGACGACGGCACGATCCGGGCGCTGGGCAAGTGCCTGGACATCGCCGCCGCCAGCACCGCCAACGGCGCCCGGGCGCAGATCTACGACTGCAACGGCACCGGAGCGCAGCAGTGGTCGCCCAGCGCCGGGCAACTGGTCAACCCCACCTCGGGCAAGTGCCTCGACGCGACCGGCCCCAGCTCGGCCGACGGCACCCCGCTGCAGATCTGGAGCTGCACCGGCACCGCCAACCAGACCTGGGCGCTGCCCACCGGCGGCGGCACCACACCGCCGCCCTCGGGTGGTTTCACCCACCCCGGCGTGCTTGTCAGCCGAGGCCAGCTCGACTTCGTCCGGGGCCGGGTGCAGGCCGGCGCGCAGCCGTGGGCGGGGGCCTACAACCAGATGATGAGCAGCCGGTACGCCTCCCTGTCGCGCACCCCGGCGCCCCGTTCGGTGGTCGAGTGCGGTTCCTACTCCAACCCGAACAACGGCTGCACCGACGAGCGGGAGGACGCGATCGCGGCGTACACCGACGCGCTCGCCTGGTACTTCACCGGGGATGCCCGGTACGCGCAGAAGTCGATCCAGATCATGGACGCGTGGTCGGCCACCATCACCGCGCACACCGGCAGCAACGCCCCGCTGCAGACCGGCTGGGCGGCCTCGGTCTGGCCCCGGGCGGCCGAGATCATCAAGTACACGTACACGAGTTGGCCCAACGCCAACCGCTTCGCCACCATGCTGCGCAACGTCTACCTGCCGATGGTGCGCAACGGCTCGAACAGCAACGGCAACTGGGAACTGACCATGATGGAGGCCACCGTCGGCATCGCGGTGTTCCTAGAGGATCGGGCCGTGTACGACGCGGCAGCCACCCGCTTCCTCAACCGCACCCGGGCCTTCGTCTACCTGCCCAGCGACGGCGCGTTGCCGTACACGATGCCCGGCAGCGGCCTGGACACCAGCGCGGAGATCATCGGCTACTGGCAGGGCCAGTCCACCTTCGTCGCCGGCCTCGCCCAGGAGACCTGCCGCGACTTCGTCCACACCGGGTACGGGATCTCCGCCATCTCGCACGTCGCGGAGACCTCCCGGATCCAGGGACGGGACCTGTACCCACAGGTGGGTGAGCGGCTGCGTCAGGCACTCGGCTTCCACTCGCGCTACCAGCTCGGCGAGGCGCCGCCCTCCTGGCTCTGTGGTGGCAGCCTCACCCGGGGCCTCGGGCCGATCACCGAGGTCGGCTTCAACGCGATGAGCACCCGGTTGGGCAACGTCATGACCAACACCCAGACCCTCACGCTGCAACAACGTCCGGCCGGAACCAACAACCTCTTCGTCGCCTGGGAGACGCTGACCCACGCCAACAATCCCAACTGACCAGGCCGTCGTGGGGTGGCGCCGCACGTTCGGCGCCACCCCACGACGGTGCTCAGTTGTCGGCCCCCAGGGCCACCACCGGGCTGACCCGCGACGCCCGACGGGCCGGCAGCACCCCGGCCAACGCGGTCAGCACGACCAGGGCCACGAAGAGCCCGGCCAGCGGCAGCAGCGGCGCGGTCAGCGGCGCCTCGATGCCGAGGGTCTGGACCGCCAACCAGGCGTACGGGATGCCGAGCACCAGGCCGATGGTCGCGCCGATCACCCCGTACAGGCCGGACTCGACGGTGAGCATGGTGCGCAGGCCGGTCCGGGACAGCCCGATCGCCCGGAGCAACCCGGACTCGCGTACCCGCTCCACCACCGAGAGGGCGGTCGTGGAGCCCACGCCGACGACCGCGATCAGCACGGTCAGGCTGACCAGACCGACCGCGATCCAGACCAGGGTGCGCACCAACGCGTCGTTGCGGTCCCGTTCGTCGGCGAGGACCGCGAGGCCCACCCCGTCGCTGCCCCCGATCGCCTGCCGCAGCGCCCGCACGCCCGCGGTGCGACCGTCCTCGCCGGCACCGGCCGCGTCGGCCAGCAGACCGGTGTACGCGGCCGGCACGCCGAGCCGGTCCAGGTCGGCCGGATCGGCGAGGATGCCCGCGTGCAGCGGCCCGTCACCGGGCAGGACCGCGGCCACCCGCACGTCTACCCTGCCGGTGGCGACGGCGAGCGTGACCGTGTCGCCGGCCCGCAGACCCGCGTCCCGCGCGACCCAGCTGTTGAGCACGATCCGGCCGGGGCCACGATCGGCCAGGCTGCCCTGCGCCACGTCCAGGTCACCGGTGCTCGGCAACGCCGCCAGGTCCAGGTCGCTGGCCGGGTAACCGGACTCGACGTTGCCGAGCTTGTCGACGCCGCGCAGCAGCCGGGCGTCGTCGACCAACCGGTACGGCACCACCCGGGCCAGCGCGCCGCGCGCCGCCTCGGCCCGGGTCACGACAGCCGGCGGGAGCGTCCCGCCGTTGCTGGTGACCTCGAAGTCGGTCGGGGCCGAGAGCGCCATCTCGCGGTCGGCGAGGATCTGCAGCGACGCGCCGCCGATGACCACCCCGGAGATCAGGGTCACGCCCAGCGCGACCACGACGGAGACCGCGGCGGCCCGGCGCGGCGCCCCGCCGATGCCGCCGACCGACATCCGTCCGAGCGGCCCGAGCTGGCGCAGCGGCCAACCCACCACGGCCAGCACCGGGCGCACCAGCAACGGGCCGAGGGCCACCAGCGCGAAGAACGCCAGCGCGCCGGACCCGACCAGCAGGAGCAGTGGCATCGACGGGTCGTAGTTCGACTGGTCCGGCTTCGGCAACTGGCTGATCGTCGCGACCGCCGCGAGGATCGCGCCGACGGCCAGGAGCAGCCCGAAGACCAGACGCAGCACCCCGATGCCGCGCCGGCCGGCGGTGACGCTCGCCGCCCGCAGTGCCTCCAGCGGGGAGACCCGGGCGGCCGAGAGCGCCGGTGCCAGCACGGCCAGCACGGTGATCACGACGGCACCGATCACCACCGTGACCGCCGCCGCCAGCGGCAGGCCCGGTGAGGAGACCGCGTGGCCGGTGGCGCGCAAGATGGCCGGCAGGGCGTACCCGAGGGTGAGGGCGCTGGCGACCCCGACGACGCCGGCGACCAGCCCGGTCAGGGCTCCCTCGGCGGTCAGGGCCGCCACCAGGGTGCCCCGACTCGCGCCGACCGCCCGCAGCAGCGCGAGCTGCCGCATCCGCTGGGCGAAGACGATGCGGAAGGTCGAGGTGACCACCAGAGCCGCCGCGACGACCGCGATGGAGACGAACACGCCGACCAGGATGAAGAGTTTCCCGACCTGTTCGGCCGCCGCGTTGGCCTCGGCCTCGCGCACCTCGGCGCCGGAGCGGATCGGCTGGCCGGCGACCGCCGCCGTCACCCGTTGCCGGACGACCTCCGTCGAGGTGCCGGGGCCCACCCGCACGTCGACGCGCTCCACCGTCGTCAGGTGCGCCCAGGCGATCACGGCGCTGTCCGGGGCGTACGCGTCGTAGCCGGCGTCGGCGGCGGTGTCCACCACGCCGGTCACGGTGAGTGGGGCGGGCGCGGTGAGTTCACCGCCCATACCACTGGTGGTGGTCCCGACCGAGAGCCCGAGCCGTTCGGCGGTACGCGGCGTGATCGCGATCTCGCCGGGCTGGTCCGGGTAGCTGCCCTCGATCACCCGGACCGTGGTCAGCGGGCCGGTGCCCGGATCGGACTGGAGGTTGAGGTACCCCTCGCCGACGGAGACCCCGGTCGAGACCCGGGCCACCGCCTCGGCGACACCGGGCACAGCCCGGATCTGCCGCACGTCCGCGACGGTGGGTGGCGGCGCGTCGACGCTGCCGATCACCAGGTCGGTGACGGCCGGGGTGCCGCTGAGGTTGTCCCGCACGGTCCGTTCGGTGATCTGCTGCACCAGCACGGTGCCGAAGACGACGAACGACGCGACCAGGATCGCCAGGCCGGTCAGGATCAGCCGGCCGGGCCGCCGGGCCGCGGCGGTCGTCTGGGTACGCAGGACTGTCGCTCTCATCGGCGGGCCGCCAGCTCACGCAGGGCGTCGGTGACCGACACCTGGTCCGGCTTGTCGATCTCGCCGGCCAGCCGCCCGTCGGCGAGCAGCACCACCCGGTCGGCGTACGCGGCGGCGATCGGGTCGTGGGTGACCATGACGACGGTCTGGCCGAGGTCGCGTACCGAGTCGCGCAGGATGGTGAGCACCTCCGCGCCGGAGCGGGAGTCGAGGTTGCCGGTCGGCTCGTCGGCGAAGACCACCTCGGGTCGTGCCACCAGCGCCCGGGCCAGCGCCGCCCGCTGTTGCTGGCCGCCGGACAGCTCGCTGGGCCGGTGGTTCAGGCGGTCGCCGAGGCCCAGTACCCGCACCAGGTGCGCGAGGAGTTCGGCGTCGGGCTGCCGACCGGCGAGGTCCAGTGGCAGCGTGATGTTCTGCGCCGCGGTGAGTTGCGGCAGCAGGTTGAAGGACTGGAAGACGAACCCGACCCGCTCCCGGCGTACCCGGGTCAGCGTCCGGTCCGACTGGCCGGTCAGCTCGGTGCCGCCGAGCAGGACGCGACCGGAGGTGGCCGTGTCGAGGCCGGCGAGGCAGTGCATCAGGGTCGACTTGCCGGACCCGGACGAGCCCATGATCGCGGTGAACTCGGCTCGGCCGAAGCCGACCGAGACCCCGTCCAGGGCACGGACGGCGGTGTCGCCGCTGCCGTACACCTTCACCAGGTCGACCGCGGCGACCGCGGCGTGGCTGGTCTCCGGCGGGGCGTGGGTTGTCATCGTTCCTCCAGTTGCTGCGTGGTGACCCGGAAAGACTCGCCGCCACCGGCGGGTGGGCGCATCGGCCCGGAGCCGGGTATCGCCGACGCCGGGTCTGCCTTTCGGCCGATCCGCCACCTCCGCCCGGCTGGCTACGCTGGGTCACCATGAGCACGCCGGATCTTCGACGCTGGTGGGTACGCCTGGCCCAGGCCGCCGGGCTGGTGGCCATGGGGCTGCTCGCTCTCTTCGACCTGCGGTTCGGCGCACCGGAGAGCCTGGCCGCTCTCCTGCTCCTGGTGGTGCGGATGGGGCTCGCGGTGGCGACAGTGCCGCTCTGGCTGCCGGTGCACCGGCTGGGTTCGCGGGTGCTGCCGCTGGCCGCGCTGGTGCTCGCCTGCGCCTCACTGGCCGTGACGGCGGCTGTCCTGGTCCTCTTCGACGGCAGCTATCTGATCAGCGGCAGCTGGGGGCTCGCCGAGTCGGCGGGGCTGATCGGGGTGGTCTTCGTGGTGGCCCGCTGGGGCGCGCCGCGGCTCGCCCCGTGGGCGGCGGTGGCCGCCGGGCTCGCCGTGGCCGCGTTACCGCTGCGCGTCGGCACCGAGAGCCTGCTGGTGATCTTCGGTCTGCTCCAGGTGATCGCCGCGGCCGGCGCCGCCGGGGTGGGGCTCTACCTGCGCATCGTGGCCGCCGGCCGGGAGCGGGCCATCGCGCTGGTCCGGGCCGAGCAGCGTGCCGAGTTCGCCCGGGATCTGCACGACTTCATCGCCCACCACGTCACCGGCATCGTGGTGCAGGCACAGGGCGCCCGGTTCGTCGCCGAGCAGGACCCGCAACGGGTGATCGTCGCTCTGGAGCAGATCGAGCGGGCCGGTGCGGAGACGATGGCCTCGATGCGGCGGATGGTCGGGATCCTGCGCAACCCGGACGCCCCGCCGGACGCGCCGCTGGCCCCGCTGGCCGGGGTGACCGAGCTGGAGCCGCTGCTGACCGGGTTCAACGGCGCGGCGAACGCGCCGGCACGACTGCACGTCGACGGCGACCTGAACGGACTGCCGGTGGAGGTCTCGACGTCGGCGTACCGGGTGGTGATGGAGGGGCTGACCAACACCCGCCAGCACGCGCCGGACGCACGGTCGGTGGACGTGGCCGTGCGGCGTACCCCGGACTGGTTGCTGGTCCGGGTCGCCGACGACGGCGCGTCGCCGCGCACCGCGCCGGCCCGGGGGCACGGCTTCGGCCTGATCGGCCTCACCGAGCGGGTACGCGCCCTCGGCGGCACGATCACCGCCGGGCCCGGCGCCGCCGGCGGTTGGGTGCTCGACGCGGCGTTCCCGCTCCGGGTGGCGGTGGCGCGGTGATCCGGGTGCTGATCGCCGACGACCAGGCCATGGTCCGGACCGGCTTCGGCATGATCATCGGCGCCCAGTCGGACATGGAGGTGATCGGCGAGGCCGCCGACGGCGTCCAGGCCGTCGAACTGGCTCGACGACTGCGCCCGGACGTGGTGCTCCTGGACATCCGGATGCCCCGCCTCGACGGTCTCGAGGCACTACGGCTGCTCGCGGCGCCGGGCGTCGCCGAACCTATACGGGTGGTCGTCGTGACAACCTTCGACCTCGACGAGTACGTGCACACCGCGCTCTCCAACGGCGCGTGCGGCTTCCTGCTCAAGGACTCCGGCCCGGCCCTGCTGGTGGAGGCGGTCCGCGCGGCCGTGTCCGGCGACGCGCTGATCAGTCCCTCGATCACGGTACGGCTGTTGGAGCACCTCAGCTCGCCGGCTCCGGCCCGCGACGAGGGTGGCCTGTCGCCACGGGAACTCGACGTGGTGAAGCTCGTCGCCCGGGGCCTGACCAACGCCGAGATCGCCACCCAGCTCTTCATCGCCGTGGGCACGGTCAAGACCCACCTGGCCAGCGTGCAGATGAAACTCAAGGCCCGCAACCGGGTCGAGATCGCCGCCTGGGCCTGGGAACGCCGCCTCGTCGGCTGACGGGACAACGGTGCGACCGGCACTGCCCTAACATCAATGGCAGTCAATTACTGGTCCGCTGCGGTCAACCGGAAGTGAGGTCATCACCGTGCCCAATCATCCGTTCCGCAGAATCCGTTCCACGGCCGCCGCGCTGGCCGCCGGCGCGCTGGTGGTGGCCCTGGTCGCGGCGGGCGCGACCCCGGCGCACGCCGCCGCCGACACCGAACGCCCCACCGCTCCCGGCCCGATTACGGTCGTCGCCATCGACACCACCTGGGTCGAGCTGACCTGGGCCGCCTCGACCGACAACGTGGGGGTGGTCCGCTACCCGGTCGGCGCGCGATTCGAGGATTTCGGCGCCCAGTATTCGACCGACACCAACAGCATCCGGATCACCGACCTGCGGCCCTCGCGCACGTACACCTTCTCGGTGTGGGCTCTGGACGCGGCCGGCAACAGCTCGCTGTCGAACCCGACCCTGCGGCTGACCATGCCACCGGGGGACGACCAACCGCCGAGCGCGCCGGGTCAACCGGTGGCGTACGACGTCGCCGCCACGGTGGTCCGGCTGCGGTGGGCGCACTCGGTGGAGAACGTCGCGCTCGACAGGTACGAGGTGTTCCGGGTCGACGCCGGCGGCACTCTCACCCGGGTCCGTGAGGTGTACCAGTACCCGCCCGTGAACAGTGCCCAGATCAGCGGGCTGACGCCGAACACCACGTACACCTTCGTGGTGCAGGCCCGCGACGAGGTCGGACACCTGTCCCCCCTGTCCGCGCCGGTCACCGTGACCACCCTGCCGCCACCGCCGACCTGCACGGTCCGATCCGTCGTGCGGCAGTGGCCGGACGGCTTCGTGGCCCACCTCGTCGTCGAGAACACCGGCTCGACGGCGGTCGACGGGTGGACGATGACGTGGCGATTCTGGGCCAGCCAGCAGGTCCAGGGCATCTGGGGCGCGAAGGTCGTCGACCGCCTCAACAACAGCTACCTCCGGGTGGGCAACACCGGCCGCAACGCGGTGATCCCGCCGGGCGGCACCGTGTCGCTGGGGCTCGTCGCCACCGGCACGCAACTGCCGGAGGAGATCACGCTGAACGGCGGCCTCTGCACGGTGGCAGACGAATAACGCTCGACTCCGGGGTCTGGCGCCGGCCACGACATCTTGCGACGCTAACGCCTGTGTATGACTACGACCTGTTGGTGCTGGGCTCCGGACCCAGCGGTCAGAAGGCCGCGATCGCCGCCGCCAAGCTCGGCAGGCGGGTCGGCATCGTGGACCGCCGCGACATGATCGGTGGGGTGTGCATCAACACCGGCACCGTCCCCTCCAAGACCCTGCGCGAGGCCGTGCTCTACCTGACCGGCCTGAGCCAGCGGGACCTGTACGGCAGCAGCTACCGGGTCAAGGAGGAGATCACGGTCAGCGATCTGGCCGCCCGGACCCAGCACGTCATCACGCGGCAGACCGACGTCATCCGCAACCAACTGGCCCGCAACCGGGTCGCGATGATCACCGGCACCGGGCGTTTCGCCGACGCGCACTCGATCTGGGTCGACGGTGGCTCCGGCCGCGAGTCCAAGGTGACCTTCGACAAGGTCGTCATCGCCGCGGGCACCCGCCCGGCCCGCCCGGACAGCGTCGACTTCGACGACCGGACGATCGTGGACTCCGACGGCGTCATCAACCTTCAGGCCGTACCCCGCAGCATGGTCGTGGTCGGCGCCGGCGTGATCGGCATGGAGTACGCCTCAATGTTCGCCGCGCTCGGCACCAAGGTGACCGTGGTGGAACGCCGCGAGCGGATGTTGGATTTCTGCGACGACGAGGTCGTCGAGTCACTCAAGTACCACCTTCGTGACCTGTCCGTGGCGTTCCGCTTCGGTGAGGAGGTCGCCGCCGTGGAGAAGCACCAGACAGCGGCGTTGTGCATCCTCAAGAGCGGCAAGAAGATCGTCGCCGACACGGTGATGTACTCGGCTGGGCGACAGGGCCAGACCGACGACCTGGCGTTGGAGGCGGCCGGGCTGGAGGCGGACCGGCGCGGCCGGATCAAGGTGGACGCCAACTACCGCACCACGGTGGACAACATCTACGCCGTCGGCGACGTGATCGGCTTTCCCGCGCTCGCGTCCACCTCGATGGAGCAGGGCCGGTTGGCCGCGCAACACGCCTGCGGTGAACCGATCCGGGAGATGCACGGTCTGCAACCGATCGGCATCTACACGATTCCGGAGATCAGCTTCGTCGGGCAGACCGAGGCGCAGCTCACCGAGAGCTCGACGCCGTTCGAGGTGGGCATCGCCCGGTACCGGGAGTTGGCCCGGGGTCAGATCGTGGGCGACTCGTACGGCATGCTCAAGCTGCTCGTCTCCCCCGACGACGGTCGACTGCTCGGGGTGCACGTGTTCGGCACCGCCGCCACCGAGATCGTCCACATCGGTCAGGCGGTGATGGGCTGCGGCGGCACTATCGACTACCTGGTCGACGCGGTGTTCAACTACCCGACGCTGGCCGAGGCGTACAAGGTCGCCGCCCTGGACGCGTCCAACAAGATCCGCAACATCACCCGCATCGACGGCTAGTGCGTTGGCTGACCCGGTGCGGGCGCGGCGGCTTGGGAAGGTGGCGAGGCTTCCACCGTCTCCCCGGCACCGTGGCACGAGAACGGGACGCATGCGTTATTTTCCCCACAGATCGAATGTATTGACGCAGTGTCATATGTCGATCACTGTAGTCGCATGAAACCACGGCTGTTCCTCATCGCCGCACTCGCCGCTGTCGTCGCCACCCTCACGGTGCCCTCGGCCGCCCACGCCAACCCCGACGACAGCAATCGCGCGAGCGTTGCCGGAATCTCCGCACAGGCCATCCAGGCCGGCCCCGACGACAACAACAACGCAAGCGTTTCCGGGATCTCCTCGCAGGCCGCTGGCTCCTGCCCCTACACCGCCCTGTGCCTCTACACCGAGGGCGATTTCCGCGGCCGCATGTTCGTGATCTACGCCTGTGGCAACTACGCGCTGTTCAACTGGAACGGCTGGGGGTCCGTCTACAACAACCAGACTCCGAGCTACTGGGCCTATCTGCTGGACCAGTACGGCAATGAAGCCCACGGCTTCGTCGAGGGAGCCGGCGCAAGCTGGGTGGAGTTCGACCCGTACTGGTACGCCAAGCCCTGCTAGTGCTCTGACCACGAACGTTCACGGTGTGGGTCAGGCTGCCGTTCGTACGGCGGGCTGACCCCAATCGTCGTTGGCGTTGGGAGCGGATGCGAGCGCGCTCGCGACCCCGGTGATCAAGAGGTTTGCGTCATGACACGCCAGGCAGGATGACGCAAACCTCTTGATCAACGAGGCCGAGGGTGGGGCCGGTGCGGGGCGCGGGGCCTCCGCACCGGCCGGTGGGGTTCAGCTGGCTGAGCAGGTGGGGCTGAGGCTGCCGGCGGTGCCGTTGGCCTGGAAGCCGTACTCGGTGGATTGTCCGGCGCCGACCTGGCCGTTGTACGCCACGTTCGTCCAGTTCGTCGTGCCGCTGCTACCGCTGCGGTTGGCGTTCCACGCGTTGGTGACCGTCGCGCCGGACGGCAGACCGATGGTGACCGTCCAACCGTTGATGGCCGACGAGCCGGCCGTCACCTTCACCGTGGCCACGAAGCCACCCGTCCACTGGTTCACCGACACCGTCGCCGTGCAGCCACCCGGGCCCGGGGGCGGAGTCGTGGGCGGGTCGGTCGGCGGATCGGTCGGCGGGTCCGTGGGCGGGTCGGTGGGCGTGGTGCCGTTGTTCAACGCGGCGAGGACCGCGTCGTACGCGGGCTTCTTCGAGCCGTTGCTGTTGAACAGCAACGGGGTCTGCGACGCCCGCCACGAATCGCTGTCCCGGATGCCCCACACCGTGATGCCGTTACAGCGGGCCACGGCCAGGCAGTCCTCGACCACACTGCGGTAGGTTGCCGCCGAAGCGCCCTGGATGTCCAACTCGGTGATCTGCACATCGACGCCGAGTGCCGCGAAGCTCGACAGCGTGGTGCGGTAGTTGCTCACATACGGGGACTCGTTGTTGAAGTGCGACTGGAACCCCACGCAGTCGATCGGCACGCCACGGGCCTTGAAGTCCCGCACCATGTTGTAGACGCCCTGGGTCTTGGCGTGCGTCCAGTTGTCGGTGTTGTAGTCGTTGTAGCAGAGCTTCGCGTTCGGATCCGCCGCGTCCGCAGCCCGGAACGCCGCCTCGATCCAGTCGTTGCCGGTGCGCTGCAGGTTGGAGTCGCGGCGGCCTCCGGAGCTGCCGTCGGCGAACGCCTCGTTCACCACGTCCCACGCCACGACCTGACCCCGGAAGTGGGTGGCCACCTGCGTCACGTGGTTGAGCATGGCCTGCCGCAGTGCGCTGCCGCTCATGCTCTCCATCCACGGCGGCTGCTGCGAGTGCCACGCCAGGGTGTGACCCCGCACGCTCATCCCTCGGCTGCGCGCGTGGCTGACGATCTGGTCCGCGGCCGAATAACTGAACCGACCCTGCTGCGGCTCCGTCGCGTCGATCTTCATCTCGTTCTCGGGCGTCACCGAGTTGAACTCACGGTTCAAGATCGTGGTGTACGCGCTGTCGGAGAGCTTGTACGCGGCCACCGCCGTGCCGAAGTAGCGACCCTTCTCGGCGGCGGACGCGCCGAGCGTCGTCCCGGCGGCGGCCGGCGCCGTCAGGAACAGCGCCATGCCGGCGACGAGGGCGCCCGCGCCGGTCAGCGCGATGGCGGCTCTCGATGCCGCCTTCCATCTCGCGTTTCTCATCCTGTGACTCCTCTTTGGGGTGGTGGGGTGGAAAGGGATTTCAGGACACCGAACAGGCGGCACCGTTGAGGGCGAACGAGGTGGGCTTGCCGGTGCCGCCCTCGTGCGTGGCCTGGAAGCCGATCTCGACCGACGCGTTCGGGGCGATGGTGTTGTTGTAGGAGACGTTGCGGGCGGTCACCGCACCGCTCGCCGGGGCGTACTGGGCGTTCCAGCCGCTGGTGATGCGCTGCCCGGTGGGCAGCGTGAAGGTCAGCGCCCAGCCGTTCACGGCGGTGGCACCGGTGTTGGTGATGGCGACACTCGCGGTGAGACCGCTGTTCCAGGCGTTGACCGTGTAGCCGACCCGGCAGGGACCGCCGGTTGGCGGCGGCGTCGTCGGGGGCGGCGTCGTCGGGGGCGGCGTGGTCGGGGGCGGCGTGGTCGGGGGCGGGGTCGTCGGCGGCGCGGTGCCGTCCAACCCGAAGAAGCGGATCACCTGCGCGGCGTCGACCGGCAGGTTGTGCGTGACACCCTGCATGCTGATCGCCTCGACCGGCGCCATCGGGCCGCTGCTGCCGTACCGGGTGCGGGTGTAGCCGGACTGCGGGGAATCGGTGTACGTCGGGGTCTGACTCAGCCCGTGCACGTTGGTCCACTGCTTGACCTGCTCACCGAAGTTCGGGTAGCGCAGCGTCTCATCGTTGGTGCCGTGCCAGATCTGCATCCGGGGCCGCTGGCCGGTGTAGCCGGGGTACGCCTCCCGGACCAGGTCACCCCACTGCTGCGCGGTGCGGATGAGCTGCCCGTTGGCGCACTCGCTGTTCCACTCCGAGGTGCCGCCGGTGGCGAAACAGGCGAACGGCACCCCGGCGAACGAGGCGCCCGCCGCGAACACGTCCGGGTAGACGCCCAGCATGACGTTGGTCATCATCGCGCCCGAGGAGGTGCCGGTGGCGAAGATCCGCGCGGGGTCGGCCGAGTAGCGCTGCCGCACGTAGTCGACCATCGACATGAGCCCGACCGGGTCGCTGCCGCCGCCACGGCGTAACGCCTGCGGCGAGTAGACGTCCCAGCACTTGCTAGAACGGGTGGCCGACGGGTAGATCACGATGAACCCGTACCGGTCCGCGAGGGATGCGTACTGGGTGCCCGAGTGGAACGCGGGGCCCGTCCCGGTGCAGTAGTGCATCGCCAGCAGGATCGCCGGTCGGGTCGCCACCCGGTCCGGGACGTACAGGTGCATCTGCAGGTTGGTGGGGTTGGTGCCGAAGTTGGTCACCTGCGTGAGCGTCGCCGCCGACGCGGGGGTGGCGAACGTCAGAGCGGCGGCGGCCAGTGTCACGGCCGCCATGACGACGCCAAGCATTCTCGTCTTCAGTGTCATCGTCGCGATCCCTTGCGAAAAAGGCGCGTGGAAGGGGACTTAAGTCGAGGACTGCCCTTCGCCCGACCTTGACCGCGGCTCGCGTGACCATGTCAGCTTCAATCGAGCACACTCGATTGTCAATACTTCCGGAAACCTTTCGCCGCAACGGTTCCGGCGGTCACCTGCGCAGCAATCGGCATCGACGGGCATGGTCAGCGGGGATCAGTGGCGATAAATTATCGGGACGTTTTCGGAACCTGCCAGGCCGCTGGGCGTACGGCACGAGGGCGGCCCGACCGGAAGGCCGGGCCGCGCCTCACCGCCGCTCAGTAGATGTCCCGCCCTCGCTCGTCCGGCACCCCGGACTTGCGGAAGAAGTACGTGTTGATCTGGTCGCGCCACTCGGTGGCAGAGCGCACCTGCTCGTCGAGGCGTTCGGCGACCCGCTCGTAGACGCTCGGGTCGATCATGCCGGTCAACGCCTGCCACTTCCGCCGCATCGCCGTCACCTCCTCGACCCCCGCGAAGTGGGTGTCGTAGATGTGTTGGATGACTGTCGAGCCGCTGTGCAGCACATGCCCGTACGGCACGTGGTGGAAGAAGAGCAGCAGCTCGTCGGGGCAGCTCTCGGGTGACTCGTACACCTGGGCCCAGTACGGCGGGTACTGGCCGGTGAAGCCGGTGCCCGACGCGCGGCTGCGGTCCACGCCGACGCCATCCCGGTCAGCGAAGTGGTAGGTGCCCCACCGCGTGTACTCGTACCCGTCGACGCCGGGGCCGTAGTGGTCGCCGGGGTTGACCATGAACCCGACGCCCAGCGGGGCGGTGTAGCGCTCGTAGGTGCGCCACGAGTCGTCCATGATCTCGTGCAGGGTCCGCCGTACCAGCTCCGCGTCGGCGGTCGCCGACGGCGGAAAGGTCAGCGTGATCCACTCGTCGAGGATCGCCGTCGGGTCCCGCCGAGGGTCCCAGGCCAGCCGGCCGAACGTGTACAGGTTGGCCTGTGCCAACGGATGCCCGGTCCAGAAGGGGTCGTCGCCGACGTTGGCGACCGCGACGATCCCGCCGCCCGCCGCCGACTCCCCGGTGACCACGTCGGCGATCGTCCGTCCACCCGGCCCCCAGGGGGCGAAACGCAGCACCTCACTCCACCACGGGCCCAGGTGGCAGACGTGCCGCTGTTGGCCCGTGTACTCCTGGGTTACCTGCAACTCCACCGCCAGCCGGGTCGCCGGCATCGCGGCCAGCACCGGTGAGACCGGCTCGCGCGTCTGGAAGTCCACCGGGCCGAACTTCACCTGGACGACCACGTTGGTGCGGAACCGCCCGTCGAGCGGGGCGAAGTGGTCGTACGCGGCCCGAGCCCGGTCGGTGGACCTGTCCCGCCAGTCCTGGTGGTGGTTGTAGACGAACGCCCGCCAGTGCACCACTCCCCCGTGCGGGGCGAGCGCCTCGGCCAGCAGGTTCGCCCCGTCGGCGTGGTCCCGGCCGTAGGTGAACGGGCCGGGTTGCCCCTCCGAGTCGGCCTTCACCAGGTAACCGCCGAAGTCCGGGATGCGGTCGTACACCCGCCGGGTGGTCGCGGCCCACCAGACCCGCACGGTCTCGTCCAGGGGATCGGCGGTCGGCAGGCCACCGAGGACCACCGGTGCGGCGAAGCTGACCGACAGGTGCACCCGGATGCCGTACGGGCGCAGCACGTCGGCGATCTCGGCCACGTCGCCGAGCCGTTCGGTGAGCAGCAGCGCCTCCGTGCCGGCCACGTTGACGTTGTTCACCGAGATCGCGTTGACCCCGCAGGACGCCAGCAGCCGTCCGTACTCCCGCACCCGGGCCAGGTCGCCGCGCGGACGGCCGTCCTGCCAGAAGATCGAACCGCCCGCGTACCCCCGTTCGACCTGGCCCATCACCGGGTGCACGGCCACGTTGTCCCAGTGGTTCAGCATGCGTCGGCGCAGCGTCGGCCGGTGCCGCTCCGGGGGCCGGACCGGGTCGAACGCCGCCGCGCAGAGCCGGACCACGTGGAAGAGCCCGTACAGCAGGCCGGCCGGCGCGTCGGCCAACACCGCTGTCACGTCGCCGGCCCGTGCCAACACGAAACCCTCGTCGCCGAGCGTCCCGCCGTCGCCCAGCTCGACCAGCGCCGCCTCGCCGGCGGCGCGCGCCGCCTCCACCGCCGGGTTGGGCAGCTCACCGGCGTCGCGCAGGGCGAACACCAGGTCGACGTCGACGTCCCAGGACGGGGAGTGCCACACCCGTCCGCCGTAGCGCGCACAGGCGCGCGACACCTCGGTGAGGACGGTGTCGACGAGCAACCCCTCGCCGTGCAGGAGGATGCGGCGCGCGCCGAGCGACCGGAACGCCTCCGGGGGCAACCAGGCCGGATGCACGCGCGGCTGGTCACCATCCATCGGCTCCTCGACGAACATCAGCTGCTCCAACTCCACCGACTCTTCGGCGTTCACCGGTCCTCCTCCAGCACGACAACCCCGTACGCCGGCAGCCGCAGGGCAGCGCCGGCCGCCGTACGGTCGCCGGTGAGCAGGTCGACGCCGCCGTTCCGGGTGGTCACCTCGACCGGCTCGGCGCGGTGGTTGAGCAGAAACAGCAGCCGCGACCCGTCCGCCGCGACTCGGACGGCGGACTCCAGGTTCGGTACGTCCGGGTAGGGCCCGAGCAGGTCGTGCTGGTCGAGCACCTGCCGCACCACCCAGGACACCCCGGCCTGGTCCAGCCCGGCGGCCACGTACCAGCCGTCGCCGGCGCCGAAGGCGTTGCGGGTCACCGCCGGGGTGCCCGCGTAGAAGTCGGCCAGGTAGGTGCCGATGACCTGTGCGCCCTGCGGGATCACCAGCTCGAACAGCAGCCGCGCGTCGACGTCGACCTGATCCGCGCCGTCACCCAGGCGGACCGGGTTGACCACCTCCGGGCCGCGCGCGTCCCACTCGTCGACCCGGACACCCATGAGCTGGCCGAGCGAGCCCGGCACGTCCATCAGGAACGCCTGGTCGTTCTCGTCCACCCGGCCGGACAGGTAGGTGGTCAGCACCGACCCGCCGCGCGTCGCCACCGCCTCCAGCCGCTGCGGCAGGTCACCCTTGAGCAGGTGCAGGGCCGGGGCCACGACCACGTCGTAGCGGGACAGGTCGGCGGTCACCGCGACGACGTCCAGGTCCACACCGGCGTCCCAGAGTGCCCGGTGGTAGGCGAGCACGACCTGCTGGTAGCGGACCAGCCGGGACGGGCCGTCGGACAGCTCCAACGCCCACCAACTGTCCCAGTCGAACAGCAGCGCCACCCGGGCCGGGGTCCGCGCGCCCAGTGACACCGGGCCGAGCCGTTCCAGTTCGGCGCCCAGCTCGGCGACCTCCCGGAACACCCGGGTGTCGGCGCGACCGGCGTGGCCGATGACCGCACCGTGGTACTTCTCGCTGGCCCCGCGGGAGGCGCGCAGCTGAAAGAAGAGCACCGCGTCGGCGCCGTGCGCCACGGCCTGCCAACTCCACAGCCGCATGAGACCGGGGCGCTTCAACGGGTTGACGTCGCGGCACGCGGTGCAGCTCGGGGTCTGTTCCATCAGCCAGAACGGCTGGCCGTCCTTGAGCCCGCGCATCAGGTCGTGGGTCAGTGCCATCCGGGCCGCCGACTCGTCGTCGGGCGGGTAGTTGTCCCAGGAGACGAAGTCCAGATGAGGGGCCCAGCGGTGGTAGTCGATCGGCCGGTACATGCCCATGAAGTTCGTGGTCACCGGCAGCGTCGGGCTGGACTCCCGGATGGCCGCTTTCTCGTCGCGGAAGTTGGTAAGCATCGCGTCGGAGGTGAACCGCAGGTAGTCCAGGGTGATGCCCGGGAAGGCGGTGTGGTCCGGGCCGCGCCAGTGCTCGGTCAGCGCCGACGGCGGCTCGATCTCGTCCCAGTCGGTGAAGGTGTGCGACCAGAAGGTGGTGTACCAGGCCTCGTTCAGCTCGTCGAGGGTGCCGTAGCGGTGGCGCAGCCAGTTCCGGAACCCGGCCGCGCACAGCGCGCAGTAGCAGGCCCCGCCGTACTCGTTGCCGACGTGCCAGGCGAGCACCGCCGGGGTGTCGGCGTAGCGGCGGGCGACCCGGCGGGCCAGCTCGGCCGAGAGCCGGCGGAAGACCGGCGAGCTGGGGCAGGAGTTGTGCCGCTGACCGAACCGGTGCTTGCGGCCCTCGAAGTCGGTGCGGGTCACCTCGGGGTACGCCTTCGCCAACCACGGCGGGTGGGCTCCGGTGCCGGTGGCCAGGCAGATCCCGCGTCCCTCGGCACTGGCCCGCTCGACGATCCTGTCCAGCAGCGCGAAGTCGTAGGTGTCCTCGGCGGGCTGGGTGAGCGCCCAGTCGAACACCCCGAGGGTGACCAGGTCGATCCGTGCGCTGTCGAAGAGACGGTAGTCCTGCTTCCACACGTCCTCGGGCCACTGTTCCGGGTTGTAGTCGCCCCCGAAGGGCACCTTGGCGCTGAGGGGCAGGCTCATCGGGTGAACTCCTTCCGGATCAGGTGGATCATCGGTTCGCTGACGCGCAGGAACGCCAGCACCGCGACCGACGCGAGCAGCATCAGCACCGCCTCGGAGAAGACCGCGGTGATGCCGGCCGCCGCGGCCAGCAGCAGGGCGTTGCCGACGGAAACGCCGGGGGTACGCAGCAGGAAGTGCACGGCCAGCCGGAGCACGTCCCGGGTGCGGAAGTCGAACAGCGAGGTGATCACCAGGGCGTTGGCCGCGCAGAGTGTCACGCCCACTCCGATCAGCACCAGCGGCACGGCCCACCAGCTCGACAGGCCGACCGCGCCGGAGTAGGCGAGGTTCAGGGCGAGCACGGTCAACCACAGCAGCGTCGGCACCCAGACGCGCAGCACACCCGACACGTTCGCCCGGTAGCCACGCCAGAACAGGGCGGCCGGGCGCAGGTCGGTCAGGTCGGTTCGCTGGTGGCGCAGGGCGTACAGGGCGGCGGATATCGCCGGGCCGACCGGTACCAGGAGGAGCGCGGCCAGCGGCAGGTTGCTGGGGTCGCGGCCCAGCACCAGCAGCGGGAGCAGGGCGGGCAGGGTGGTGATCAGCAGGAGCAGCTCGACCACGAGCAGGATGTAGACGCGCGAGGTGATCCGCGACAGTGGCCCGTCGCCGAACTGTCGCCAGGTCTGGGCCGCGCCACTCACGATCGCTCCCTCTGCTCGGAGACGGTGGTGCGCACTGCGGTCCCGCTGGTCGTCCGGCCGGGTGGCGGGCGGACCGCACGCACCGGGACCGGCCGGGGGTCCGGTCGGGCCGCGACAGGCCGCCCGACCGGACCCGCTGATCAGCCGTTGTTCTTCTGGAACCGCTCGTACGCCTTGTTGACCAGGTCGATGTACTGGTCGGAGTTCTTGGCCTTCAGCTCGGCCACGTACGCGTCCCACTCGCTCAGCGGACGCTGACCAAGGGCGAACTTCAGCGTGTTCTGGGTGACGAAGTCCTTCAGGGGCGTCTCCCAGAGGGACACCTGCTCGCGCTCCTCGTCGGTCAACGGGGCGGGCGGGGGCACCTCCCTCGGTTTGCGGGCGTCCATCACCTTCTGGAACTCCAACTCCTCCGGGGAGAAGAAGCCGCGGACCAGGTCGGGGCTGCCGCCGTAGGCGAAGACGCCGTTCTGGAAGCCGAAGTCCTTCTGCAGGTGCTTGGGGGCCTTCGGGTTGAGGCCGAGGAAGTCGACTCCGGGGTTGAGCGTGCGCTTGCCGGACGCGTCCTTGGTGAAGGTCGTGCCCTCGATGCCCCAGCGGGCGAACTCCAAGCCGGCGTCCGAGTACCAGAGCCAGTCGATGAACTGCATCATGGCCACGAAGTTCTTGCTCTCCCGAGCCTTCGTGGAGATCATGATCCCGTTCTCCAGTCGGGGGAACGGGTTGATCTCACCGGCCGGGCCGACCGGCAGCGGGATCTTGGCCAGCTTGGCGTTCGGCAGGGTCTTGGCCAGGTCGGGCCGGTGGTTGTTGACCAGGGTCTGCGCGTTGCCGGTGACCACGAATGACTTGCCGTTGGCGAGCTTCTGGCGGGCCTGGTCGTCGGTCTGGGTGAAGCTCTCCGGGTCGAGCAGGCCCTCGGCGACGAGCTTGTGCAGGTAGGTGACCATCTGCTTGTACTGCTCGGAGGCGCCGGTGTAGGTGAACTTCTTCGCCGCCGGGTCCCAGGTGGCGTGCTGGTAGTCCCAGCCCGCCTGGGTACCGTGGGACGAGCCGAGGATGTTCAGCAGGGCGCCGGTCGGGTTGGGCTTGCTGAACAGGTCGGAGTACGGGTAGACGTTCGGGTACTTCGCCTTCATCGCCTTGAGCACCGTGTAAAGCTCGTCCCAGGTCTTCGGGACCGCCAGGTTGAGCTCCTGCATGATGTCGGTGCGCACCAGCACCGTGTAGTCCTGCGTGGGCTTCTCGTGGACGCCGGGCAGCAGGTAGAACTTACCGTCGGCCTGCCGCAGATTGTCGATCTCCGGCTTGAGGTTCCACTTGGTGATCTTTTCCTTGAGGTTGGGCATCAGGTCCAGGTAGTCGCTCACCGGGAGGATCGCCCCGGAGGACACGAAGGCGTTCTCCTGCGGGTGGTACGTCTTCGGGATGATCAGCGGAGCGTCTCCGGCACCGATCAGCAGGCTGCGCTTCTGCTCGTAGTCGCTCAGCGGCACGGCCACCGGTTCGATCTTGACATTGGTCCGCTTGGTGAGTTCCGACCAGAACAGCCAGTCCTCCTTTAGCGGATAGAACGTGTGGTTGTTGTAGAGGGTGGAGAACGAGAGCGCCTCGGTGGCCTTGAACTGGTCACCGACGCCGTAGTTGGCCATCGCGCCGACCCGGTTCTCGGAGAGGTCGGTCGAGTCACCGGGGTCCTCGGAACAGGCGGTGGCAAGGGAGAGCGCAAGCAGACCCGCGGTGGCCAGTGCCACGCGGCGCCACGTCTTGTGGAGCATGGCTGTCCTTTCGGTGGTGGGGATTCGGAGGGAAGCGGTGCGGCGCCGGCGTCACCCCTTGACCGCGCCGAGCATCACGCCGCGGACGAAGTACCGCTGGACGAAGGGGTAGATCGCCAGGATCGGCAGGGTGGTCAGCACGATCGTCACGGCTTGGAGGGTGGCCGCGGCCTGGACCTTGTCGGCGTCGGCCGCGGCCGACTCGGCGCTGGTGGCGCCCGCGATGAGGTTGCGGAGGTACACGGTGACCGGCAGCAGGTCCTGCCGGTCGATGTAGAGGAACGCGGTGAACCACGAGTTCCAGAAGGAGACCGCGTAGAAGAGCACCATCGTCGCGATGATCGCCTTCGACAGCGGCAGCACGATCCGCAGCAGGGTGCCGTACGTGTTCAGCCCGTCGACCGCTGCCGCCTCCTCCAACTCGCTCGGCAGACTCTCGAAGAACGCCTTCATGACCAGCAGATTGAACACGCTGATCGCATTGGGGATCACCACGGCCCAGATGGTGTTCTTCATGCCCAGGCTGGTGACCAGCACGTAGTTGGGGATCAGGCCACCGGAGAAGAACATGGTGAACAGCGCGACACCGATGAGAAACGGGCGCCCCTTGAGCTGCGGCTTCGACAGCACGTACGCGTAACAGGTGGTCAGCACGATCGAGATGAGCGTGGCGACCACCGTGTACACCACCGTGTTGCGGTAGTTCGTCCAGAACATCGCGTCCGACATCAGCAGCTTGTACGCGGTCAGGTCGAACCCACGCGGGACGATGGTCACCTCGCCGGCGATGATGTACGCCTCTTCGCTGAGCGAGCGGGCCACGATGTTGAGGAACGGGTACAGCGTCACGACCACGACGCCGAGCAGGACGACCGTGTTGACCACCCGGAAGATCCGGTAACCCCGGCTGTCCACCGGCCCGCGCGTCTTCGGGGCGTCGATCTTCGTGCCGAGGGTCACCACAGGCTCGTCCCCACCGTGCGACGGGAGATGACGTTCGCCGACAGGACGAGGATCAGCCCGATCACCGCCTCGAAGAGGCCGATGGCTGCCGCGTAGCTGAAGTTGCTCGACTGGAAGCCCATCCGGAACAGATAGGTGGAGACCACGTCGGCGGTCGGGTACGTCAACGGGTTGTAGAGCAGCAGGATCTTCTCGAACCCGACCGCTAGGAAGCTGCCGATGTTGAGGATCAGCAAGGTCACCATCGTCGGACGGATGCCGGGCAACGTGACGTGCCAGGTCTGCCGCAGCCGACCGGCGCCGTCGATGCGGGCGGCCTCGTACAGGTCCTCGTCGACGGTGGTGAGGGCGGCGAGGTAGAGGATCGTGCCCCACCCGACGGTCTGCCAGACCTCTGACGAGACGTAGATGGTGCGGAACCACTCCGGTTTCTGCAGGAACGCCACCGGGTCGCCACCGAACAGGTTGACGAGTTGGTTGGCGGTGCCGTCGATCGAGGTGAACTGCATGACCATCGCCGCCACGATCACGATCGACAGGAAGTGCGGCAGGTAGGACACGGACTGGACGAACCGCTTGAAGCGGCGGGCCCGAACCTCGTTGAGCAGCAGCGCCAGCACGATCGGCAGCGGGAAACAGAACAGCAGGGTCAGCGTCCCCAGCACCAGGGTGTTGGTGAACACCTCCCAGAACGTCGGGTCGGTGAGGAACATCCGGAAGTAGCGCAGCCCGACCCAGTACTCACCGAAGATGCTGCCACCCGGCTTGAACCGGCGGAACGCGATGATGTTGCCCACCATCGGCAGATACCGGAAGACCAGGAAGAACAGCAGCGGCAGGATGGCGAGGGAGTAGAGCTGCCAGTCCCTGCGCAGTGCCTGGCGCCAACTGCGGCGGCGTCGTGGCGGGCGCGGGGCGGGGCTCTGCGCCTGCTGCGGAGCACTCGGCGGCGCCGGCGGCGGTGGCCGCAGGGTGGATGTCATCCGTGGCCTCCTATACCGACTGGGGAACAGCCACGAGGGGCTCGACCCGCACCGAGGTGAGCAGTTCCCGCTCGTGACCGACCTGGCGCTCGGTGCCGACCAGTCGCAGCGGCAGGGCCGCCGCCACGTCGCCGCTCGATCGGCCGAACCGCAGCTCGACGTCGCCGGGCTCGACGATCCGCTGGCCGGTCAGCCCGGTGAACGACGCCAGGTCGGCCGGTACGCCGAACGTCACGTGCGCCACCTCGCCGGGCGCCAACGGCAGTCGGGTGTAGCCGATCAGCTGAACCACCGGACGGGTGGTCTGCGCGACCGGGTCGTGCAGGTAGAGCTGCACCACCTCGGTGCCGGGCCTTTCACCGGTGTTGGCGACGGTGATCCGCACCCGCACCTCGCCGTCGACCGGCCAGGCAGCCGGATCGTCGCGCGGCTCGACCACCGTGGCGTCGGACCACTCGAAGGTGGTGTAGCTCAGCCCGTGGCCGAACGGGTATGCCGGGGTCGGGTCGACCGAGGAGACCTTGTTGCGCCGACCGAGTGGCGGCGCGAGATAGGTGCTCGGCAGCCCGCCGGCGTCCCGGGGAACGCTGACCGGCAACCGCCCGGAGGGGTTGACCGCGCCGGTGAGCACCTCGGCGAGCGCCTGCCCACCGAGCTGACCGAGGAAGAACGCCTGCACCACGGCCGCCGCGCCGTCGAACTCCGGGCCGACCGCGTAGGGGCGACCGGTCATCAACACCAGGACCACCGGGGTGCCGGTGGCCAGGACGGCGCGGACGAGGTCGGCCTGCACGCCGGGCAGTCGCAGGTCGACGGCGTCACAGCCCTCACCGGAGGTGCCCCGGCCGAACATTCCCGCCCGGTCGCCGACGGCCAACACGCACACGTCGGCGGCGGCGGCCGCGGCGACCGCGACCGGGATACCCGAGGTGTCGTCGCCGGTGATGGCGCACCCCGGCTCGTGGGTGAGCAGCGGGACGCGTCGGGCCAACTCGTCGCGCAGTGTGGGGATGTCCAGGCCGAGCCCGAAGTCGCCGTGGTGGACGCCCACGTGGTTGGGGAACGAGTAGCAGCCGAGCATGGCCATCGGGTCGTCGGCGACCGGGCCGACCAGGGCGACCCGACTGCCCACGGGCAGCGGCAGCACGCCGGTGTTGCGCAACAGGACGACGGACTCCCGGGCCAGGCGTACGGCGACGTCCTGGCTGGCCTCGTCGTCGAGGCGCAGGGACGCCACATCGTCGGGCAGCTCCCGCCAGCCGTCGTCGAGCAGACCGAGCTCGATCTTCTGGATCAGCACCCGGCGCAGGGCGCAGTCGATTAGCGCCTCGTCGACCTCGCCACGGCGCGCCGCCTCCACCAGCGGTGCGCCGAAGGCGTCCACGGTGGGCAGCTCGACGTCGATACCGGCCCGCAGGGCGAGCCGGGCCGCGTCCCCGGCGTCCCCGGCGACTCCGTGCAGGGTCTGCAGGAACCGTACGGCGAAGTAGTCGGCCACCACGGTGCCGGTGAAGCCCCACTCGTCGCGCAACAGCCCGGTCAGCAGCCCACGGTCGGCCGCGACGGGCAGGCCGTCGATCTCGGCGTAGGAGTTCATCACCGAGCGGGCGCCGCCGAGGCGCAGCGCCATCTCGAACGGCGGCAGGATGACGTCGGCCAGCTCGCGGCGGCCCATCGGCACCGGCGCGAGGTTACGTCCACCACGGGAGGCGGAGTAGCCGGCGAAGTGCTTCAGTGTGGCCACCACGCCGGCCCGCTCCAGACCCCGCACGTACGCGGCGCCGGTCGTTCCGACCAGGTAGGGGTCCTCGCCGATCGTCTCCTCGGTACGGCCCCAGCGGTAGTCCCGGGTGACGTCCAGGACCGGGGCGAGACCCTGGTGCACACCGGCGGCGCGCATCGACCGTCCGATCCGGTCGGCCATCGCCTCGACCAGTTCCGGGTCGAAGGACGCGCCCCAGCTGAGCGGAGTCGGGTAGACGGTGGCCCGCCAGGCCGCGAACCCGGTGAGGCACTCCTCGTGCACCTGCGCGGGAATGCCGAACCGACTGGCGGCCACGATCTGCGCCTGCGAGGCCGCCAGCGACCGGGCGCCGAGCACCGGGTCGACCGGGGCGGTGCCGAACGGGCGGGTGAGCTGGCCCAACCCGTACTGGATGACGGTGCTCCACGGCGGCAAGTCGCTGATCATGTCCGATTGGTGCGGTGCGACGCCCTCGCCGCTGGCCTCGGCGCCGACCCAGACCCCGACGAGCTGGGCGATCTTCTCTTCGAGGGACATCTTCGGCAGGAGCGCCTCGGCCCGCTCGCTCGGCGACAGCCGCTGATCACGCCACGGCGCGGTGCCGCCGTCCCCGAGCGACTGACTTCTCATGCCATGACCCCTTAGCTCCGGCCACATCCCGTGCCCTCGTGAAACCGGCAGCGTGGCGGACGTTTCTCACGATCCGAAACTTTCCGGAAACCTGCGTAACCTTTTCGGCAACCTAAGTGCCCCATCGATGCCTGTCAAGAGTCCCAATCAGACGACCAGGGCGTCTTTCCTGCACACGGTGACCCCCCAATCGGCGCTCCGTCGCCGATGAGCCGCGCGATGACCCGCGAATGGGGAGCCCGAGCGCGGCACCGACTGGCGTGAATGTCTCATCATGTTAAGGTCGGCCGAAACTTTCGGATGTTGTATGAGGCCGCGATGACAGAGCACCGCCCGCTCGACCCACCCGCCTCCACCACCATCGCGACCATCGCCAACGATGTCGGCGTCTCGGTCGCGACCGTGTCCAAGGTCCTCAACGGACGCGGCGATGTCGCCCCCGGCACCAGAGCTCGCGTGGAGGCGAGCCTCGACCGCCACCAGTACCAGCGCCGCGCCCGGCGACACGCGACCAGCGGCGGCCGGGTGGACCTCGTGTTCCACGAGTTCGACACGGGTTGGGCGATGGAGATCCTGCGGGGTGTCGAGGCGGTGACCTCCGCGGCCGGCATCGGGTTGTCGGTAGCCCAGCTCGACGGCGCGCACCGCCCGCCGGCGCGCTGGCTGGAGGCGTTACTCGCCGACCGCCCGCTGGGCGTGGTGTTCGTCCTCTCCCACCTGGCCGAGGCGCAACAGCAGCACCTGCGACGGCAGGGCATACCGTTCGTCGTCGTCGACACCGACAGCGCGACCTCCGCCTCCGTTCCCACCGTCGGGTCGAACAACTGGAACGGCGGCCTGCTCGCCGCCCGCCACCTGCTGGAGCTGGGGCACCGACGGATCGCCATCATCTCCGGGCCACCCGACGTGCTGTGCAGCCGCGCCCGCGCCGCCGGCTTCCAGTCGGCCCACGACGAAGCCGGGATAGTGGTCGACCGCGAGCTGATCCGCTACGGCAGCTTCTCCGCCGGAGCGGGGCACGCCCACGGGCTGCAACTCCTTCAGCGGCCGGACCGACCCACGGCCATCTTCGCCGGGTCGGACATCCAGGCCATGGGGGTGCTCCGGGCCGCCCGTCAGTGCGGCCTGCGAGTGCCCGAGGACCTCTCGGTGATCGGGTACGACAACCTGCCGGTCTCCGCCTGGACCGACCCGGCCCTCACCACGATCAACCAGCCGTTGCGCGACATGGCCGGCATCGCCACCCAGATGTTGCTCGACCTGACCAGGGGCAACGAGCCGGCGACCAGCCGGATCGACCTGGTGACCGAGCTGGTCGTCCGGGAGAGCACCGCGCCACCCGCCGACCCGCACTGACCCCGGCCCCTGCGAGGACCCGTGCCCCACTCCGCCTTCACCTTCGACGACCTCCAGCGGTACGCGCCGGAGGTCGCCGAGCCTGACGACTTCGACGAGTTCTGGCGGGACACGCTCGCCGAGGCGGCGGCCGTGCCGGTGCTCGTCGACGTCCGTCCCGAGCCCACCGACCTGCGGCTGCTCGACACCTGGGACGTCACGTTCGCCGGCTTCGGCGGTGACCCGGTCCGCGCCTGGTACACCCGTCCGGCCGGCGTTCGAGAGCCGCTGCCGGCCGTGGTCGAGTACGCCGGCTACGGTCGCGGCCGGGGCCTGCCCCACGAACGGCTGACCTGGCCGGTGGCCGGGTACGCGCACCTGCTGATGGACAACCGGGGCCAGGCGGGGCAGTACGGCGCCGGGGACACCCCCGACCCGCACGGCGCGCCCGGCGGGCCCTGGCCGGTCACCTGGGGGATCCTCGATCCGCGGAACTACCACTACCGCCGGCTGATCACCGACGCGGTCCGGGCGATCGAGGCGGTCCGCGCGCTGCCGGGGGTCGCTGGGGACCGGGTCAGCGTGGTCGGCAACAGCCAGGGCGGCGGCATCGCCCTGGCGGCGGCCGGTCTCGTCGACGACCTCAGCGCGGTGCTGACCACCGCCCCGTTCCTCTGCGACATGCGCCGGGCCGTCGCGCTCACCGACCTCGCGCCGTACGGCGAGATCGCCCGGTACCTGGCCGTGCACCGGGAGGCCGAGGAGGCGGTCTGGCGGACGTTGTCCTATGTGGATGGCGTCAGCTTCGCGCGGCGTGCCACGGCGCCGGCGCAGTTCGGGGTCGGCCGGCGCGACTCCGTCTGCCCACCGCGAACCGCCTTCGCGGCGTACAACCACTACGGTGCCGCGAACGGGCGACCGGTCCCACCCGAGCGGGAGATGCTCGTCTACCCGTTCAACGGCCACGAGGGCGGCGAAGCCGTCCACGTCCGACGTCAACTGCGCTGGCTGGATGCGGTGCTGCACCCCGACCGGCACCAGGATCGCGCCCGATGATCGGTGGCACGGCTCGCCGCGGCTGATCCGCCGGTTACCGGACTCTGCTTCGGTCGGGTGGGTGCCGCCCGCGGCGGGCAGATCCGTGGCGCACGCGGAACTGGATGGTGAGCGCCCGCCATCGCCGACCTCTGGCGGGCGCCCACCACCGCAAGGGCGGCTCCGTCGTGCACGTCGCCGCTCCTGCGGGGCCCTTGGGCCCGGCTCGCACCGCCACCCCGTACACCCGACCTTGCACGGGAGGCCTCCGGAAAAGGGAGGCGCCAACCGTTGATCATCGGCTTCGGTGGATGTGGAGTATGTCAGCGGCGGCGATCGACGAGCAATAATCTCCGGAACTTCTCTCGCAACGCCTACCGGGCGTCGCGGCACCTCGGCCAGCGCTCGACGCGCTGACCGGTCACTGCTCCACGGCGCGGTAGAGCCGACTCACGGTCTCGGCCACGCAGACGGGCTTGCCGCCGCTGTCGCTCTCCACGGTGACCGTCACGACCAGCTGCACCCCGCCGCTCACCGGCGACACGTCGGCGATGATGGCGGTGGCGCGTACGGCGGCGCCGACCCGCAGCGGCGCGGGGAAACGCACCCGGTTCAGCCCGTAGTTGACCCCCATCGCCACCCCCTCGACCCGGTAGAGCCCGCCCGCCAACGCCGGCAACAGCGACAGGGTGAGGTACCCGTGCGCGATCGTGCCGCCGAACGGCCCCGCCGCGGCCCGGACCGGGTCGAGATGGATCCACTGGTGGTCGTCGGTGGCGTCGGCGAAGAGGTCGACGCGGCTCTGCTCGATGCGCTGCCACGGACCGGGCCCGAGGCTCTCACCGGTCGCGGCGGCCAACTCCTCGAACGAGGTGAACACTCTCATGCCAGGTCTCCCCTACAGCTACTAGAAGGCGTTGACGCCGGTGAGCGCGCGTCCGATGAGAAGTTGCTGGATCTGACTGGTGCCCTCGTAGAGCGTGGCCACCCGGGCGTCGCGCAGGTACTTGCCCACCGGGTACTCGTCGATGTAGCCGTACCCGCCGAACACCTGGACCGCGTTGTTGGCCGCGCGAACGGCGGCCTCGCTGGCGAAGAGCTTGGCCATCGACGCCTCGGTGGCGAAGGGCTGGTTGCGGTCGATCAGGTCGGCCACCTGCCACACCAGCAGCCGGGCGGCGGCGGTGTCCACCGCGATGGCGGCGAGCAGTTGTTGGACGAGCTGGTGCCCGGCGATCGGCTTGCCGAACTGGGTCCGCTGCCCGGCGTACCCGACCGCCGCGTCGAGGCAGCCCTGGGCGATGCCGACACACCCGGCGGCCACCGACATCCGCCCCTTGGCGAGGGTGGCCAGGGCCAGCCGGAACCCGGCGCCCTCGGCGCCGAGGCGGGCCGTGTCGGGCACGCGCACCTCGTCGAAGCCCAGCTCGCCGGTGGCCTGACCGCGTAGGCCGAGCTTGCCGTGGATCTCCCGTCGGGTCAGCCCCGGGCTGTCGGTGGGCACCAGGAACGCGCTGATTCCCCGGTGCCCAGGGCCGCCGGTGCGGGCGAAGACCAGCGCGACGTCGGCGGTGGTGCCGTTGGTGATGAAGGTCTTCGTGCCGGTGAGCAGCCAGTCGGTGCCGTCGCGGACCGCACGGGTGCGCAGTGCGGCCGCGTCCGAGCCGCTGTCCGGCTCGGTCAGCGCGAAGCAGCCGAGTGCGCTGCCCGCGCAGAGCCTCGGCAGCCACTCGGCCCGCTGTTCGGCACTGCCGTGTGCGGCGATCGACTTCGCGACCAGGCCGAGGGAGACCGAGACGATGCCACGCACCGCCGAGTCGCCCCGGCCCAGTTCTTCCAGGACCAGGCAGTACGCGAGGTGGTCGCCACCGGAGCCGCCGTCGGCCTCGGCGATGGTCAGCCCCAGGAAGCCCAGGTCACCGAGCATGCCGACGATGGCGGGGTCGACCGATTCGCGGCGATCCCAGGTGGCCGCGTGCGGCAGCAGCTCGCGGTCGGCGAACTCGGCGGCCAGCTGGCGGACCGCCGCCTGCTCGGCGGAGAGGGTGAGGTCCATGACGCTCAAACTAGCGGTGATAGTTTAACGCGTCCAGACCGGACGGTCACCGGTCGGAGGCCAGACCGACGTGCCGTTCGGCGGTGAACGCGCGGGCCAGCTCGGTCCGCGAACGGATGCCCAGCCGGTGGAACACGTTGCGCAGGTGATGGTCGACCGTACGGGTGGAAAGGAACATCCGGGCGGCGATCTCCCGGTTGGTGGCGCCCTCGGCGACCAACTCGGCGATCCGCAGTTGCTGGCCGGTCAGCAACCGCGCCGCGGGCAGGTCCGGCGGACCGACCGATTCCCCGGCCGCCCGCAGCTCCGTGGTGGCCTGCTCGGCCCAGCACTCCACCCCGAGCAGGCTGAACATCTCGCGGGCCTGGTGCAGGTGCGTCCGCGCGTCGCGAGGGCGTCGACTGCGGCGCAGCTCCTGGCCGAAGAGCAGTTCGGTGCGGGCCCGCTCGAACGTGCCGGCCTCCGTCGGGTGCAGGCGCAGCGCCGCCTGGAAATCCCGTTCCGCCTCGGCCCCGCCCCGGGGGGCGAGCAGCGCGTGGCACCGCGCGGAGAGGGCCCGGCGCAGCGGGCTCGCGGTGCTGCTGGCCCACCTGTCGAACGGGGCGAG
>NZ_JAKKFF010000091.1 GCF_022229015.1 Micromonospora foliorum
GTACCCGTGCCTGTAGTTCATACGTGTACACTTCCACCCTACTGGCGCCCCGGTCGATCGAGTTCCTGCGCGCCGCCGCGGCCACCGATCACCACCCTGACCGCACCCTTTGCTCTGCACCCGCCGAGGCGACACCCGCCGAGGCGACACCCGCCGAGGCGACACCCGCCGAGGCGACACCCGCCAGGGCGACACCCGCCAGGGCGACACCCGCCAGGGCGACACCCGCCGAAGAGGCCCCGGTGCATATGTAGGTGCAGAGCAAAGGGTGGTGGGGTGCCTGGAGCAGCAAGAGGGAGGAGACGGCATGACACCGGATTCACTACGGGCCGCGCTGGGAGGCGTACCCGATCCCGATTGGCTGGACACGGCGCTGCGCCGCGTCACCAGCGAGCCCACCGCGATCACCCGGCTCTTCCCCGCCGTCGGCCGACGCTGCGGTCGGGCCGCGCTGCCCGACGCCCCCGGCTGGACCGCCGACGACGCGGCCCGGGTGCTGCTGCTCACCAGCCTGCCCGGTGATCACGCGGCGTACGCCGAGCGCCTCTACCAGCACGGTGACGCGGCCGAACGACGAGCCGTGCTGCGCGCCCTGCCGCTGCTGCCGATCGGCGCCGACGCGGTGGCGTTGCTGCACGACGCGATCCGGACCAACGACACCCGGCTGGTCGCCGCCGCGCTCGGCCCGTACGCCCGGCACCTCGACCCGGCCGCCTGGCGGCAGGCGGTGCTCAAGTGCGTGTTCAGCGGCGTCCCCCTGGCCGCCGTGGCCGACCTGGACACCCGGGCGGACGGCGAGCTGGCCGAGATGCTGGCCGCGCTGGCCGCCGAACGGCACGCCGCCGGCCGGGAGCTGCCCGCCGACGCCACCGACCTGCTCGACCGGCTCACCGCCGCACTGCCCCGGGAGGCGTGAATGCGCATCTTCGACCCCCACATCCACATGACCTCACGCACCACCGACGACTACGAACGGATGGCCGCCGCCGGCGTACGCGCGGTGGTGGAGCCGGCGTTCTGGCTGGGTCAGCCGCGCACCAGCGCCGCCTCGTTCACCGACTACTTCGACTCGTTGATCGGCTGGGAGCCGTTTCGGGCCGGGCAGTTCGGGGTGCGCCACTTCGCCACCATCGCGCTGAACCCCAAGGAGGCCAACGACCCGCGCTGCCGCCCGGTCCTCGACCTGCTGCCCCGCTACCTGGACAAGGACGCGGTGGTGGCGGTGGGCGAGATCGGGTACGACTCTATGACGCCCGAGGAGGACGAGGCGTTCGCGGCGCAGCTCGCCCTCGCGGTGGCGTACGACCTGCCGGCGCTGGTGCACACCCCGCACCGGGACAAGGCACGCGGCTGCGAACGGACCCTCGCCGTGGTCGCCGAGTCCGGCATCGACGCGGGTCGGGTGGTGGTCGACCACCTCAACGAGGTGACCGTCAAGCTGGTCCGCGACAGCGGCTGCTGGCTGGGTTTCTCCATCTACCCGGACACCAAGATGACGCCGCAGCGGATGGTCGAGCTGCTGCGCGAGTACGGCACGGAACGGATGCTTGTCAACTCGGCAGCCGACTGGGGGCGCTCCGACCCGTTGCTGACCCGGGCCACCGGTGAGGCGATGCTGTCGGCCGGCTTCAGCGACGACGACGTCGACACGGTGCTGTGGCGAAACCCGGTGGAGTTCTACGGGCAGTCGGGGCGGCTCGACCTCAGCGACCTGGACGTCGCCGCCGCCGTCGACCCGCAGACCGGCAACTCGATCCTGCGCGGCGGCAGCTGATGCGGCTGCGACATGCCGGCGGCGAGACCGTCCACCTGGGCTACTGCACCAACGTGCACCCCGCCGAGGACCTCGCCGGCATCCTCGGTCAACTGGACACCTACGCGGTGCCGGTCCGCGAGGCGCTCGGCAGCGACCTGCTCGGGCTCGGCCTGTGGCTGGCCGCCCCGGTCGCCGCCGAGCTGGCCGCCAACCCGACGCTACGCCGCCGGTTGCGCACCGAACTCGACGCGCGCGGGTTGGAGGTGGTCACCCTCAACGGCTTCCCGTACGCGGCCTTCCAGGCGCCGGTGGTCAAGCAGGACGTGTACCACCCGGACTGGACCACCGAGCAGCGCCTGACGTACACCCTGAACCTGGCCCGGGTGCTCGCCGACCTGCTGCCCGACGACGCCGCCCGGGGCTCGATCTCCACCCTGCCGCTGGCCTGGCGTCAACCGTGGGACACCGACCGGGCCGACGCGGCCCGACGCCGGCTGGACCAGCTCGCCGCCGGCCTGGCCACCGTGCAGCGGGACACCGGCCGCGAGGTGCGCATCGCCTTCGAGCCGGAGCCCGGCTGTGTGGTGGAGAGCACCGGTCAGGCGGCCACATTGCTGTCCGGGATGGACACCGAACGGCTGGGTGTCTGCCTCGACCTGGCCCACCTGGCCTGCGCCTGGGAGGAGCCGGCCGAGGCACTGCACCGACTGCGCACGGCCGGACTGCCGGTGGTGAAGGTGCAGGTCTCGGCCGCCGTCGAGGCCGCCGACCCGGAGGGCGGGGCCGAGGCGTTGCGCCGCTGGGTGGAACCACGCTTCCTGCACCAGACCCGGGGCGCCGGTTGCGCCGGCCTGGCCGACCCGGCCGACCCGGCGTACGCGGCCGACGACCTGGACGAGGCGCTGGACCGGGCGCTGCCCGGCCCGTGGCGGGTGCACTACCACGTGCCGCTGCACGCCCCACCCGAGGAACCGCTCGGCTCGACCCTGCCGGTGCTGCGCGCGGCCCTGAGAGCGCTCTTCGACGGCTCGACCGCCGGCTGTGACCACCTCGACGTCGAGACGTACACCTGGGGGGTGCTGCCGGCCGCACGACGGCCCGGCACCGACGCGGAGCTGGCCGCCGGCATCGCCGCTGAGCTGGCCTTCGCCCGGGACGAACTGGTCGGCCTCGGGCTGACCGCAGAGCGAACCGTGAGCATGGGGGTGACGCGATGAGCCGGCGACTGGTGGTCCTCGACGTGGTGGGGTTGACGCCCCGACTACTGGCGCACATGCCTCGACTGCGGGGGGTCGCCGACGGCGGCTTCCGGGCCGAACTGGGCACCGTGCTGCCCGCCGTGACCTGCTCGGTGCAGTCCACCTTCCTCACCGGCGAGCCGCCCAGCGGGCACGGGATCGTCGGCAACGGGTGGTATTTCCGCGAGTTGGGCGAGGTGCTGCTGTGGCGGCAGCACAACGCGCTGGTCGGCGGGGACAAGCTCTGGCAGGCCGCCCGTCGGGCCGAGCCCGGCTACACCGTGGCCAACGTCTGCTGGTGGTACGCCATGGGCGCGGACGTCAACTGGACGGTGACGCCCCGCCCGGTCTACTACGCCGACGGGCGCAAGGAGCCGGACTGCTACACCGACCCACCGGAGCTGCACGACGCGCTCACCGGGCGGCTGGGCACGTTCCCGCTCTTCACCTACTGGGGGCCGACGGCCGGGCTGCCGTCGTCGCGGTGGATCTGCCAGGCCGCCGAGCAGATCCTCGCCGACGTGTCACCCGATCTGACCCTGGTCTACGTCCCGCACCTGGACTACGACCTGCAACGCTTCGGTCCCTCGTCGGCGCAGGCCGCCGCGGCGGCAGCCGAGCTGGACGCGGTGCTCGGCCCGCTCCTGGACGCCGCCCGGGCGCGGGACGCCACAGTGGTGGTGCTGTCCGAGTACGGCATCACCGACGTGTCCCGGCCGGTGGACGTCAACCGGTTGCTGCGCGCCGAGGGGCTGTTGCACGTGCACACCCAGGCGGGCATGGAGTACCTCGACCCGTGGACGTCGAAGGCGTTCGCGGTCGCCGACCACCAGATCGCGCACGTCTACGTCAAGGATCCGGCCGACGTGGCGGCGGTGGCGAAGCTCTGCGCCGGCCTGCCCGGGGTGGCCGAGGTGCTCGACGCCGAGGGCAAGGCCGCGCACGGGCTGGACCATCCGCGCGCCGGTGAGCTGGTGCTGGTGGCCGAGCCGGACGCCTGGTTCACCTACTACTACTGGCTGGACGACGCCAACGCGCCGGACTTCGCCCGGCTCGTGGAGATTCACCGCAAGCCCGGTTACGACCCGGCGGAGCTGTTCTTCGACCCGGCCAACCCCGGTGCCGCGAAGGCCCGCGCCGGGGTGGCCCTGGCCCGCAAGAAGCTCGGCATGCGCTACCTGATGAGCGCTGTCGGCCTGGACGCCGGCGCGCGGGCGGTGCGGGGCTCGCACGGGCGGCTGCCGGACGACCCGGCGGACGGCCCGGTGCTGCTCTGCTCCGATCCGAGCGCGGCCCGGGACAAGATCGCGGCGACCGAGGTCAAGGCACTGCTGCTGGAGCTGGCCGGGCTGAGCCCCGGCGGTGCGGGCGGCTCGGGGGAGGGGGCATGACGGTCACCGTCGCGCCCACCGACGCCAGCGAGCTGCGGGCGCGCTTCGACGCGGAGCTGGCCGGGTTTCTCAGCCGGCAGGGCCCGGACTGGCCGGACGGAGCGCCGCGAGGCGTGTTCACCGCGCTGCAACGGTTCGTGCTGGCCGGTGGCAAGCGGTTGCGACCGCTCTTCTGCTACTGGGGCTGGCGCGGCGCGGGGGCGGCCGACGGCACCCCGATCGTGGTGGCCGCGGCGGCCCTGGAGCTGTTCCACGCGTTCGCACTGATCCACGACGACATCCTGGACGGCAGCGACCGCCGCCGGGGTGAGCCGTCGGTGCACCGGCTCTTCGCCGACCTGCACGCCCGCTCGTCGTGGCGTGGTGACCCCGAGGCGTACGGCCGCAACACCGCGCTGCTCTGCGGGGACCTCTGCGCGGCCTGGTCGGATCAGATGTTCCACGAGTGCGGGCTGAGCACCGAGCAGGTGCACCGGGGGTACGGCGTGTTCGCGCTGATGCGTACCGAGGTGATCGCGGGCGAGTACCTGGACCTGGTGTCGGGCGTGGGTGACGGCTCGGTGGCCAGCGCGCTCACCGTGATCCGGATGAAGGCTGCCCGCTACACGGTCACCCGGCCGTTGCAGATCGGCGCGGCCCTGGCCGGCGCGGGGCCGGAGCTGATCGCCGCGCTGGGCGAGTTCGGTGACCCGCTGGGTGACGCGTTCCAGCTCCGCGACGACGTCCTGGGCGTGTTCGGTGACCCGGCGGTCACCGGGAAGTCGGTCCTGGACGATCTGCGTGAGGGCAAGCCCACGGTGATGATGGCGCTGGCCCGCAGCGCCGCGGACCGGCCGCAGACCATCCGGCTGCGGGAGCTGTTCGGCAACCCGGCGTTGGACGCCGAGGGCGCGGCGGAGCTCCGCGACATCATCGAGGCGACCGGTGCGCGGGAGCGGATCGAGCAGATGATCCGGGTCCGCACCGAGGCCGCGCTCTCCGCCCTGCAGAGCGCCATGGTGGCCGACGAGGCCCGCGTGGCCCTCGTTGCGCTGGCCGGCCAGGCGATCGACCGACGCGCCTGACCGGCGACTTTCGATCAAATCGACAAAAGTTGATGCTGAACCGCCGGAAGGTATGGACACATCGACACGTGCGACTTAGTGTCGTGACCAACACGACAATGTTTCGTCGAGGTGAACCGGCGGCGCGGTAACCCATCGACCCCCCACCACCGCTACGGCATCCGGCGCGACGGCGCGCGCCCGGCCTGGCAGTCACTCGTCAGGAAGGGACAGCACAGATGTCCATGAAGGACGCTCCCAGACAACGGTCCCGACGATGGTTCTCCGCCGGATCAGCGCTGCTGCTGGCGGTCGCCGCCGGCACTGTCACATTCGCCGCCGGGTCCGCCCCCGCCCAGGCGCACACCATCGTCGCCAGCGACTTCCAGCAGGTCGAGCTGGCCCGCGGTGTGACCGACATGGGTGAGCCGATGTCGTTGGCGGTGCTGCCGGACCGCTCGGTCCTGCACACCGCCCGCAACGGCACCCTGCGCCGCACCGACGCCAACGGCACCACCTCCGTGGTCGGCACCCTGTCGGTCTACACGCACGACGAGGAGGGGTTGCAGGGCGTCGGGGTCGACCCGGGCTTCGCCAGCAACCGTTACATCTACCTCTACTACGCCCCGCCGCTCTCCACCCCCGGCGGTGACGCGCCGGCCACCGGCACCGACTTCTCGGCCTGGAACGGGGTCAACCGGCTCTCCCGGTTCACCCTCAACTCGGACTACACGCTCAACCAGTCCAGCAAGGTCGACGTGCTCGACGTCCCGGCCAACCGGGGTCTGTGCTGCCACGTCGGTGGGGACATCGACTTCGACGCCGCCGGCAACCTCTACCTCTCCACCGGCGACGACACCAACCCGTTCGAGTCGTCCGGCTACTCGCCACTGGACGAGCGGACCAACCGCAACCCCGCGTACGACGCGCAGCGCAGCGCCGGCAACACCAACGACCTGCGCGGCAAGATCCTGCGGATCAAGGTGAACGCCAACGGCACGTACTCCATCCCGTCGGGCAACCTGTTCGCCCCCGGCACGGCCAGGACCCGGCCGGAGATCTACGCGATGGGGTTCCGCAACCCGTTCCGGATCAGCGTGGACAAGGCCACCGGTGTGGTCTACGTCGGTGACTACGGGCCGGACGCCGGCTCCACCAGCTCCACCCGCGGGCCGTCCGGCCAGGTGGAGTTCAACCGCGTCGCCGCCCCGGGCAACTACGGCTGGCCGTACTGCACCGGCACCAACACCACCACCGAGACGTACAACGAGTTCGACTTCGGGACCAATGCCAGCGGCGCCAAGTACAACTGCACCGGCGGGCCGACCAACAACTCGTTCCGCAACACCGGCCTGACCACCCTGCCGCCGGCCCAGCCGGCCTGGATCCGGTACGCCGGCGACGCCGGCACCCCGGCCGAGTTCGGCGGTGGCTCCGAGTCGCCGATGGGTGGCCCGGTCTACCGGTACAACGCCTCGTCGACCTCCACCACCAAGTTCCCGCAGTCGTTCGACGGGCAGTTCTTCGCCACCGAGTTCGGCCGGGGCTGGATCAAGCCGATCCACGTCAACGCCGACGGCTCCCGGGGCACCATCGACACCTTCCCCTGGGTCGGCAAGCAGGTGATGGACTCGGCGTTCGGCCCGGACGGGGCGTACTACGTGCTCGACTACGGCACCGGTTACTTCAACGGTGACGCCAACTCGGCGCTCTACCGCTTCGACTACGTCGGCGGCGGCAACCGGGCGCCCACCGCGAAGGCCAGCGCCAACCGCACCTCTGGCGCTGCCCCGCTCGCGGTGACCTTCTCCTCGGCCGGCTCGTCCGACCCCGAGGGCGGCGCGTTGACCTACTCGTGGGCGTTCGGCGACGGGACCACCTCGACCGCTGCCAACCCGACGAAGACCTACAGCACCAACGGCACCTACACCGCCACGCTGACGGTGCGGGACCCGCAGGGCGCCACCGGCAGCAGCAGCGTGCAGATCAGCGTCGGCAACACCGCGCCCACGGTCACGATCAACAACCCGGGCAACGGTCAGCTGTTCAGCTTCGGGGACACGGTGCCCTACAGCATCACGGTGACCGACCCGGAGGACGGCGCCATCGACTGCACGAAGGTCAAGATGACCTACGTGCTCGGGCACGACCAGCACGGGCACCAGATCACCTCGAAGACCGGTTGCTCTGGCTCGATCACCATCCCGGTCGACGGTGAGCACGACGACGCGGCGAACATCTTCGCGATCTTCGACGCCGAGTACACCGACGCCGGTGGGCTGACCACGCACACCCAGCACACGCTGCCGCCGCGGCACCGCCAGGCCGAGTTCTTCAGCACCTCGTCCGGGGTCAACGTGTTCAGCAAGACCCCGGCCGAGGGTGGCAAGACCGTCGGTGACATCAACAACGGCGACTGGATCGCGTTCCAGCCGTACCGGCTGGGCAACGTGACCTCGTTCAACGCCCGGGTCTCCTCGGCCGGTGCCGGTGGCACCCTCCAGGTCCGGGCCGGCTCGGCCACCGGCACGGTGCTCGGCTCGGCCACGGTCCCGGTGACCGGCGGCTGGGAAACCTTCACCACGGTCACCGGGACGATCACCAGCCCGCCGACCGGCACCACCACGCTCTACCTGACCTTCGCCGGGTCGGGCACCGGGGCGCTCTACGACCTGGACGCCTTCACCTTCGTCACCGGGACGCCCCCGGCGGGTGGGGCCGGGCCGATCAAGGGCCTCGGTGGCAAGTGCCTGGACGTGCGCAACGCCGCCACGGCCGACGGCACGCAGATCCAGATCTACACCTGCAACGGCAGTGCCGCGCAGACCTGGGCGGTCACCCCCAACTCCACCATCAAGTCGTTGGGCAAGTGCCTGGACGTGTCGGGTGGTGCCACCGCCGACGGCACCAAGATCCAACTCTGGACCTGCAACGGGACCGCCGCCCAGAACTGGGCCGCCCAGGCCGACGGCACGCTCCGCAACACGGCCTCGGGCAAGTGCCTCGATGTCTCTGGCAACAGCTCCGCTGACAGCACGGTGGTCCACCTCTGGACCTGCACCGCCGCCGCCAACCAAAAGTGGATCCTGCCCTGAGCTGGCGGGAGGGGCCCTTCGACAACGCCTAGTGTGGTGCGAGGGGCCCCTCCTAACCGCAATTAGGAGAGCGATATGCGCAGACGCCTGCGACCCGTCCTCGGTGCGGCCATGGCCGCACTCGCCGTCATCGCCTGTACCACCCCGGCCACCCCGGCCAGCGCCGCCGACGCCCCGTACGACGTGCTGGTCTTCTCCAAGACCGCCGGTTTCCGGCACGACGCGATCCCGGTCGGCATCCAGACCATCCGCGACCTGGGCGCGGCGAACAACTTCACTGTCACCGCGACCGAGGACGCCGCCGCGTTCACCACGAGCAACCTCAACCAGTACGAGGCGGTCGTCTTCCTCAACACCACCGGCGACGTGCTCAACGCCACCCAGCAGACCGCCTTCGAGTCGTACATCGGCTCGGGCCGCGGGTACGTGGGTGTGCACGCCGCCGCCGACACCGAGTACGACTGGCCGTTCTACGGCAACCTCGTGGGGGCGTGGTTCGCCTCGCACCCCGCGATCCAGCAGGCCAACATGAAGGTGGAGGACCGGGGTCACGCGGCGACCGCGCACCTGCCGCAGACCTGGACCCGCACCGACGAGTGGTACAACTACCGCACCAACGCCCGGTCGAGCGCCCACGTGCTGGCCACCCTGGACGAGTCGTCGTACTCCGGCGGCGGCATGGGCGCCGACCACCCGCTGAGCTGGTGCAAGAGCTACAGCGGTGGGCGGTCCTTCTACACCGGCGCGGGGCACACCCAGGCGTCGTACGCGGAGTCCGGGTTCCGGAACCACCTGCTCGGCGGCATCCGGTACGCCTCCGGTCGGAGCAAGGCCGACTGCCGGCCCGAGACCGGCTACACCCCGCTGTTCAACGGCTCGACGGCCGGTTGGTCACAGGCCGGCCCGGGCAGCTTCACCAACTCCGACGCCACCCTGACCTCGGTCGGCGGCATGGGGCTGTACTGGTACAACGCCAAGCAGTTCACCAACTACTCGTTGAAGCTGGACTGGAAGCTGGCCGGTGACGACAACTCCGGCATCTTCATCGGGTTCCCGCCGTCGAGTGACCCGTGGTCGGCGGTGGACAACGGTTACGAGATCCAGATCGACGCCACCGACGCGACCGACCGCACCACCGGCGCGGTCTATACCTTCAAGTCCGCCGACATCGCGGCCCGTGACGCGGCCCTGAACGCGGCGGGGGAGTGGAACACGTACGAACTGCTGGTCGAGGGCGAGCGGCTGCAGATCTTCCTCAACGGGGTGAAGATCAACGACTTCACCAACACCAACCCGGTCCGCTCGCTGGCCGGCCACATCGGCATCCAGAACCACGGCACCGGTGACGACGCCTCCTTCCGCAACATCCGGATCAAGGAGCTGGGCACCACGCCGCCGCCCACTGGCACGATCCAGGCCGAGGCGTTCAGCTCGGCCAACGGGGTCTCCGCGTTCACCAAGGCGGGCGCCAACGGTGGGCAGACCATCGGCTACATCGACCCGGGCGACTGGGCCGCGTACAACGGGGTCAACCTGACCGGGGTCACCTCGTTCACGGCCCGGGTCGTCTCCGGCGGCGCGGGTGGCAACATCCAGGTGCGCACCGGCTCGGCCACCGGCCCGGTGCTCGGCACGGTCGCCGTGCCGAACACCGGCAGTTGGACGACCTTCGCCAACGTCTCCACGGCGCTGTCCAACGTCCCGTCCAGCACCCAGAACCTGTACCTCACCTTCACCGGTACCGGCACGGGGCTCTTCGATTTGGACGACTTCACCCTGGTCAAGGGCACTGGGGGCGGCACCGGGGTCGGCCCGATCAAGGGTCTCGCCGGCAAGTGCCTGGACGTGCGCAACGGCGCCACCGCCGACGGCACCCAGATCCAGATCTACACCTGCAACAGCAGCACGGCGCAGACCTGGACCGTGACGCCGAACTCGACGATCAAGGCGCTCGGCAAGTGCCTGGACGTCTCCGGCAGTGGCACCGCCGACGGCACCAAGATCCAGCTCTGGACCTGCAACGGCAGCGGCGCGCAGAACTGGGCGGCCCAGTCCGACGGCACCCTGCGCAACCCGTCGTCGGGCAAGTGCCTGGACGTCTCCGGCAACAACTCCGCCGACAGCACCATCGTGCACCTCTGGACCTGCCTCAACGCGGCCAACCAGAAGTGGACCCTGCCCTGACCAACTGACCCGGAGGGCCCGCGACGCACGTCGTCGGCCCCTCCGGCCCAGCCGGCCTGACCGCCGACGTGCCCGGCCGACGTGCCCGGTCGACGTCCCCCGCCGACCGGTCGCATCGTCAAAGCGCGACGAGCGGTGTCTCCAACGAGCGTGATGCCTCTGAGTCATTGTGATGACTCAGAGGCATCACGCTCGCACCGCTTCGTCCGCCGGGTCGCCATCCCGACGGGCACCGCATGCGGGGTTGTCGGCGTGGACGCCGCCGACCGGCTCACAGCGGGCTGCCGTACCTTGACCTGCATGGGGTTGTTCGCGCAGTGGCGTGGGACGGTGCTGGCGCGAGGCCATCAGCTGCTCGGTGCGCTGGGCCGGGCCGACGAGCCCGACGACCCGTCCGAGCCGGCGCCCAGCCTCAACCGTCTCGGCGCGTTGGTGGAGGGCTTCACCACCGGTCAACCGGTGCGGTGGTCCATGGCCGGGCAACCCCGGCCGCTGCCCGGCCCGGTCGACGTGGTGGCGTACCGGATCATCGAGGAAGCGCTCACCAACGCCTGCCGACACGCGCCGGGCGCCCCGGTCGGGGTCCGCCTGCGCTACGACGCCGCGGGCATCACCATCGAGGTCCGCGACGAGGGCGCCGGTCCCGCTCCGTCCGGCGGCGGCACCCCGGCGGCCGGTCGGGGTCTGCTCGGGGTACGCAGGCGCGCCGAGCGGCTCGGCGGCACGTTCTCGGCCGGCCCGCGCGCCGGTGGCGGCTTCACCGTACGGGCTGTCCTGCCCGCACCCGAGGAAATGATCGGATGATCGGCCGAGCGCAGGGCTTCCCCGATGGGGTAGTGCGGAAATAGGGTGGGGGCGGCTACCGTGCTGGTGGCCGGTGACCCGGTGGGAGGCGCAACCCGCCGGGCTCAGGTGTGTTCCGCACCCACCGGTGACCGCCCGCGTGCCGCGTACGTCCGGTCACCCTCGCCCCGGTCCGCACATGGAATCCCCATCACAACAGGGGAGAAGGACAATGGCGCGACCCATCACGCTCTTCACCGGCCAGTGGGCCGACCTTCCATTCGAAGAGGTCTGCCGGCTCGCCTCCGAGTGGGGCTACGACGGTCTGGAGATCGCCTGCTGGGGCGACCACTTCGAGGTCGACAAGGCGCTCGCCGACGACTCGTACGTCGAGCGCAAGCGGGAGACCCTCGCGAAGCACAACCTTGAGGTTTTCACGATCTCCAACCACCTCGTTGGTCAGGCGGTCTGCGACCACCCGATCGACGAGCGGCACCAGGACATCCTGCCCGGCCGCATCTGGGGCGACGGGGAGCCCGAGGGGGTTCGTCAGCGGGCCGCCGAGGAGATCAAGGACACCGCGCGGGCGGCGGCGAAGCTCGGGGTGAAGACGGTCGTCGGCTTCACCGGTTCGTCGATCTGGCACACCCTCGCGATGTTCCCGCCGGTGCCGCCGTCGATGATCGAGCGCGGCTACCAGGACTTCGCCGACCGGTGGAACCCCATCCTCGACGTGTTCGACGAGGTGGGGGTGCGGTTCGCGCACGAGGTGCACCCGAGCGAGATCGCGTACGACTACTGGACGACGAAGCGGACGCTGGAGGCGATCGGCAACCGGCCCGCGTTCGGGCTGAACTGGGACCCGTCGCACTTCGTCTGGCAGGAGCTGGACCCGGTGAACTTCATCTTCGACTTCGCCGACCGCATCTACCACGTGGACTGCAAGGACGCGAAGGTGCGTACCGGGGACGGCCGGCGTGGCCGGCTCGCCTCGCACCTGCCCTGGGCCGACCTGCGGCGCGGGTGGGACTTCGTCTCCACCGGCCACGGCGACGTGCCCTGGGAGGACTGCTTCCGCGCGTTGAACGCGATCGGCTACACCGGCCCGATCTCGGTCGAGTGGGAAGACGCCGGCATGGACCGGCTGGTCGGCGCCCCGGAGGCGTTGCAGTTCGTTCGCCGGCTCGCCTTCGACGCACCGAGCGCCGCCTTCGACGCGGCGTTCAGCAGCAAGGACTGACCGCACTCCGGACAGACCACGGGCCGGTCGCCCTGCGGCGACCGGCCCGTCGACGTGCGATGGGTCAGAGCGTGCTGGCGTTCGTGCCCGAGCCGGACGGCTTGGTGCGGGGGTTCGTGGACGACGGCGACCCGGAGGTCGTGCCGACCGTGCTGGTGCCCGCCTTGGCGCCCACGGTGGCGGGCGTGCCGGCGAACGCGTCGTCGGCGGCGGTCAGCTCCTGCTTGCCGGTGCTGCCGTTACCGGTGCCCAGCTTCTCGGCCAGTTTGGTCTGGCCGAGCTTGTCCTTGCCCTCGCTGTAGAGCTTGTTGGCCTGGGCCTGCGCGACCCCGGCCGCCTCCTGGACGGTCGGGTGGTCGAGCACCTTGCGGCCCCGGACCACGAGCTCTTCGTACTTTTCCCGGCCGGCACGGGCGCCCAGGACGAATCCCGCAGCCAGCCCGCCAAGAAACATGATCTTTCCGCGCATGGCGGCTCCTTCCGTACCTGACGCGCCGTCGCCCCGGCGAGTTGCCCCGTCGGAAGGCGACCTGTTCGCGCCTGCGTCCTCTGTCCGCAGCTAACTACCCATCCTGCTCCCCGCTCAAGCATGCTTGTGCCGGGATGGCGATTTACCCCTATTGTCAATGCGACGGCAGGGAGGGAACCCACTGGACCACCACCCGGGGAAGTCCTGTACTCTTGTCCCGTCGCACGGCGTCGGGGAGATCCGAAGTCGCGCGGAGCACGATCCCCTGTAGCTCAATTGGCAGAGCAGCCGGCTGTTAACCGGCAGGTTATTGGTTCGAGTCCAATCGGGGGAGCTTTTCCCACGTACGCCCGTCAGCCACCAGCCGACGGGCGTTTTCGTGTGTGTGACCTGGTTTCACCCACCTGCGACCTGCTTGCCCGGCAGGATGGTCGATGTCGACTGAGGCTCCCGCTGCGTCGATTGATGCGTCGATCCTTGGGGTGAGTGCATGTTCGGACGAGGCGGCAAGGCCACGCTGATCGCGGTGGCGGTCGTGCTGGCCTGGCTGGTGATCGGCGGTGTGGCCGGCCCGTACGCGGGGCGCCTCAGCGAGGTCGCCACCAACGACAACGCCGCCTTCCTGCCCACCGACGCCGAGGCGACCCGCGCCCAGGGCCTCGCCGGCGAGTTCGTCGACCGGCAGACCATCCCCGCGCTTGTCGTCTACGAGCGGCCCGCCGGGATCACCGACGCGGACCGGCAGCGGGTGAGCGCCGACGCCGCCCGGTTCGCCCAGATCCCCGGCGTGGTCACCCCACTGCCCCCACCCATACCGAGCGACGACGGCCAGGCCCTCCAGGTCGTCGTACCGGTGGACGACGCCGACGGCGAGGAGATCGGCGCGGTCGTCGAGCACCTGCGCGACATCACCGGCGGTGACCGGGACGGCCTCACCGTGGACGTCTCCGGCCCGGCCGGCCTGCTCGCCGACCTGATCGAGGTCTTCTCCGCCATCGACGGACCACTGCTGCTGGTCACCCTGGTCGTGGTGCTGGTCATCCTGCTGGTCGTCTACCGCAGCCCGGTCCTCTGGATCTTCCCGCTGCTCGCCGCCGGGATGTCGTACGCCCTCGCCTCGGTCTTCGTCTACCTGCTCGCCGACGCCGACGTGGTCAAGCTCAACGGGCAGGCCCAGGGCATCCTCACCGTGCTGGTCTTCGGCGCCGGCACCGACTACGCGCTGCTGCTGATCGCCCGCTACCGGGAGGAGTTGCACCGGCACGACCGCCCCCGGGACGCCATGAAGACCGCCTGGAAGGGCGCCGCGCCGGCCATCATCGCGTCCGGCGGCACCGTCATCGTCAGCCTGCTCTGCCTGCTGCTGTCCAGCCTCAACTCCAACCGGGCGCTCGGCCCGGTCGCCGCCATCGGCATCGCCGCCACCCTGCTGGTGATGCTCACCTTCCTACCCGCGCTGCTGGTGCTCGGCGGGCGGTGGGCGTTCTGGCCCCGACGGCCCCGAGCCGACCAGGCCGACCCGCGAGCCGAACACGGCATCTGGAGCCGCGTCGCCGGCTTCGTGGCCCGGCACGCCCGCCCGATCTGGCTGAGCACCGCCGTCGTGCTGGCCCTGCTGACGCTCGGCCTCACCCAGCTCGGCGCCACCACCCTGGGCCAGTCCGACCTGTTCACCCAACGCACCGACTCGGTCGACGGCCAGGAGGTGATCTCCCGGCACTACCCGGCCGGCACCGGCAGCCCGGCCACCATCTTCACCACCGAGCAGACCGCCCGGCAGGTCGCCCAGGTGGCGAAGGACGTGCCCGGCGTCGCCGACGTCCGCCCCCTCACTGCCGGCCCGCAGACCGGCCCACCCGATCCGAGTGCCGCCCCGAAGGTCGTCGACGGGCGGGTGCAGCTGGACGCGACCCTGACCGATCCACCCGACAGTGACGGCGCCGAGCGGACCATCCGCGAGCTGCGGGTGGCCGTCCACCAGGTGCCCGGCGCGGACGCGGTGGTCGGCGGCTTCACCGCGATCAACGTGGACACCTCGGACGCCGCGAAGCGCGACCAGAACGTCATCATCCCGGTGGTGCTGGTGGTCATCGCGGTCATCCTGGCCCTGCTGCTGCGTGCGCTGCTCGCCCCGCTGCTGCTGATCGCCACCGTGCTGCTCAGCTTCGCGGCGACCCTCGGCCTCTGCGCGCTGCTGTTCCGGCACGTCTTCGACTTTCCCGGCGTGGACTCGTCGTTCCCGCTGTTCGCGTTCGTCTTCCTGGTCGCGCTCGGCATCGACTACAACATCTTCCTGATGAGCCGCGTCCGCGAGGAGTCGGTCAAGCGCGGCACCCGCGCCGGGGTGCTCTCCGGCCTCGCCGTCACCGGCGGGGTGATCACCTCCGCCGGCATCGTGCTCGCCGCGACCTTCTCCGCCCTCGCCGTCCTGCCACTTGTGGTGCTCGTCGAGTTGGGTACGGCGGTCGCGATCGGGGTACTGATCGACACCATCATCGTCCGGTCGCTGCTGGTGCCCGCACTCGCGTACGACATCGGGCCGAAAATCTGGTGGCCGGGCCGGTTGTCCCGGGCGAACGGTGAGCGGGAGGCGCGCGGTGCTGGCTGAAACCGATGTGGTCATCGTCGGCGGCGGCCTGGCCGGCCTCGCCGCCGCCCGCCGGCTGCACCGCGCCGGCGTGCCCTGGCGGCTGGTGGAGGCCGAGGGTCGGCTCGGCGGCCGGGTCGCCACCGACGTGGTCGACGGTCACCTCGTCGACCGGGGCTTCCAGGTGCTCAACACCGCCTACCCCCGGCTCGGCACGCTGCTCGACACCGACCAGCTCAACCTCGGCTACTTCACCTCAGGTGTACTGGTCCGCAAGGGCGACAACCTGCTGCGGCTGGTCAACCCGCTGCGCGAGCCGACCGGCGGGCCCGGCACCGCGCTCGCCGGGGTCGGCTCCCTGCTCGACCGGCTGCGCTTCGCCGCGCTCGCCACCGGCTGCGCCACCCTGCCCGCGTCCCGGCTGCTCGCCGCCCCGGAGACCAGCACCGAGACGGCGCTGCGCCGCGCCGGCCTCTCCGACGCCATCATCGAGGAGCTGCTGCGACCGTTCCTGTCAGGCGTGCTCATCGAACGGGAACTCTCCACCTCCAGTCACGTGCTGGCGATGGTGCTGCGCTCCTTCGCCCGCGGCCGGATCGGCCTGCCCGACGAAGGCATGGCCGCGCTGCCCCGGGCCATCGCCGCACCGCTGTCCGCCGACCTGCTGGACCTGGACACCCCGGTCGCGGAGGTCACCCCGGGCCGGGTCCGCACCCAGGCCGGTGACATCCGCTGCCGGGCCGTCGTGGTCGCCGTCGACCCACCCGCCGCGTCCGCGCTGCTGCCGGCCCTGTCGACGGTACGCATGCACAGCTACACCACCTACTACCACAGCGCTCCCGAGCCGCCGCTCACCGAGCCGATCCTGCTCGTCGACGGCGACCGACGCGAACTCGTCGCCAACACGGTGGTGCTCAGCAACGCCGCCCCGACGTACGCGCCCACCGGACGGCACCTGATCGCCACCTCGGTGGTCGGCCCGACGGCCCCACCCGAGCCGACCATCCGGGCCGAGCTGACCCGGCTGTACGGCCGCTCCACGGCCGACTGGGCCCACCTCACCACCGTGGCCGTCCCCGAGGCGCTACCCGCCGCACCACCGCCGCAGGGGCGGCTGCGCAAGCCGGTGGCGCTGGGGGAGGGCCTGTTCGTGGCCGGTGACCACCGGGACAGCCCATCGATCCAGGGTGCCCTCACCAGCGGCTGGCGGGCTGCCGGCGCCGTGCTCGACGAGCTGCGCGCCGGCTGACAGGCGTACCCGAGCACGCTGTTATATTCCTGTTGCCCATCGTGCTGGTGCAGGCGTGGGCGCCGGCCGGCTCGGTGCTGGCTGCTGATCGCCGAGCGGGATAAGATCCGGCGCGGTGTTCGGGGCGGTAGCTCAGCCGGTTAGAGCAGTCGACTCATAATCGATCGGTCACGGGTTCGAGTCCCGTCCGCCCCACCAACCGTTTACAGGAGAAACAGCCCTCCGCGCCTTCGCAGAGATGATCTCTGTACAACCTGGGTACAACCGCGTCACCTGTGCTCAGACGTGCGTCGACCTGGTTCCGCGCGACGCTGCGGGCTGGCTGGCACCCTGCCGAGACGGCGATCTTGGCTTACGTGCGGGATGGCGGCCGACCGCGTCGGCTTGCTGCGGGGCGCAGCGGTGGGCGGAGGGCGCAACCCAGCCATCATGACGAAGATCGACCGTCGGGCCACTGCGTCACCCTGGCCGTCTAGCTCGTAGCCGTCGAGCCACACCCACCCGTCGTAGGTGATCCAGTCGAGCTGGCGGATGACTCGGAATCTGATTGGACGGCTGAACTGCACGCTGGCCGCACGCCCCACGATCAGCAGATCCCGGCCTTCACGGCTTGGGGCCAGAAACATTCCCGTGTCCATGTTCCACACGTCGGCGGCCATCCGGCCACCGACGGAACTAGACGACACGAACGTGCCCTCGGCCTTGGCGCCCTGGCCCTGGCCCGCTCCACGGTGTGTGGGTCGGCGGCAGACGGGATGGCAGCAAAGGATGGTTGGGTTCGGCGAGCTTCATTGCGGCCCACGGTGGTGGAGACTCGTCATGATGGGATGGTGACGAAAGCTGATCAGCTTCTACTTGCGGCTCTTGTCGCTGCGCTCACGTCCGCCGTGGTCACGCTTGCGGTGGAATGGTTGGCCAAGCCCACCTTGGAGGCGCGTAAGGAGCGGATCCTCGCCAAGCACCGGGCGAGAGCGAACGTCAAGCGTTGTCTGGGCAGGACAAGAGAGATGGTCTATATCCTGCTCGGACCGTGGCCGCACACGAAGGCGATGCAGGCTACGCCCCTCCACGTGAGGACGTTGTATCGCAAGCGAATCGCCGCCACGTTGGGCGAGATCAGCGTCTGTGCAGACGATCTGCTGGCGGCAGTAGTTGATGCCTTGCCGCACCTCAGTCTCAGGGAAAGAGAAATCCTTCTTCCCTTCGCGGGATATCTTCGTGCAGTTGCGGACACGGCAGAACCGGATGAGAATTTCTCGCTGCTGGCAGAGAAGATCGATTTGCTGACACAGTGGTATGAACGCCCTCGCTGGCAGCGCCGGAAATCCCTGACGATCAACCCACACCCAGCGTCTCGTACCCGTCCGGCTGACTAGCTCACGCCGTCGGCGAGTGAACCTGCCGGTACAGCCACACTTAGGCAAGGGTCGACGCCTGCCGCGAGCAGTCCGCATCTGGTCCGCAGGAGGCCGATTGGTGGTGGGGGAGTGGTGAGAGATGTCGAGAGGCGTTTCCGCTGTTAGCTGGCCACTCGGGCAGGTCGCCGGGTCGCCAATCTTGATCTCATAATCCCTCGGTCGCGGGTTCGAGTCCTGCCCGCCCCAGCAACCAAAGCTCCTGATCAGCTAGTCAGATCGGTCACGATGTCGACGGAGCGGGTATCAGCATCCGGGCCGCCCGCAAGCCCGGCCTCGGACCCTCCATCAGGGCGAGGCCGGGCAGCTCGGATGAGAGTATCGGCTGACCCGGTCGACGGCGCGAGTTTGCAGGCGTGGGACTGGGCGGGCTTGGTGGTGGTGAAAGACTTACGAGCCCTAGTCCTCCGTGCGGTCCACGACCTCCGAGCCTGGCAAGTCACCGGTCAATCCTTGAGCTGATCTGAGAATATCTGCTATGTGAGCTTGAGCGAGCGGTTGCCTGTGGATTCCTGCCTTTAAAGCGGCGGGCAGCCATTCCTTGCCCTTGGCGACGTCAAAGTCGTTACCTGCGAATCTTTCCAGTTCTCCGACGCTGACCGGCACTACGCCAACAGCCGACAATGCGGTTAGGAGACGTTGTGAGGCGGGGCCTGATTGCCCCTTATTGAAAGCTTGAACTCCGTACTCCTTCAGTTCGCTCCAGCGGCTCTCGCGGGCGCGGATTATTAGCGAAAGCTCCTTCTTGATATCTGAGTCGTGGAGTAGGTTCGGATCCTCCTCCAGCTTTTTATTGATGAGAAGCAGCAGCCCCTCCCGTATGTGCACCAGCGGAACACTCTCTGACGGCTGCCGGAAGGGTTGAGTCGCGATCCCGTAATCCTTGTCGAGCGGAGACCAATCTGCGCCAAGGCTGCTCAAGAGTCTCTGGATCTTACCTCTGTCGTTTAAAATATCGAGATCAGGCGTGGCAACTACCGGCACAGCTGCAGCTCTTAAGACCTCTGCCAGCCTAGGCATGCCGTCCTTGCCGTAAGAGGGAACGAATAGTACATCGCTGGGAGGTGGGATCGGGTAATCATTACTTCCAGCGCTTAACTCTGCGTGAGTGTCTAGGGCGGCCTGATAGAACCGGCAATCACGTTCCCCTTCGGCGAGGACGACGAGGCGATGGAATAGCCCATCCAGAACGTTGCTGTAATGTAGGACGGGATCAGACCACAATTCCCGTAGCTGCTCATGGGATAATTGCGAAGCACTTCCCGTATCATCTACACGATTCAACCGTATGACCGCTAGCGGTGCATCCGAGGCGACCAGCCCTCCGAGAAGGTTGCGATCATGGGTGGACAGGATGATCTGGGTCTTTGAATCTCTGGCGATCTCGCCAAGTGCCATTCCCAACGCAAAAGCCTGTGGAGGGTGAAGAAACGCCTCAGGTTCGTCAACTATTACGGTTGGATGGGAGGCGGCAATAATGGGAATTATCAGGCCTAAGAGGCTCTTCATTCCGTCGCCCTGCGCCTCAAGAAGGGGGAGCTTCGCCAGCGCTTCCCGATAAGATCGTTGACTCTGGTCTCGCGCAGGAGCAGGGATGCCAACCTTGCCGACCCTCAACTTTATTGTGGAGCTGAATTCGTCCAGAGTTAGAGTCTTTTGGAAGATTCGTTCGCATAGTCTGTTGAGCTTGCGGAGAAGTTCTACGTCGTCTTGGAAGCGATGATAGGGATGCGTTGGCGTGTCAGCTGGTTGGTCACGATGGCTGACCCCGCCTACGGCACCTAATCTGTTCTGCGCGTCCGCATAGAACACCATTGATTGTGCAACTGGGCCGAGGTTCGACGACAACGTAGCACCGGACTCCCAGGCTCGTGCGAGATTCCGAGTACTTGCTTGCCAACTGCCACCGGATACTCGGAAATAGGATTCCGATGTGCCGGTCATGGAGGGGGTGTAGGTAGCGTGCTGCATGAACCACGACAAGAAGTCATCCGCAGTGCCCTTCTGGACCGGTGTAACCCCCGAGACAACCTGAACCGGATCATGCACATTGGGACCCAAGCCCATGAGCTGATGTTGTAATTGTCGAAGGAGAGTTGATTTCCCGCTGTTGTTTCCACCGACGATGGCGGTAACCCCCGGCGTCGGGAGGTCGTATGAGAACCTCTCGTACAGCTCTACGGAGCGAACCCATACCTTTACGTTGCTTGCATTTCCCGACCCTAGCCAAGGGGGGGTGGCCGATGATTCACTGATCTGCACAACAAGCAACCTACCGTGGCGGCGAGAGGTTGTCATGCCTAGGGGGCGCCCTGCAACTGCGACAACATCGCGCATAACTGCGGAATTGTCTCTGGCAATCAAGATCGTCGGTCGCTGGCCGTTCCGGGCGCTCCGAGCGGTCGGCCGTCGCGACCGTGTACGGACCTGATCTTGGCGATCCAGGCCGGCCTTGCGCTTTGATAAGAACCAGCAATGGTCCGTCAACCACGGCGTGGATTATCGGCCTGAACAGCAGCTAGCGCCGAGTCAATCCGACGGTGGCGGCCAGGCGGGACACGTCGGCCGCACCGGGTCCGGCGCGGAACACAGCGGTCAGCGCTGCCCGGGCCATGGGGCGTATTCGTGTCTCCCAGGTGGCGATCCGGTCGGCGGCGACCAGTGCCCGGCCCGCGGCGCGCACGTCGCCGAGGTCCAGATAGGCATGAGTGATGTCGATCAGGTGGGCGGCCCGGTGTTCGGCGGGGAGCAGGTGCCAGGCGTTCCCGCTGGTGACACGTCGGTGGATGGTCACGGCCACCTGGGGGTCACCAGACCACATCGCGATCAGCACGCGGACCAACTCGACCGGTGTGGGACCGAACCCGATGCCGTCGCAGTCGTGCTGACGCTGGCCGTCGGCGAGGCGAGCCGCGCGCTCGGTGAGTTCGCCTGCCGCGCTGGCGTCGCCGCCGGCGGCGGCACCGAGCGCCGCTTCGATCAACAGGGTCCCCGTAACGCCCAACCGCCGGACCTGGGGCGGTGCCAGGTCCAGTTGGTGTACCGCGTTGACGGCGGCGGTCATCGCCAACCGGCCTCGCCCCAGGGCTCGCAGCGCCTGCGCGAGAGGGATCGCCGCAAGGCCGGCACGCCAGGGGTCACCGGAGGCGGCGGTCATGGCCCGGTCGGCGGCCAGCCAGGCGAGATTCGCCTCGCCGAGCTTGACCAGGACCTGGGCGGCGAGCCGGTACACCCGTACCAGCAAATCCGCGGTGTCTCCCGGCTGCTTGCGGCTATCGCAGAGCAGGTCGGGCAGTAGTCGCAGCACCTGGGGGTGATGACCGTTGCGGTACGCGGTCCACGCGTACCCCGCTTGGGCATCGAGCTGGGCCAACGACGGCGCTGGCTTGCCGCTGGCGGGTAGGTCGTAGCGGGCCAGCGCCGCGCGGAGCCGTTCCACGTCGCCGCCGGTGTCGGGGAGTTGCTGGCGCGGGGCCTTGCCCGCGAGCAGGACATCCGGGGCGACGCCGAGGGCTGCGGCGACCGTTTCGATCACCGAGAGCCGGTCGAGGGTACGCACCCCTCGCTCGACCTTGTCCACCCAGCTCTTCGACTTGCGGATCCGGTCGGCGAAGACTTGCTGGCTCATGCCCCGACGTGCGCGCAGCTCTGCCATCCGCCGCCCGATTGGCGGCTCGCTGCCGTTGCGACGGCCGGGCTCGGTCATCACTCCCGCTCCGGCGACGGTTGGATGGCATCGGTGGCCTCGCCGCAGCGCGGGCACCATCGCGACTTGACCCGGAAGGCGAGGAGTCCGAACAGGAACCCGGGCACCAGGCCGCCGAACACGATCGACACGACTTCGGAAACCATGCGCACGCTCGCTCTCTGACGACGCCGGGGGGTTGGGGAGGGTGCCACGCCTGTGACTCACGCTGCGGCAATCCTTCGTTGCCGACGGTCACCAGCGTTGCGCATCATGTGATGCAAGGCAAGAAGATGGCCATGATCGACACGCCGGGCACGTGAGCCAGGGCATGTAGGAATGCGAGCAGGGCGCAGAATCACGACATGCCTCGATTTACGCCCGCGACACCGCGCTCTCGGCGACTGGGCCGGGAGCTGCGCAAACTCCGCGAAGCCAAAGGTCTGACCGGCGAGGGAGTGGCGGAGAACCTCGCCTGCTCACCGTCTCGGATCAGTCGAATCGAGTCGGGCGAGATCAGACCTCGCGTCGGTGACGTCATGGAGTTGCTGGTCGCGTACGGCGTCAAGATTGACGAGGAGCCGGGAACGTCGCTGCTCGATCAGGCGCGCGGTCTGCGGGAGGACGGCTGGTGGCAGCGCCTCGGTGGCAAGTACGCCACGTACATCGCCTACGAGATCGAAGCCGTGGAACTGAAGAACTTCGAGCCGATGCTCGTGCCCGGTCTGCTCCAGACCGAGAGCTATGCCCGTGAGGTCAACGTCATCGGCCGGGAAACCGACCAGGAGACCATCGACCAGCGGGTCTCCGCCCGGATGACCCGGCAGGAGGTGCTGCGCCGGAAACCGACTCCGCTGCGGATGCACGCCATCCTCTCCGAGGCGTCCCTGCGCACCGAGGTGGGCGGCCCGGACGTGCTGCGTGAGCAACTAGATCACCTGGTCACCTTGAGTCGGCTGCCGAACGTGACGATCCAGGTGCTGCGCTTCGAGGCCGGCGCTCACCTGGCGATCAGTAGCGGATTCGCCCTGCTCAGCTTCGAGCGCGACGAGCCGCCACTGGGCTACATCGAGACCCTGGCCGGCGAGCTGTTCCTTGAGTCGAGCGGCGACCTGGCGCGGCTGTCGGCGGCGTACGACAATCTGAAGACGCTGGCGCGGTCACCTGCCGAGTCGATCACGTTCATCAAGGAGCTGAGCAAGCATGGATCGTAACGCCTGGCGCAAGTCGAGCCGTTCCGGCAACAACGGCCAGTGCGTGGAGGTGCGCGACCGGTACGTCCAGGTCGACGTCCGCGACTCCAAGGCGCCCGATGCCGGGATGTTGAGCTTCGCGCCCGCCGCCTGGGACGCGTTCGTCGACACGATCAAGACGAACACCTGCCGCCCCTGACCCGGCAGGACGGTGGCATGGTTCACGGCACGCGCGACGAGCTGATAAGGCGTTTGGCTGAGGCAGTCGAGGCCATCGCAGTCGCCCACCCGACGCGGGTTGCCGTCGACGGACCGCCCGCCGCCGGCAAGACCACTCTCGCCGACGAGTTGGCCGTCGTCCTGCGCGAGCAGGGCCGTGACGTCATCCGCGCCACGATCGACGATTTCCTCTTCCCCCGGGCCCAGCGCTATCCGCGCGGCGAGTACTCAGCCGAAGGCTGCTACCACGACGCCCACGACAACGACGCGCTGAAACGGGTCCTGCTCGATCCGCTCGGGCCGGTCGGGGATCGACGCTTCCAACCTGCCGTCTACGACCGCTACGCGGATGCTGTGGCGTCCCCGCCGGTCACGACTGCCCCGGCCGACGCCGTGCTCGTCTTCGACGGCGTCTTCCTCCTGCGCCCGGAACTGGTTGACCAATGGGAGATGAGCATCTTTGTGTCGACGGCACTGGAGAAGACAGTGGATCGTGCCCTGATCCGAGAGCGCCGGGCGTCAACTCGGGCCGACATCGAACGACGCTGGCGCGAGCGTTACATCCCCTCGCAGCAGTTCTACTTCGCTACGGCCCGCCCCACTCAGCACGCCGACATCGTCGTGCACAACGACGAGCCGCAGCGGCCGGTCTGGGAAACCCCACACCCCGACCGCAGCCGCTGAGGAGCCGCACCTATGGGTGGTCCAGGGGCGGGGCGTCCACATACTCGCCAAACGGCTCGACGGACCCATCCCAACCGTGGAGGTGCAGACGGTTTGAGGGCATCACCGTGTATCCCACGGCGCGCACCCTACAACGGTCGATGCCATCTATGGGCCCCCAGGGCTCTGCTCGCGGGTGCGCTGAATGCTGGCGACCTCGCCCTTGATTGGCAGCCAGGAGAAGGGGATGAACGCGGTGACCACGACGAGGCCCACGACCGGATGAACGGCGCCCAGCGCACGGTGGTCATCCCAGAGCCTTCCGGTGCCGCGGGTTCCCGCCGTCGCATGAGCCAAACCGGCTGGGGAGCCTGGCTGCGACGAGCAGGTGGCGGGGCTGGTGGCAGCCGCCTCGCGGACTGCGTGCTCGAATGGGTGCCACTGAGGCACGAATGGGCCGAAGTCCGCGTACACGTCCAGCGTCATGGCGGTTAGCGCCCTAGTGGACCGGGTGAACGACGCCTACCATGAGCCGATGATCGAGCAGAGTCAGCGACGCGTCCCTGTGCCGGTCGTCGCCGCCGTGATTTTGCTTCTGGGGGCCGCACTCCCGGCGTCGATGATGTTTGCGAGTGGTCCGTCTATGGCCCTCGGCTTGATAGGGGTACTTCTTCTCCTGGCGTTGGCCTACGGCCTGTGGCGCGGTAGCGGGCGGGCCCGGTTTTGGACGACCGTTTTCTCGACTGTCAGCGTGGGGTACGGCGTCGTCACGATCACCAAGGCTGGTGCGTTAGGGCTGCTGCAGATCGTTGGTGCGGCAGTCATCGTCGGCCTGTTGCTGGTACCCGCATCGTCCCGCCGGTGGTTTCACGACTTGCCGGCGGAGGGGTAGCGCCGGCCGGCCGTGCGGTCCGTGAAGCCATCGGTGCAGCCAAGCCAGCAGACCGAGCCGCGCACCGTACTTCTCCTTGAATTCACCGCCCACCAGGCCACACACTCGGCCTGAGCGTTCCGATTCGGAACGGCGGCTGCCATTCACGCGGTGGTGACGCCGCCCGGATGAGTCGGCCTCAGCCGATGTTGAGCAGCAACACCTGGTCGTCGCGAAGGTCGGAGATGCTGTCGCGCAACAGCCTCAGCGTGTCCAGACCGGCCGTGCCGCTCTCCTCGAAGTCCATCCCCATCTCCTCGAAGTGGGCGACCAACTCCTCCTCGCGGTGCTCGGCGGGGTCGAGCTGATCCAGTAACCCTGGGGCTGGAGTGATGAGCGTGGTCAGGCCGTACGCGCTGGTGATGGCCTCCGACTCGGCATTGAACTCCGACGGCTCCAGGTCGATGCCGCGCTCCTCCAGATAGGTCAGGACGTACAGCATGCAGTAGCCGGACCAGTCGTACTCCTGTCGCGTCGTGCTTCCGTGTTCCGCCAGGTACGCGCGGAACGACGACGGCGATGTGCGGGCCAGGCGGGCCAGCTCGCTGATGCTGTCCCTGGGGACCAGGGTCAAAGACGCGATCGCGGACACCACACTCTCCCTCGTTGAACTCTGCCGCTACGGCCTTCCGCCGGCTCGTCGGGCAGGCTACTGAGAGGGACTGACGAGCACTCGGTAGGTCACGTGCACGACCGTGCTTGCCGCACGCGCCGTCAGCTGTTCGAGGTTCAGCGGCGGGACACCCTCGAACAGCCGCACGCCGGCGCCGAGGGTGGCCGGGACGATGTGCAGCCGCAGCTCGTCGACCAGACCGGCGGCGAGATACTGGTTGATGGTGGTGGCACCGCCGTGGATCGAGACGTCGCCGTCACCGGCCGCCGCACGGGCCTGTGCGAGCGCCGACTCGATCCCGTCGGTGACGAAGTGGAAGGTGGTGCCGCCCTTCATCGGCTGCGGCTCGCGCGCGTGGTTGGTGAGCACGAAGACCGGGGTGTGGAACGGCGGGTCCTCGCCCCACCAGCCGTTCCACTCCCGATCCCACTCGCCACGGATCGGGCCGAACATGTTGCGCCCCATGATGACCGCGCCGACGGCGCCGATCTGGTCGACCTCGGCCCGGTTCTCCTCGCCGAAGTCGAACATCCAGGAATGCAGCCGGCCGCCCCAGCCGTCACCGCCGTCGTCACCGAACGGGCGGTCCTCGGTCTGGTTGAGCCCGGCCGAGTATCCGTCGGCCGAGATGGTCTGGTCGACGATCACCTTGCCGTTACGTGTGGTCATTGCGGACTCTCCATTGACGTGGGTGTGCCGGGTATCAGCCTATGGCCGCGATGATCAGTGCGATGCCCACGCCGACGTCGACGACCGCGCAGAACTGCGCCCACGAGCGAGTCACCACCATCCTGGCCCGGTAGTGGTAGGCGTCCCAGATGCCGTGTGCCAGGAAGCCGACACCCGCCACGGCGGTGCCCACCTGCGGTTGCGTCGCCGCGGTCAGCAGAGTGATCGCGCCGAAGAGCATCATGCCGGCGGTCTGCACCGAGAACGTCCGGGTCGGGCTGAACCGACGTCGAGTTGCCGCCCAGACCCACAACGGCACCAGTAGCAGCGTCATCCCGACCGCCGGGTCGACCGGCAACGCGAGCAGCCGTGCCAGCAGGTGCAGGCCGGTCACCACGGCGCTCAGGATGACGAATGCCAGCCACGCGGTCCACGGCCGGCCGAGGGCGTACGCCATGAGGTAGATGCCCGCCATGGTGGCCACCGCCGGCCCGAACAGCTCCGCCTGCTCGTTCACCAGAGCGATCACTGTGACCGCGCCCGCGACGACGACGAGTGCGACCGCGATCGGCCACCGGTCGGCCAGTCCCGGCCTGCGTACTGACGACTGCTCAGTCATGGCCACGATCCTGCCGGCGTCGCCGCGGTCGGCACCGCTTCGGGATCGATCGTGTCCGAATCGCTGGGGCGCTGGGCCGAAGCCCTGGCATCAACTCGTGGGAGCCGCCGCCCGCGCCGTTCGGTAGCGGGAGGGCGGCATGGCGTACCGGTCGACGAACGCCTGCCGCAGTGACTCCGGCGAGCCGAATCCGCACCGTCGCGCCACCGCCACCAGTGGCAGACCGGTCGAGGCCAGCAGTTGCGCGGCGGCCTCGGTCCGCACCCGGCGCACGTAGCGCCCCGGCGTCTGCCCGAGGTGGTCGACGAACAGTCGGGACAGGTGACGCTCGCTGACGCCGGTGAGCCGGGCCAGCGCCGCGGTGCTCAGGTCGTCGGCGAGGTGGCTCACGATGTGGTCGCTGATGTCGCGGACCATGACGTCGTCGGTGGTCCGCCGGGCCAGGAACATGCTCATCTGGGCCTGCCCGCCCGGTCGTTGCAGGTACGCCACAGTGCCCATCGCCACGCCCCGGGCCAGCGCCGCCCCGTGATCCTCCTCGATGAACGCGAGGGTCAGGTCCAGCGCGCTCGTCATGCCACCGGACGTCGCGACGGTGCCGTCCCGGACGTAGATCGGTTCGGCGTCGACCCGTACGTCGGGAAACCGCTCCGCCAGCCGGTGGGCGTACATCCAGTGCGTGGTGGCCCGCCGGCCGTTGAGCAGACCGGCCTCGGCCAGCACCGTCGACCCGGTGCAGACCGACGCGACCCGCTCCGCCAGACCGGCCAGCCGCCGGACGTGGCCGACGAGGTGCCTGCTCGCCGCCGCCCGCTCATGCCCACGGCCGCCGGTCACCAGCAGCGTGTGCACCGGCCCGGTGAACCGTTCCAGACTCGCCTCGCCCGCCAGTCGCAACCCGGAGTCGCAGGTGATGTCCCGCTGACCGGGGGTGGCCAGGACGATCCGGTACGGCGGCGCGGCGCCGATCCGGTTGGCGATGTCGAGACTGGACGTGACGCAGGCGATGTCGAGCAGCTCGGCCCCGTCGTACCCGACGACGAGGATCACCCGTTCGCGCATTCCCACAGCTTAACTACCCCCAGGGGGTATTGATAGGGCCGAACGCCCGGGGGGCCGCCGCATCGTGTCCAGATCGCGACGAACAGATCGAGCTTGCCGGACTGGAGATTTAGCCTGATTCGGTGATGTCAATGGCTGGCACGGGCGTACGCGTCAGGCTGCTCGGGCCGGTGGAGGTGGTCGTCGCCGGCAGAACACAGGCGGTGAACGGCCTGCGCCGCAAGGCGGTACTGGCGACGTTGGCGCTGAACGTGGGCCGGGTGGTCAGCGTCGACCGGCTCATCGACGTGGTCTGGGGCGACCAGCTACCGGCCACCGCGGCGAACACGTTGCAGCGCCACGTCTCCTACCTGCGTGGGGTGCTCGGCGAGCCCGGATCGATCGTGGCGCGCCAGCCCGGTTATCTGCTCGACACCGGGCCGGACTCCACCGATGTCCAGGCCGCCGAGCGTCTCATCGAGCTGGCCCGGCGCTCGACGGACCGGAACGAGCAGGTGAAGCACCTGACGGCCGCGATGGCACTGTGGCGGGGTCCACCGCTGGCCGACGTGGCCGGGTCTGCCTGGCTTGAGGAACAGGCGGAACACCTGGCACGGCTGCGGTTGGAGGCCGAACGGTCGCTCGCCGAGGCCCGGTTGTCCGTCGGGGAGCACGCCGGGCTGATCCCTGGGTTGGAACGGCTCGTCCGACAGCACCCCCTCGACGAGCACCTGCACGCGCAGCTGATGCTCGCCCTGTACCGCGACGGCCGACAGGGCGAGGCGGTCGCCACGTACCGGCGGCTGCGCGACAGCCTGCGGGAGAACCTCGGCATCGACCCGGGTCCGCGGCTACGGGACCTGGAGTGCGCCATCCTCCGCCAGGACACCGCGCTCGCCGCACCTGCCCCGGCTGCGGCGGCACCGGTGGCGGCGCAACTGCCTCCTCCCGTACCCACGTTCACCGGACGCGACGCGCAGCTCGCCGCCCTCGACGCGCTCGTCGACCGGGGCGGCGCCGTCGTGGTGTCCGGGACCGCGGGCGTCGGCAAGACCGCGCTCGCCGTGCACTGGGCGCACCGCGCGGCCGCGCGCTTCCCCGACGGGCAGCTCTACGTCAACCTGCGCGGCTTCGACCCGGCGGCCACACCGACCGAACCGGCGCGGGCGCTGCGCGGATTCCTGGAGGCGCTCGGCGTTCCGGTGGCACGGATGCCCAGCGACCCGGACACGATGGTGAGCCTGTACCGCACGACGGTGGCGGGCAAGCGTCTGCTGGTGCTGCTGGACAACGCGCGCGACGCGGAACAGGTCCGGCCGCTGCTGCCCGGCTCACCGGACTGCCTCGTGATCGTCACCAGCCGCGACCAGCTCATCCCGCTGGTCGTCACCGAGAGCGCCCAACCGGTGCCCCTCGACCTGCTGAGCCCCGGCGAGGCCCGCGACATGCTGGTCCGCCGGCTCGGGGAGCGTCAGGTCGCCGCCGAACCCGCGGCGGCCGACACCATCGCCGACCGCTGCGCGCGGCTGCCCATCGCCCTGGCCATCGTGGCCGCCAGAGCCGCCACCAACCGGCACTTCTCGTTGGCCGCCGTCGCCGGCGAACTGGGTGACCTGGACGCCTTCCACGCCGGCGACGAGGCCACCGACGTACGCGCGGTCTTCTCCTGGTCGTGCCGGACGCTCAGCCCACCCGCGGCCCGGCTGTTCCGGCTGCTGAGCCTGCACCCCGGCCCGGACGTCTCCGCCCCGGCCGTGGCCAGCCTGGCCGGCGTCGACGGGCAGGCGATCGGCCAACTGCTCACCGAGCTGACCCGGGCGAACCTCTTCACCGAGCACACGTATGGGCGCTACGCGTTCCACGACCTGCTGCGCGCGTACGCCGCCAGTCTCTCCGACGAGACCGAGCCGCCGGCCGAGCGTCGCGACGCCGTGCACCGGCTGCTCGACCACTGCCTGCACACCGCCCACGCCGCCGACCTCGCACTGCACCCGCACTTCAGCGCGATCAGCCTCCCGCCAGCCCCGGCGGGCGTGACACCGGAACCCCCCAGGAGCCGGTCGGCCGCCGCAGCCTGGTTCAGCACCGAGATACCCGTCCTGCTGGCCGCGGTACCGCTTGCGGCGCGGTCCGGGTTCGAGGGGCACGCCTGGCGGCTCGCCTGGACCATGGCCGGCTTCCTGCACCGGCAGGGGCACTGGCAGGACTGGCTCGGCACGCAGCGGATCGCCCTGGCCGCCGCCTCCCGCATCGGGGATCAGGCAGGGCAGGGCCATGCGCACCGCAGCCTCGGCCTCGCCTGCTCCCGCCTCCGACGGTACGACGAGGCCGACGACCACCTGCGGCGCGCGCTCGACCTGTTCACCGACGTCGGCGACGACGCCGGCCGGGCACACACCTGCCTGAACCTCGGCCAACTGGCCGAGCGGCAGGGGCAGCACCAGCAGGCACTGCGCCATTCCCGGCAGGCGCTGGCCCTGTTCCGGGGGACCGGGAACCGGGCCGGGCAGGGGTACACCCTCAACGCGGTCGGTTGGCAGGAAGCGCTGCTCGGCAACTACCACGGTGCCCTCGAGTCGTGCGGCGAGGCGCTGCGGATGTTGCAGGAGGTGGACGACGTTCAGGGGCAGGCCGACACCTGGGACAGCCTCGGCCACGCCCATCACCAACTCGGCGACGACCGGCGGGCGATTGCCTGCTACGAGCACGCCCTCGAACTCTTCACGCAGGTCAACGACCGGTACGCCGAAGCGAGCACGTACGTCAATCTCGGCGGTAGCCACCGGGCGCTCGGCGACCTCGGCGCCACCCGTGCCGCGTGGCGGCGAGCCCTGACCATCCTCGACGAGCTCGGCGATGCCGACGCCGACTCGGTCCGCGCCGACCTCGAACAGCTCGACGCCACGCGGCTGCGCTGACGTACCCCGCTTTCCGCGCCGTTTCCGGGCCGCTTCAGCGCGGCCCGGCACTCTTCGGACACCAGTTTCTTTCGTACCAGGAATGGAGCGTTCGATGAGTCGTTTGGCACACCGCTTCGCGGTGATCGGGGTGGTCAGCGGGACGGTGCTGGCCATGTCCTCCTCCGCCGTGGCCCAGACCGACAAGCCGCCGCAGAAGGGCGCCGACTGCGTGGTCCAGCACGTCGACGAGCGCGGCGAGATCGTCCGAACCGAGACTGCCCCCGAAGGTCGGGAGTACGGCCAGTTCCGCTGCGTTGCCGGGCAGTGGACGTTCGCCTGGGCGCCGTTCGAGGCGGACGACATGATCACGGCTGACGAGATCCAGATCGACCCGGCGGGCGCGGTCTCGGTCCGGCGGTTCACCGGCCCCGCGCTCGGCAACGACCTCACGGTGGGCGAGATGACCGGCATCGCCCAGGCCGTCAGCGGCAGCCGAGAGGTGCTGATCGACCGCGCGATCGTGGCGGTCGACGACGGCAAGGAGCGGACCCCGGAGCAGGTCGAGGCGCTGCTGGCCGGCAAGGACACCACCGGGGTACGGGTGCTGGACATCATCGAGAAACCCAATGCCGCCATGTCGGCGAAGGACGTCATCGACGAGGCCGGCGGCACACCCGAGTCGACGGTCGTCTACTTCAGCCTCTGGGGCGCGATCAAGTCGGTGTTCGCCTGGATCGTGGACACGATCGGCGAGATCGGTGAGTGGATCGACGACCACTGCGACCTGGGATCCCCCAACGACTTCGGCGACATCGTCACGTGTCGCTGGTAGCCCGTCCCACCCCGCCGACACCGATCACCGAGATGAGGACAGGATGACAACTCTGCGGGCCATCACCAGGCGCGCCACCATCGTCACGACCGCCCTGATCGTCGGGCTGACCGCTTCGTACGCCCCGTCACACGCCGCCGAGGGTGAGGCCCGGACGACGATCACCGACCACCCCGGTGCCCCGGGGACGATGCTTCGACAGTTCGAGGACCTCACCGGCCGGCCCGTCGGCGACCTGGACACGGTGCTGGCCGTCGACACCGGCGGCCGGAACCTCACCAGCGAGGAACTCGAAGCGCTCGCCGCCGGCAAGGAGGTCGACGGGGTCAAGGTCGTCGGCACGATCCCGGGCAGCCGGGACGTCCTCAGCACCACCATGGCCGACCTCGCCGACGGGGCGTACGACGGCAGGGGCGACAGCGGGACAGCGACCTCCCTGCTCTTCGCCTCGTCCACCCCCGACGGCCGGGAGTGGTGCCTGACCATGTGTGTCGCCTCGGGCAAGTCCATCTGGGAATGCCTGCTGTCGCGCCGGACGGGCGACGCGATCCTCACCCTCGACCTCGCCGGCGCCACCACGGTGGGTGAGACGAAGGCTGCCTTCGAGAAGGCCAATGGCGTCGCCGTCGACGGCCCGTACACGGTGGAGACGCTGGTCGGCGATCGTGAGCCCTCGGCGGACGAGGTCAAGACGCTCCTCGACGGCAAGGACATCGAGTCGCTGCGCCGGGTGGCGACCGTGGACGGGCCGGACCCCGGGTGGGCGCTGGCCGACATCGCCGAGAAGTCCGGCGTGGTGTACGCGAAGACCAGGGGCCACCTCTTCACCCTCAACCTGCCGATCCTCGGCAAGATCCTCGTGTTCTGCGTCTCGCAGGACGGCGGGAAGACCTGGAAATGCTCGGCCCGCCAGTGGGGCGGGTTCTGACGGGTAGACCGCCGACGGTCCCGCTCCGCATCGACCTCCCCGGTCGACGCAGAGCGGGACTCCGCGCTTGAGTGAGCCGCTGATACTCGCAACATGACCAGCAACGACCCTCGCGTCCCGTGGCCGCCTCGCGCGTCCCACCCGGCAGACAGTTCGGCACTGCCGCTCTACATGGTTTTCTTCTTTCTCCTGGGCCTCGTCAGCTTCGCGATCTATGGACTGAGCGACGGCCAGGGAGCGCTCGTTCTCGCGAGCATCATCTCGGGAGTGTCCTTCGCGTGCTTCCTGATCCTCTTCGCGATCTACTGGATCGGATACCTGCTCAGAGGACACGCCATCTGGTTGGCCGAGCAGCAGGCTGGGTCTGGTGGGCCGTCCGTGGATCAACAGTCAGAGGCTTGAGCACGTTTCGAGTCATGCGTTGTGCTCTGAATCGTGTGACGCTCCTGGCGTGGCGAGGAGGAGCGAACGGACCTGGTTCCGGATGACTCGGAGGCAGCGAGCCATCTTCGTCGTCGGTGCCTGCGTCGCGCTGGTAGGGCTGGTGGTGGCGCTGACGGTGCACACCGCGGTCGGGTCAATCATCATGGGGGTCGCAACGTTCACCATGATCGGTGCCCAGATATTCGCTCCGCCCGGATAGCCACTCGCGACCCGGATCTGTCCGGCGCGCGATCCTGCACTCAACCCCGGAGGCCGCCGGTGGCGTCTCACTCTGCGTCCGCACTCAGACGCGAGGTGGACGCGACCTGGAGGTGGCGTGAGTCGGCACGAGGACGACGAAGAGTTTCGGCTGTTCGTCCAACGACAGTGGAGATCGCTGCTCCGAACGGCCTACCTGCTGACCGGTGACCGGGGGACAGCCGAGGACCTGACGCAGTCGGCGTTGGAGAAGACCCATCGGCGCTGGGGTCGGGTGCTGCGCAGGGACGCGCCCGAGGTCTACGTACGCCGGGCGATGGTGAACACGGCGATCTCCTGGCGGCGTCGACGGCGGCCGTTGGAGGTGCCGCTGCTGACCGCCGACAGCCAGCCGACGCATGACGCGTACGTGCAGGTGGAGCAGCGGCAACTACTCCTCGCCGCGTTGCGGCGATTACCGCCCAGGACGCAGGCGGTGCTGGTGCTGCGCTACTTCGAGGATCTCAGCGAGGCGGACACCGCCAAGGTTCTCGGCTGCTCCGTCGGCGCGGTGAAGAGCCAGGCGTCGCGCGGGTTGGCCCGGCTGCGGAGCGACTTCGCCGCCCCACCCGCCGCTCAGTCCCCGGTACGGCTCGAGGAGGAACTGGCATGACCGGAAGCTTCGCCAATTCGACGCTCAGTCCCGCGCTGCGGCAGGCCGCGCACGGCGTTGACGTACCCGAGGACCCCTGGCCCGGGTTCGCCCGCCGTGAGCGACGGCACCAGCGGACGCGGCTGGTCCGCACGGCGTTGGCCGCCGCGGTCGGGGTCGCGCTCGTCGGGGTCCAGACCAACGTGGTTCCGCTGCCCGGATGGGCACCGGGCATCGCGGTCGCCGCCACTCCGACGGCGCTGCTCGACGCGCCACCGCGGGGCACGCTGGCCGAGGATCGGGCCTGGCTGGACGCGCTCCGGACGCGGATCAGCGCCGATCCGCCGGTGAGAATCGACGCCCCGGTGGGTGCCTGGAAGGTCGGCGACCGTGACCGGATCCGGCTGATCTACGGCAGTGACCAGCCGGGCCACCGGGTCGCGCTGGTCGCGGTGCCGCTGCGGTTCGGCCTGCTGACCAGGGAGGCACTGGTCTGGTACGTGGGTCCGGCCGGAGCCGGTGCCCAGCAGATGCGGTACGGCGGCCACAGCGAGGGTGACGACGACCCGGTGATGACGCTGATGCAGGCCTACCCCGACCGGGCCGGGTTCGCGGTCGCCGTCGGTCCTCCCGATTCCACGGTGACGATCAGTGGCGCCCCCCGATACACGTCAAGGGGGACGGTGGAGTACCAGGACATCGCCAGGGCGGACGGCGGCGGGGTCGGCTTCGCCGTGCTGCCTCCCGAACCCCTGCCGCACGAACCCGTCGTCCGGGTCAGCCGCGGCGACCGGGTGTACTTCCAGGGCGGTCTGGGCGGTGGCCCGTACGCCGGGCTCGACCCGACCGGGCCAGAGATGGACGCCCTGCTTACCGGCGCTCGCCGACCCGCCCGAGGTACGCCGATCGACGACGCCAACCTCCGCAACGTCGTCCATACGGCACTCCAGGACAGCCACCTCCCGGCCGCCGGCACGACCGTACGGGTGCGGTGGTCGGGTAGCGGGAACGGCCAGGCCGCCGCGCTGCTCACCGTGCAGCCGGCCGGCGGTGGAGTGATCGCGTACGCCATGCACGGCGACGATCGGACCGGCTGGTGGATCGACCTGCGGCTGCTGTTGCCGGCCGAGGGCGCCGACCAGCGACCGATCGGCTGGCGGGTCCGGACCGAGGACGGCGCCCGGCCCCCCACGGGCGAGGTGCGGGTGATCGCCCCGCCGGACGCGACCCGCGTCACGGTGACGGTCGGAGGCGCACCCCCGGCCACGGTCGCCCTCGACGCGTCGAACGCCGGCACCACCCGGGTACCGCCGGACCAGCCGGCCACTCTCACCGCGTACTCCAGAACCGGCGGTGTCCTCGGGACCACCCCGTTGCCGCCGGTGGAAACGGACCGCGACGCGGGAGGTCTGCCGGGCGACAGCCCGGCCACCCGGGTGACACCCTGACGCAGCGACGAGCGGGCCGAGCCGTCCGAGGACGGCTCGGCCCGCGGTCTCTAGGATCGACAGCCTTGGCGGCGAAGACGGTCTGCGGGAGCGCGTGGTGACAATGGAGGCAGAACCGCCAGCCGACCGGCTCGCCGACATCGTCGAGCGGGCCGAAGCCGTACTCGTCGACTTCGACGGTCCGATCTGCCGCCTGTTCGGCAGCAGGGCCGCGCCGCGCATCGCCGCCGACCTGCGTCAGCTGATCCTCAGCCGGGGCGTCGTCCTGCCCGATGAGCTGCGCGACGGAAACGACCCGCTGGAGCTGTTCCGCGCGACCGCTGTTTTCGCGCCCGAACTGGTCGGTGTCGTCGGTGCGGCCCTGGCGGCGGCGGAGGTCGAGGCGGCGGCGTTCGCGGAGACCACGATCGGAGCCTTCGACCTGGTCGCCGCGTGCCTGGCGACCGGGCGCCCCCTCGCCATCGTCAGCAACAACTCCGCCGCAGCCATCGGCGCCTATCTCGACCGCCGCGACCGGGCCCGCTACTTCGCCGCCGTCATCGGCCGAGGCGAGCATCCCGACCTGCTGAAACCCAACCCGGTGCCGGTTGCGCAGGCCCTGCAGGCGCTGAGGGTCGCACCCGATGCCGCCGTCCTGGTCGGTGACTCGATCACCGACATCGCCGCCGCCCGAGCAGCCGGTGTCGCCTGCGTCGGGTACGCCAACAAACCCGGCAAGGCCGAACGCCTCGCCGCCGCCGGTGCCGACGCGATCGTCACCGACATGACCGACCTGGCCGGCGTCCTCGCTCGTACGCGCAGGCCGGTCAGCCAACTGCCGTGGGTCGATTCGGGCGGCGGGCCGCTCATCGTCGTGCCGACGACGGCGCTCGCCGAGTGGAAGGGCGCGTCGGACGACGACGATGACTCCTGGGGTGACTACGACCGGGCCTGCGACGTCGACGGTTACGTGGGGGTGCTTGATGTCGGTGCCGACCAGGCGCTCGTCCTGGCCGACGAACCGGCCTCCACCACGTACCTCCCGGACCGGCGGATCTTCGTGCGGTGGCTCTACGCCGTCTCCGAGGCAGAGGTCGTCCGCCTCGTTCCCCGGGCGGTCGAGATCGCCGACTGGGAAGACGCGGGCACGTGGACGACCAGCGGGCCAGCCGAGCTGTTCGACTCCGGCTACACCGGCGACGGGCTGGAGCACACCACCCACCTCACGGTCGACGTGGCTGCTGGCACGTACCTGATCCGAACTGCCTCTGTGCAGCCCGCCGAGAGGACGGCGCTGATGCTGGTCCACCTGGTCGAGCAGGCGCCGCCGGTCTGAGTGGCCCGAACAACTCCGGACAGCCCTGTGAGCAGCCCGGACAGGGCGCGTCTGTTCGGAACAGGCATCGACCGTAGTGGACGCTGAGTTGGCGCCAATACGCTGATGTCCGGTCACCCAGGACGCTGGCCAGCAGGAATGGGTGACGACAGTGGGGGCCTCCAACGATCCGTCAGCGCTGCCGCCTGTTCAGACGGCAGCACACACCCTTGAGAGGGAGACTTCATGCGAATCCGTCGTGTCATCTACGCAACGGCCCTCGGGGCCATCCTGGCGATCACCTGGATGGCCGCGCCAGCTCAAGCCGGTTGGGGCCACGGCGGGTAATCGGCTCCGGGCGAGTGCGGGCGGGCGGGAAGCTCCCAGCGGGACTCCGGCCCGCCCGACAACGCCACGCGGCCGGACTTCTGTCGCGTCGTACCGTCGGGTTGAGGTACAGTTTTCTGTACCCACCCGGAGGTGATCATGCGAACGGTGAATTTCACCCAGCTTCGGCAAAACCTGGCGGCCGAACTCGACAGCGTCATCAACGACGCGGAGGAGGTGGTGGTGACCCGGTCAGGCCACGAGCCGGTGGTGATCGTGCCGCTCGCCGAGTACGAGTCGATGAAGGAAACCGAATACCTCCTGCGGAGCCCGAGCAACGCCGCGGCCCTGCGTCGATCGATCGCAGAACTGGAGGGCGATGATGCGGCCGAGCGTGACCTGATCGACCCGGCAACTGTGCGAGACGTCGCATGAGGTTGGTCTTCACCGTGACTGCGTGGAGCCAGTACCTCAGTCACACGGACCGTAAGTTGGTCAAACGCATCAACGACCTCATCGCGGACGTAATGCGCAACGGGTACGAGGGCATCGGAAAACCCGAGCCCCTTCGGGGAGAGCTGTCCGGGTTCTGGTCCCGCCGGATCGATCGTGAACACCGGCTGGTGTATCGGGTCACCAAGGACGACGTCGAGATCATCGCTTGCCGGTATCACTACGGGGACAGCTAGCAGTGCTCCGGGCTCGCAGGCAAGCCGCTCAACCGTCCGGCTACGAGTCGAGCCGGGGCTCACACATGCCCAAGGCGTCCTCCTGCCAGGCGCTTCCGACGAGAGCGACCGGGTAGCGCGCCTCTCTGAGCCGCTTGTCCTCGGTCTCGACGGAGAGCCGCACCGACAGCGGCTCCGGCTGGAACGCGGTCGAGCACTCCAGTTGCAGATCGACGAGGATCTGGCCGGTGCCACCCGGGCGTACCAGCCGGGCCAGACCCGTACCGTGTACCTGGACGCCCGGCCCTTCTGCCTGAACCGCGCGGATCGTGATCGGCGCGGGGCCGGCGTTGATCAGTGTCAGCTGCCCGTTCAGTCGGACGGTTCCCCTGGAGTTCGAGCCTCCCGAATAGCCCGACTCGGGTAGGGCCACGAGAGCGACCATGGTGGACCGTTCGCGCTGGGCGCGAGAGTCTCGCAGTTCGCCGACACCGATGCCGCCGAGCACCACACCGATCACGAAGGCGGCGACGAGTTGAAGGAGCACCGTCCGTTTGTTCGCGACGTTCCCCTGGGTGATGCCGCTCCGGTCAGCCGGCTCATCACCGTGTTGGTCGAGGTCGATCACCACATGCTCCGCCGCCATTGCGACAGCCTAGGGCTGGCGCAGCTCCGGTCAGGACGCGGCCGTGCGGATCTCCGTTCGGGTCGGGACGACGCGGTGGCGGCGGACCGGGTACAGGACCGGGTGCGCGATGCTCCAGGCGGCGCCCGTGCAGACGAACTCCTTGTACCGGGCCGCCAGCTTTCCGGTGAGGAGCGCCGGCCTGGCCCGGTCGTCGGCGGTCACGTACTGGATGATGCCGTCGCGGCGGCCGAGGCTGATGCACTGGTTGAAGTAGCGCAGCGGGGCCTTCGGGAACTTCGCCCGGCCGGTCAGGCGTGCGGCGATGGCGTCGGCGGCCTGCCAGGCCATCGGGATGCCCGAGGCGCAGGACATCCGCAGTGGTTTGCCGCCCGGCCCTTCGGCGATCGCGGCGTCGCCCACCGCGTACACCTCGGGGTGTGAGACCGACCGCATCGAGGCGTCGACGATGATCTGCCCGGTCTCCGCGACCGCCAGGGTCGTGGCGGCGGCGATGGGGTGCACGGCGAAGCCGGTCGTCCATACGGTCACCTCAGCGGGGATCTGCCGGCCGTCGTGGGTGACCGCACCGGCCGCCTCGACCCGCGCGATGTCGGTGTGCTCGTGGACGGTGATGCCGAGCCGGTCGCAGACGCCGCGCAGGTGCTGCTGCGCCTTACCGTTGAGCCAGTCGCCGAGACCGCCGCGGGCGGCGAGCGCGACGTCGAGGTCCGGCCGGGCCTCCGCGATCTCGGTGACCGCTTCGAGGCCGGTGAGGCCCCCGCCGACGACGAGCACGGTCCCGCCGGCCGCGAGGTGGGCGAGGCGGTCGCGCAACCGCAGCGCCGAGGGCCGGCCGGCGATGTCGTACGCGTGCTCGGCGACCCCGGGGACGCCATGGTCCGCGGCGGCGCTGCCGAGGGCGTAGACGAGCGTGTCGTACGCGATCTCGTCGGTGCCGTGGTCGTCGGTGAGCGCGACGGTCCGGCGGTCGGCGTCGACGGCGGTGACCCGCGCCAGTCGAGGCTTGACGCCGGTGCCGGCGTAGACCTCGCTCAGCGGGCGGCGTTTGAGGTCCTGTCCGGTGGCGAGTTGGTGCATGCGGACCCGCTCGACGAAGTCCGCGTCGGCGTTGACGAGGGTGATCTCGGTGTCGTCGGTGTGCAGCCGCTTGGCGAGGCGCCCGGCGGCCATGGCTCCGGCGTACCCCGCTCCGAGGACGACGATGCGGTGCTTCATGGTGGCACTCCTGTCTCGGTGGTGGTCGCTTCCTGAACCGGACAGCGACGCGATTCCTGACAGGGCCGGGCTATGACCTGGGTCACCAGGCGTTGATCTCCACTCGCCCGTGCGAGGGAGAGGCTCATGCGTGCGGGGGAGGTGCCGGGCGGCGGCAAGATCGCCGGGCGGAGCGATGTCCGAACGACGGCGAAACGGCAGGCTCAATCACGTCGAACAACCGACGTGAACGCCTCCCAAGGAGTCACCACGATGCAGTTTCGCCCCGCATTCATCGCCGCCCCCGTCCTGGTCATGGGCTACGGCATCGTCCGTCTGATCGACGGCCTGGACGGTGTTCGCGGCCCCGGCCCGGCCTGGACCATCGGCCACCTCGCGTTCCTCGGCGCGCTCGTCGCGTTCATCTCGGTGTTCTGGCAGATGCGCGGGATGGCTGGCGGCCGGACCCTCGCGACGGTGAGCGCCACGGCCGGCACCGTCGGGGCGCTGGCGCTGATCACCCAGTTCTCGATCGACCTCGTCGCCGGCTTTCTGGCCACCGACAACTACGGCATGAGCATGATCATTCACGACGTGCGCACCCTGCCCGGCATCTCGCAGCTGGCCTACGACTTCGGGCCCTACGCCTTCTATCTCGGCCAGCTCGTGCTGGTCGTCCTGCTCGCCGTGCAGCGCCGGGTCAAGCTGTGGACGCCGGTCCTGGTGCTGGCCGACCTCGCCACGCCGTTCATCGACAAGGACCTGATCCCGCTGGGCTCGGCCCTGCTGCTGGTCTCCTTCCTCCCGCTGGCCCGGGGCGCGGTCGCCGCCCCGACGCAGCCGGCGCCCGCTCTCGCCTGAGTGACGAGTCCCGAACCGGTCCCCCCACCACCGGGGGGATCGGGTGCCCATGGGGAAGGAGGTCAGGGGCTGTGAATACTGTCGCGATGTCGCTCGCCCGCCTCGTGCGTACCACCAACCCGTACGTGGTGGACGCGGCGATCACCGTGTTCGTCCTGATCGCGGTGTCACTGCCGTTCGTGCTTCCCCGACCGGGTGGCGAGCCGGGGCCGCTGGCCTACCTGCTGACCGCCGGTACCGCGATCCCGTTGATCTGGCGCAGGCGGGTGCCGCTCACCGTCCTGCTGGTGGTGGCACTGGCCACGATCGCCGGCAAGGCCGCGGACGCGCCGGGGCAGCCGCTGGCGTACGGCGGGCTGGTCGCCCTCTACACGGTCGCCGCACTCGGTGGTCGTCGGCAGCGCTGGGCGGCACTCGCCGCGACCTTCCCGGGGGTGGCCGCGGGGGTGGCGTTCAACACCAACCGCGTCAGCGAGTACTCCTACACCTTCCTGGTCTTCTTCACCGCGTACGTGCTGGGTCGGCTCAGCGCCGCCCGGCAGGAGCGCGCGACCGCCCTGGAGGACCGGGCGCTGCGAGCCGAACGTGAGCGCGAGTTCGAGGCCGACCGGGCCGCCGTCCGCGAGCGGGCCCGGATCGCCCGGGAGATGCA
>NZ_JAKKFF010000092.1 GCF_022229015.1 Micromonospora foliorum
CCGGGCTCACCCTGACCGCCGGTCCGGCACTCGTGGCGACGATCTGCTCGGTACGACGGATCCGCCGGCTGCGGGCCGGTGCGGGCGCGTTCGCCAGTGCCCCCGCCACCCCCGCACCGCACGGGCTGCGCGCCGCCGCGGCCCACCCGCTCGTCGGGCTGCCACTGCAGGTCACGGCCCTGGCCACGGTGCCGGCGTTGATCACGGCAACCGGCACCGACCTCGGAGCCAACCCCGGTGTCACCGGGCCGGCGATCACCGTGGGTGCGCTCGCGGTGGTCGCCATCGGCGTCCGCCACGCGCTCCGCCACAACCGCTTCGCCGAACGGGCCCGGCCCGTCGCCGTACGGTCAACGCGGGCGGCTGGCGCTCTGCACGTATAGCAACTCCAGAATCGACCTGGTCGCCTCGAACCAGCGGTCCAGCCAGTCCTGCGAGGGAACGGTGCCCTTCGGCGGCAACTCCATCAGCAGACCACGCAGCAACGGGTGGTCAGCCAGGGACTCGGGCGGCTCCATCGGCCAGCCCGCCGGCGGGAACGACGGCTCGATCAGCGGGTTCGGGTCCAGTGAGGGCAGCGAGAGCGGCGGGTCCGTCGTCTCGGAAGCGCCCTCCCGCCCGCTCAACTCCTGGTCGGTCGAGACCACCTCGGTCAGAACCGTGTCCCGACGAGCGCCGCGGTACTTGCCACCGAACCGCTCCGGCTTGGCCGGACCGGTGGTGAGGTTGTCTGAACCGATCGTCGTCATCCGTCTCGCCTACTCGCTCGGTTGCGGGTCGGTGCGGCGGGCCGTCGACCAGCGCCGTACCGACCGGTTCAACGAGACGGGGGCGCTCTGGCGACGGGAATCCCGACGGAACCTCGCCGGGCAACGCCACGACGCGACCGTGCGCGGCGCCTCCTGCGGACACGGCAAAGTCCCCGTCCGGCGAACCGGACGGGGACTCCGCTGACCAGTCGGTCAGACCGCGCCGAACACACCACCCCGGGTGCCGGCAACGAAGGAGTGCCAGTCACCCGGGGCGAAGACCAGGGCGGGGCCCGCCTTGTCCTTCGAGTCCCGCACTCCGACGGCCCCCGTCACGTACGCCACCTCCACGCAGTTGTCACAGTTCGGCCCGCTCTTCGAGCTCTTGAACCATGCTGCCTGCGTCAGGTCCACGGGGAACCCTTTGGTCGCCATTTCCACAACGGCTCCTCTGCCAGTTTTGCGATGTGTGCGACGGACTCCTCCGGACGTATGGCCGCAGCGCGGATGTGATCGAAGATGAAGCTGTACTTCTGCAGTTCGTCGCTCTTCTCGAGGAAGAGCCCACCCGTGGCGTTCTCCGCGTACACAACATCCGGATCACCGGGCTCAGGGAAGCTGAGGATCGTGAACGTGCCGTCCATGCCGGCATGCGCACCCACCTCGAAGGGCAGGATCTGCAGCGTCACGTTCGGCAACTCGGCCACCTCGACCAACCGTTTGAGTTGACCGCGCATCACCTCGTCCCCGCCCACCGGCCGACTTACCACCGCCTCATCGAGCACCACCCACAGATCGACCGGATCGTCCTGGGTCAATAACGACTGACGGCCCAGACGGACACGCACTCTTTGATGCACCTGATCGGCGGTGAAGTCCGGCCGAGCGGCGCGGATCATGGCTCCGGCGTACTCCTCGGTCTCCAGAAGGCCCGGAACGACCTGCTGTTCGTACGCCCGGATCGAGCTCGCCGCCGCCTCCAGCCCGACGTACGCGCCGACCAGCACCGTGCTGTACGGATGCCACCAGCCCTTCTGGCGGGCCTCCCGGGCGATCTGCACCAGCTCGTCGCTCTCGGCGCCGACCACGCCGTAGATCCGCAGCATGTCCCGCACGTCGCGTGGCGTGGCCGTGGTGTGCCCGGTCTCGATCCGGGAGACCTTCGACGCCGAACACTCCAACTGTTCGGCGACCACCTCGATGGTGATTCCGGCGGACTCCCGCTGCCGGCGCAGCTCGGCCCCGAGCCGCCGCCGTCTGATGGTGGGACTGCGCCGCTCACTCATGGCGCAACCCGTGAGCCACTGGTCCCCGCCGCTGGCTGCTCGACCCCACTCGGGCTACCTCCGGTAACGCGCCACTGGGTGACACCCGCCGGGGGCGCGACCGTCGACCGGCGAGCGTTCGCGACGAAGGGGATGGTGCCGGTCCTCGGCCGGCCGCGACGGGCGAAACCGGCCCTCAGTGTGCCGCCCGGACGCGGATGGCTTCAATAGGCCGTTCGCGCGACACGCTCACGTATCGGCAAAAGTCGACGTGCAACTTGCATGAAGCACGTCCCTGATGCACTCTGTCCGTATGGCACGGATCACTCAGCGTCTCCGTTCGGTCCCTCGGAGTGGTGACCCCACCGATCCGGGGACGCCGGGCACGACGCGGGCCCGGCCGACGACAACGAGACCTGCTCCGGGGTAATGACCCCGCCGCTGCAAGCCGGCAAGCTGCGGCGGCGGGCGCGGTTCCCGGAAGCAACCGGGTGGTGGTCGGGTGGCGGCACGTCACCAGCGGGGTACGGCCCGACCACCGCCATCCGCACCACCGGTTCACGAGGCACGACCCCGTCACCGGCCGAGACGTCCCCCGTTCAGGCACCGCCGGCGCAACCGCCGGCCGATCCTCCCCAGGAGCCCATGTGCTTCCCCGCACCGGTGACGTACTGCACGTGACTCGCGCGGCGAGTGTCCAGTTCCTCAGGCCGATCAAGTTCCGGGTGATCCGGGTGCTCGACTGGCCGACCTATGACGGCTGGCTCTGGCTCGACGGCTACGAGTTGAACGCCGCGGGCGACGCGGTCACCCGACGTTCGATCTTCGTCCAGCGGGAAGGGTTGCAGCAACTGCAGGCCGCTCCCGAACCCCGCCCGCACACCGTGCGGGCCCGCCGCCCGGTCGCGCGTACCCCGCTCCGGGTGGGCTGACCGACCCGATCCGCCGCCGGTGGGCGTGCCGTCGCCATAGAATCGGTACGCCCACCCCGGCACCGTTCCACCCGCTCGTCCAGGACCCTGACCCTGGGATGGTCATGGTCAATCAGCCTGCCCTGCGGCGGCGCCACCGCTCCCGTATCGCCTACTCCTTCGGACTCCTCGCCCTCCTCGGGGCGATGACGACACTCCTGGTCCTCGTCCACGACCCGGCGATGTCGTCCACCCGGCTGACCGCACCGGTGCCCGCACCGGAGATCACCGTGCTCGACTCCGACCCGCCCACGGGCGACGGCCAGTCGGTCTACGAGCAACCCGACCGGATCGACACCGACACCACGGCCGACCACGCCGGTGGCGCCGACCCGACCGGATCGGTGTCCGGCCTGGGTGCCGGCGGCCAGTCCGGCGGCCGTCAGGAACTCACCGAGGCGGCTCCGGCCGGGCACAACGCCACAGACATTCGCCGCTCCCTGTTCTGGTCCGGCATCTTCGGCCTCGCCATCTCCCTGGCCGGCATCGGCCTCGTCGGCACCCGCCGCCGGATGTGGTGACCAGCGGTCACGGCGTGCTGGTCACCGTCGGGCCCGGCGTGGTCGGGCTCGCCCCGGTCGGAAGCTCGGCCTGGGAGATGATCAACAACACCTCGTCGTCGGTCGACACCGACGTGCCCGCCCCCGGCTCGGTGCCCACCACCGTCCCCGGCGGCAGCTCCGACGGGCGGTACACCACCCGGTAGGTCAGACCGAGCCGAGCCAGCAGCCCCTCGGCGGTGGCCTGCGGCAGGCCGGCGAGCGGTGGCACCGGCACCTCGTCCGGTGCGTCCGTGGTCGCCGGGCTGCTCGGCGACTCGCTGGTGGGCGCCGCCGACGTGGGGGCTGCGCTGGTCGGCGGTGCGCTGGGGGCACTGGTCGGTGGAAGGGACGGGGTGGACCCCGGATCCTCCCGGTCGTCATCCTGCTGGGAACGCACCAACCAGAGCGCGCCCCCGAGCAGGCCGGCGAGCAACAGCGCCAGTACGCCCCAGAGGATCGGCAACCACCACCGCCGACCACCCTGCTCCTCGACGTACCACTCGCTGGCGGGGTCGTCCGGCCGGGGCGAGCGCACCTCGGCCCGCCCGGACCACGCCGGCGGTATCGGCGCCGTCCGGTCGGCCGGCGGGCCCGGCCTGGTGCCGGCGGACCGGTCGATCGGCGTGGTCTGGTCGGGCGACAG
>NZ_JAKKFF010000093.1 GCF_022229015.1 Micromonospora foliorum
CAACCAGGCCGACCGCGCCAACCAGGCCGACCGCGCCAACCCCTCCAACTCGGCCCGGTCGGCGGGGGAGCGGGACCGGGCGCTGGAGACGGCGTACTGCGCCGAGGTGGTGGCGGTGACCTATGAGGCCATGGGGTTGCTGCCGGCCGGCCGGCGTCCGAACTGGTACGACCCGGGGCGGTTCTGGAGTGGGGACGACCTCGGTCTGGCCGCCGACGCCCGGTTGGGTTCGGAGATCGAGGTGCGGGTGCCGCCGCGCTGAGGTTTGACCTGGGCGGTGACCGGCAATTGCTGTGACCGTGAACGCCTCCACGGATCTTGACACGTTGGCCGACTTCTTCGACCGGTACGGCGTGGCGTTGACCTCCGGCGATCTGCCGGCCATCGCCGGCTGTTACGCGCTGCCCGGGTTGGTGGTGGCCGACACCTACAGCTTCTCGTTCACGTCCGCGGCGGCGGTGGCGCTGTCCTTCGTGGGCGCCGCGCCCGACTATCAGGACCGGGAGTTGGTCGCGGCCCATGCCCGGATCGAGGACGTGCAGCCGGTGTCCGCGCTGTTGACGATGGTGGCGGTGGAGTGGGAGTTCCTGGACAGTCAGGGGCAGGCGGTGCCGGGGGAGCGGTACCGCTATCTGCTGCGTATCTCGGATGACGGACCACTGATCTGCACGGTCGTCCGGACGGGCTGACCGACCGGGGCCGGTCGGTCCGATCCGTACCCGCCCGGTTTCCGGTCCGTGCGGCTCTGGCTACGCTGTCGCGTCGGTGGGGGACGAGGGGAGACCTGATGGCGGTACGCCCGGACGGTGCGGCAGATTCGCGGGCGGCGCGGGTGTTGGCGTCGGTGCCGTGGATCGTGGTGCTGCTCGGTGTGTGCGCGCTGGTGCTGCTCCTGGTGATCGCGTTGTTGTCGTTCCGGACCAGGGAGCGGGACGCGCCGGAGCAGGCCGCGCCTCCGGCGTTCCTGCCGACCGTGCCGGCCGCCGCGTCGGCCACCGGTGGGCCGACTCCGGCCGCTGTGGAGCGGCGCTCGGTGTCGCCGCGACCGTCGCGCAGCAGTCGGACGCCGTCGCCGCGGGCGACCGTGACGGGATCGCCGACTCCGGGGCGGACGAGCGTCCTGGCGGCCCCGCCGGCATCGGCGGAGGAGCCGGTCAGCGCCCGGTACCAGGTCGGTACGAACGGTTGGGACGGAGACGCGGCTGAGCTGTCGATCGCCAACGAGTCGAGTCAGTCGATCGACTGGCGGGTGGAGTTGGCGTTCGACGACGACACGTGGAGCCTGCGAGTGGGTGATGACTCGGGCATCTCGGTGTGGGGGCGCGGGAACGGGGAGTTCGTGGTGCGCGGCACCCGTTCGCTGAATGCGGGTGACTCTCGGACGCTGCGGCTTCGCGTCGGCTGGGGTGACTCGGCGCAGCGACCGCTCAGGTGCACGATCAACGGGGTCGACTGCCGGATCGCCTGAGCTGGAGCCGGGTGGGTGGCGCGGCGGCGCTGCGCCGCCAAGGCTTTCCGGCCCGGGGCGTCGATCGCTACGCTGCGCGGACGGTCCGCTGAAGGAGGTACATGTCCGGCATACGCCGACGTGCTCCGCGTCCGTCGCACGGTCCGGTCGCGATCGCATCGTCGCCCTGGATCGTGGTGGGCGCCGGTGTCGTCGTGATGGTGGTCCTGCTCTTCGTGGCTCTGGGCGCGTACCGGGGACGTAGTCCGGCGCCGGACGGCGCGCAGCCGCCGGCGCTTCCGGTGCCGACGGCTGTGGCGCCGAGCGTGCCCACGTCGGTGCCGTCTCCGGCGCCGGTGCTGCCGGGGATTTCCGGGCGTGCGAGTGGGCTGCCGCCGAGCTCTGTGGCCGGGTCCGGTTCACCGTCGGCCCACCCGACGGTCGGTCCGACCGGGAGGGCGACGGCGACGCGGTCGCCGAGCCGGGCGGGGCAGGGGCAGCCGGCGATGGCCGGACGGTACCGGGTGGTGCAGAGCTTCGACGGGGGTTTCATCGGCGAGGTGGCGATGGTCAACGCGTCCGCCCAGAGCCGGGGTTGGACGGTGCGGTTGGAGTTCTCCGGGGGACGGCTGGTGACCGCCTGGGTGGAGGGCGTCCCACAGGGGACGGTCCGGGCGAGCGACGACGGCTTCACGTACGTCAGCGGGGTTGACGTGTCGCCCGGTGGTTCGGTGTCGTTGCGGTTCCACATGGAGCGGGCGGCCAGCACGCCGCTGGAGTGCACGGTGGACGGGGTGCGCTGCACCGGGTTCTGAGCGGCGCTTCCGCAAGGATGCTGCTTTGTTGCGACCATGTTTGCAAGGTATTGCAGAATGTTTCGGCAAGGGTTAGCGTGCGGCCAATCAGCAACCAGAGGAAGGCGTCGATGAAACCCCCGCCGATACCGCGCACCGCCCTGCTGACCCTTGCCTCCCTGCTCACCGTCACGCTCGTCGGCGCTCCGGTCGCCGTGCATCCCGCCGCCGCGGACTCCCGGTCGTCCGATCGCGCCGCCCTCGCGACGGGCGGCGCGACCCAGTGGCGTGCCGAACCCACCGCCGACGCGTTGCTGAAGGCCGGCGGCAACTCCGCCCGAGCCGAGCAGTTCTACTTCGTCCTGCCGGACCGGTTCGCCAACGGAGACCCCCGCAACGACCGGGGTGGTCTCACCGGCGACCGGCTGCGGACCGGCCTCGACCCGACCGACAAAGGCTTCTACCACGGCGGCGACCTCAAGGGCGTCATCGACAAACTGGACTACATCCAGGGGATGGGCACCACGGCCATCTGGCTCGCGCCGATCTTCAAGAACCGGCCGGTGCAGGGCGCCGGCAACGACATCTCCGCCGGCTACCACGGCTACTGGATCACCGACTTCACCCAGGTGGACCCGCACTTCGGCACCATGGAGGAGATGAAGCGGCTGGTCAAGCTCGCCCACCAGCGCGGCATCAAGATCTACCTCGATGTGATCGTCAACCACACCGCCGACGTCATCAAGTACGCCGAGGACAAGTACGCGTACGTGGACAAGGCGACCTCGCCGTACACCGACGCGCAGGGCCGGGCGTTCGAGGACCGCAACTACGCCGACGGCAGCCGCGCGTTCCCGCCGGTCAACCAGGGATCCTTCCCGTACACGCCGACGTTCGCCGAGCCGAAGGACGCGAGCGTCAAGGTCCCGGCCTGGCTGAACGACGCCACCATGTACCACAACCGGGGTGACTCCACCTTCGCCGGCGAGAACAGCGAGTACGGCGACTTCTTCGGCCTCGACGACCTGTGGACCGAGCGTCCCGAGGTGGTCCGGGGGCTGACCAAGGCGTACGGGGACTGGATCGGCGCGACCGGCGTCGACGGCTTCCGGTTGGACACCGTGAAGCACGTCAACATGGACTTCTGGCCGCAGTTCAGCCAGGGCATCGAGCGGGCCGCCGAGAAGGTCGGCAAGAAGGACTTCTTCATGTTCGGCGAGGTGTACAGCGCCGACCCGGAGATCAGCTCCAGCTACGTCCGGCAGGGTGGCCTGCCGGCCACCCTCGACTTCGCCTTCCAGGAGGCCGCGCGGGGCTTCACCGCCGGCGCCGGCTCCGCGAAGGCGCTCGCCGACGTGTACGCCCGCGACGACCTCTACGCGGCCCGGGACACCGACGCCGGCCGGTTGCCCACCTTCCTCGGCAACCACGACATGGGCCGGATCGGTTCGTTCATCGCCGCTGGTGGCAGCGACCCGGCCAGCCACCTGCGCCGCGACCAGCTCGCCCACCAGCTGATGTTCCTGACCCGTGGCCAGCCGGTGGTCTACTCCGGCGACGAACAGGGCTTCACCGGCCCGGGCGGGGACAAGGACGCCCGCCAGGACATGTTCGCGTCGAAGGTTCCCGACTACCTCGACGACGACCTGCTCGGCACCGACCGCACCCACGCCAGCGACCAGTTCGACCCGACCCACCCGCTGTACCGGACCATCGCCGACCTGGGCCGGCTGCGCCAGGCCCACCCGGCACTGCGCGACGGTGTGCAGGTCACCCGGTACGCGGCCGACGGGCCGGGCGTCTTCGCCGCCTCCCGGATCGCCCCGGCCGACCGCACCGAGTACGTGGTGGCCGTGAACAACGCCGACACCGCGCAGACTGTCACCGTGGACACCTGGTCGGCCGGCGCCACCTTCACCGGCATCTACGGCGGCTCGGGCGACGAACAGGCCGGCGGTGACGGGGAGTTGACCCTGACCGTGCCGCCGCTGTCGGCGGCGGTGTACCGGGCCGGCAGCCCCATCGCACCGGCGGCCGAGAAGCCGACCATCACCATCACCAGCCCCCTTCCTGGCGCGCCGGTCGCCACCCGGGCGGCGGTCAGCGCCCGGGTGACCGGCGATCCGTTGGCCACCGTCACCGTCGCGGCGCGGGTGGCCGGCGGGCGGTGGACGCTGCTGGGCAGCGCCGACCACGCCCCGTACACCGTGCAGCACGACCTGACCGGCCTGGCCGGCGGCACCCGGGTCGAGTACAAGGCGGTGGTCCGCGACGGCCGGGGCCGTACCGCCACCGCCCGGTCCACCGCGGTCGTGGGGACCCCGGCGCAGGGCAGCTCCCGGGAGTGGGCGGTGGTGCACTACCAGCGCCCCGCCGGGGGGTACGACGACTGGGGGCTGTACGCCTGGGGGGACATCGACCCGGCGTACGTCACCGAGTGGCCGAAGGGGCAGCCGTTCGCCGGGGAGGACTCCTACGGCCGGTTCGCCTGGGTGAAACTCAAGCCGGGCGCGACGTCGGTGAAGTTCCTGGTCGTCGACAAGGCTGGTACGAAGGACGTCGCCCAGGACCGCAGCATCGACGTCACCGAGACCGGCGAGATCTGGCTCAAACAGGGCGACCCGGCGATCTACCCGAGCCGGCAGGCGGCCACCGGTGAGCCGGACCCGCCGGTCGAGGAGGGCACCGCGGTGCTCCACTACCGCCGGGCCGACGGCAACTACGACGGCTGGGGCCTGCACGTGTGGGACGGCGCGGCCAACCCGACCGAGTGGTCCGCGCCGCTGAAGCCCACGAGGACCGACGCGTTCGGGGCGGTGTTCCGGGTGCCGCTGGCGGCCGGCGCCACCGGCCTGAACTACATCATCCACCAGGGCGACACCAAGGACCTGCCCGACGATCAGCGACTCGACTTCGCCAGCGCGGGCCGGGAGGTGTGGTTGCTCGCCGCCACACCGGGTCGCCTGCTGCCGTCGACGGCCACCACCGCCAGCGGGGACACCGACATCAGCAAGCAGAAGGCGCACTGGATCGACCGGTCCACCGTGGCGTGGCAGACACCGCCGACCGACGGCAAGACGTACGCACTGGTCGCCGCGCCCAGCGGCGGGGTCAGCGTGGTCGACGGCGAGCTGACCGGCACGTACACCACGTTGCCGTTGCGGGCGCAACGCAACGGGCTCACCGAGGCCCAACGCGAGCGGTTCCCGCACCTGTGGTCGTACCGTAGCTTCGCCCTGGACCGCGCGGACCTGGCCAAGGTCCCGGCGGCGCTGCGGGGGCAGTTGCTGGTCACCGAACGCGACGCCGACGGTGCGCTGCTCGCCGCGACCGGCGTGCAGATCCCCGGCGTGCTCGACGACGTGTACGCCGGGGCGACCGACGCCACCCTCGGGCCCACGTTCGCCGGACGGACGCCGAGCCTCGCGCTGTGGGCGCCGACCGCCCACAGCGTGCGTCTGCACCTGTTCGACTCGCCCACCGCCGCGCCGAAGGCAGTGTCGATGCGCCGCGACGACCGCACCGGCGTCTGGTCGGTGCGCGGCGACCACACCTGGACCGGCAAGTTCTACCGGTACGAGGTGCGGGCGTGGCAGCCGGCGACGCAGCAGATGGTCACCGCGGCGGTCACCGACCCGTACTCGGTGGCCCTCGCCGCGGACTCCACGCACAGCCAGCTCGTCGACCTGAACGACCCGACGCTGGCTCCTCCCGGGTGGCGCACGCTGCGCAAACCGGCACCGGTGCCGGCTGCGAAGGCGCAGATCACCGAGCTGTCCGTGCGGGACTTCTCCATCGCCGACGACACCGTGCCGGCCGAGCGGCGGGGGACGTTCCTGGCGTTCACCGACCCGAAGACCGCCGGCATGACCCACCTGCGGGCGCTCGGCGACGCCGGGGTCACCCACCTGCACCTGCTGCCGGTGTTCGACTTCGCGACGATCCCCGAGAAGCGGGCCGAGCAGCGCCAGCCGGCCTGCGACCTGGCCGCGCTGCCGCCAGACTCGGCCGAGCAGCAGAAGTGCGTGGCGGCGGTCGCCGAGACCGACGGCTACAACTGGGGGTACGACCCGCTGCACTACACCGTGCCGGAGGGCGGCTACGCCGTCGACCCGGTCGGCGCGGCGCGGACCACCGAGTTCCGGCGGATGGTCGCCGGGGTGAACGACGCCGGGCTGCGGGTGGTCATGGACGTGGTCTACAACCACACGTCGGCGGCCGGCACCGACGCGAAGTCGGTGCTCGACCAGATCGTGCCCGGCTACTACCACCGGCTGCTTGAGGACGGCACGGTGGCCAACTCCACCTGCTGCGCCAACACCGCCCCCGAGCACGCCATGATGGGCAAGCTGGTGGTCGACTTGCTGGTCACCTGGGCCCGGCAGTACAAGGTGGACGGCTTCCGCTTCGACCTGATGGGCCACCACCCGAAGGCGAACATCCTGGCCGTCCGGGCGGCCCTGGACCGGCTGACAGTCGCCCGCGACGGCGTGGACGGCCGATCGATCATGCTCTACGGCGAGGGCTGGAACTTCGGCGAGGTCGCCAACGACGCCCGTTTCGTCCAGGCCACCCAGGCCAACATGGCCGGCACCGGCATCGGCACCTTCAACGACCGGCTGCGCGACGCGGTGCGCGGCGGGGGCCCCTTCGACGCCAACCCACGGGTGCAGGGTTTCGCCTCCGGGCTCTACACCGACCCGAACGGCGACGCGGTCAACGGTTCACCGGCCGAGCAGAAGGCCCGGCTGCTGCACGCCCACGACCTGATCAAGGTGGGGCTCACCGGCAACCTGCGCGGCTACCGGTTCACCGACACCGCCGGGCGTGAGGTCACCGGGGCGCAGGTGGACTACAACGGCTCCCCGGCCGGCTACACCGCCGCGCCGGGGGAGGCCGTCACCTACGCCGACGCGCACGACAACGAGATCCTGTACGACGCGTTGGCGTACAAACTGCCGCAGGCCACCACGGCGGCGGACCGCTCCCGGATGCAGGTGCTGGCGCTGGGCACTGTGGTGCTGGGACAGGGCACCGGGTTCGTGACCGCCGGCACCGAACGGCTGCGGTCGAAGTCGCTGGACCGCAACTCGTACAACTCCGGTGACTGGTTCAACCAGATCCGCTGGGGCTGTGAACGGGGCAACGGGTTCGGCGCCGGTCTGCCGCCCGCGCCCGACAACGAGGACAAGTGGTCGTACGCGAAGCCGCTGCTGGCCGACCCGGCGCTGGTGCCGGACTGCGCGGCGATCAACACCACCGACGCCCGGTACGCCGAGTTGCTGCGCATCCGGGCGTCGTCGCCGGTGTTCGGGCTGGCCACCGCCGAGCAGGTGCAGCAGCGGGTGGCGTTCCCGCTGTCCGGTGCGCAGGAGACGCCGGGGGTGCTGACCATGACCCTGGACGCCCGAGGGCTGGGCGGGCCGTGGAAGTCGGTGACCGTCGTCTTCAACGGCACCCCGTCGGCGGCCAGCCAGACGGTGACCGGGCTGCGCGGAGCGGACGTGGCACTGCACCCGGTGCTTGTCGACTCGGCCGACCCGGTGCTGCGTACCGCCTCGTTCGACCGGGCGGCCGGCACGTTCACCGTACCGGCGCGCAGCGTGGCGGTCTTCGTCCAGAAGTGACGTGAAAACCGGCCCCCTTCCGCGTCTCGCGGAAGGGGGCCGGTTCGTTGGTGATCAGGCGAAGCAGTTCTCGATGGTGCCGCCCGGGATGGCCAGGCAGTTGGTCGGACGGTTCGCGGTGATGGCGGACTTGTCGTCCACGTTCACGTCTCCGAAGAAGCTGAAGACACCGCCCGGCTCGAAGGTGGAGAAGTTGTGGGCGACCTTCGTCTTCGACAGGTTGACCTCGCCGAAGATGTTGAAGATGCCGCCGCCGACCCCGATCGGGCCGATGGCCCGGTTGCCGACAACCTCGCTGTCGCGCAGCGTGGTGACGCTGCCGGCGTTGAAGAGCCCGCCGCCGAAGAAGCCGGCGGTGTTGTCCTTGATGCTGCTCTTCTCGAACGTGGCCACGCTGTCGAAGGCGATGGCCACACCGCCGCCGACGCCGGCGGTGCTGTTCTTCTCGATCGTGGCGTTGTGCAGGTTCAGCTGGCTGTCCGCCGCAGCGATACCGCCGCCGGCGAGAACCGCGGTGTTCGAGACGAACTTGGTCTCGTACGCCGTGGTGTTGCCCTCGATGTCGAGGTAGCCACCACCGAAGCCGAGCGTCTCGTTGTCGGTGATCTCGGCCTTCTTGAGCTCGACCGTTCCGCCGTCGACGTCGTCGGTGAAGATCTCCGCGGCGCCGTTGGAGATACCGCCACCACCGATGACGGCGGTGTTGTCACTGATCTTCGACTCCTCGACCTTGAGCAGGCCGGCGTTGAAGACGCCGCCACCGAAGAAGAAGGCGGTGTTACGGGTGATGGTGCTGTGCCAGATCTTCGTGGTGCCGAAGTTGGCCACGCCACCACCGTTGCCGCCCGACTGGTTCAGGACGACCTCGGACTCCAGGATCTCGGCGGTGCCGCCCGGCTGGACCAGGATGCCGGCGCCGTCGTTCTCCTCCGGCTGCTCGACGAGCGGCGTGACGACGCCCGGCGTGACCTTCGGGGTGACCTTCGGCGCGGCCTTCAGGCCGGCCTTCGGGTTGGCCTGCCGCGCGGTCAGCGCCTGGGCCAACGGGGTGCCCGCCTTCACCTGCGCGGCGATCGCCTCGGAGTCCGAGTAGGCCGCCCAGACCGCGGCCGGCTCGACACTGTTCTCCAGTTCGAGGGTCTGGCCACCCTTGATGGTCAGGCCCTTGATCGTGAGGTGACCACCGGCGCCGACGTTGAGGATGCGGAAGTAGTCCGCCGTGGCTTCCCGAGAGATCGTGGTGTGCTCACCCTTGAGCGTGATCCGCTCGGTGATCACCGGCAGGCCGTTGCCCTCGTAGTCGTTGCGGGTCAGGTTGTAGGTGCAGCCCTTGGCCAGCTCCAGCACACCGCCGTGCTTGTTGTTGGCGAACACGATCGCCTGAATCAGCTTGTCGGTGTCGCAGGGCACCTCCTTCCCGCGCTCGTGGTCCTTGTCCCGGTCCTTGTCCCGGTCCTTGTCCCGGTCCTTGTCCTTGTCCTTGTCCCGGTCCTTGTTCCGGTCCTCGTCCTTGCCCCAGTCGCGCGCCTCGTCACCCCGCTGGTCACCGTCCTTGCTGACCTGCGCGGTGTTCCAGTTCAGGCCGACCGCTCCGGCGCTGCCCGCGACGCCCACCGCCGCGAGACTGATCACGCCCGTCAAACCGGCCACGCCACTGGCGAGCCAGAGCTTGCGGCGGCGCTTCGCCGTCGCCCGCCCGGAGGCTTCGTTGTTCGTTAGGTAGTTGGACATCGGAGCTCTCTGCCCTCTCCTCGTACCAGACAGGGTCGCCGCCGTCAGACGGGTGTCCCCTGCTACAAATCGGTTGTAGCTCCCAAAACCACCGTATGAGAAGGTTCCTCGCCTCGCGGGCTTATCCGAGAGAAGCCCACATTCGGTTCATGTTGCCCCCAGCGGGCCTGGACGGACACACCGCGCCCCAAGCCGGGCCTGCAAGCGTCTGACCTGCCCAAATGGGTACGCCCCTCCGAGCCGGTCACGGCTCGAAGGGGCGCCCCTTCTATGTGGTTCAGCCCCACCCGATCAGGCGAAGCAGTCCGCAACGTTGAAGCAGTTGTTCGGGCGGTTGGCAGTGACGGCGGACTCGTCGTCCAGCGTCACGGTGCCGCCGATGCTGTTGAAGATGCCCCCCGGCGGAAGGGTGGAGAAGTTGTGCGCCACCTTCGTCCGGTGGAGCGTGACCTCGCTCCCCTCGCCGTTGACGATGCCGCCGCCACGGCCGAACGGACCGAGGGCCCGGTTGCCCACCACCTCGCTGTCGCGCAGCGTGGTGACGCTGTCGTCGTTGAAGAGGCCGCCGCCGGAGAAACCCGCGGTGTTGTCGTTGATCCTGCTGTTCTCGATCGTCGCGACGCTGTCGGAGGTCACCGCCAGGCCGCCACCGTCGCGAGCCGCGCTGTTCTTGACCACCGTGGCGTCCTTGAGGGTGAGCTGGCTGTCGGCCACCGCGACGCCACCACCGTCGAGTAGCGCGGTGTTGTCGCTGACCGTCGTCTGGTGCAACGTCGTGGTGCCCTCGACGTCCAGGACGCCGCCGCCGAAGCCGAGCGTCTCGTTGTCGGTGACCTCGCTCTTGTGGACCCAGACCGAGCCGCCGTCGACGTCGTCGGTGAAGATCTCCGCGGCGCC
>NZ_JAKKFF010000094.1 GCF_022229015.1 Micromonospora foliorum
CCTGCCAGCCATGGCTGGCAGGCCGCGACACCTACGCGCCGGCCAGGGGGAGCGTCAGAAGCTGCTGACCAGCTTCACGAACGCCTCGTCGATCTTTGCGGGATCGGTGGCGTCGAAGGCCTTGCCCGACGACGCCTTCGCGATCCGGTCCAGGGTGGCGAAGTCCGACTCCCGGTCGAAGGCGATGCAGAACACCTTCACCGGACGTTGCGGGTCCAGGGCGACCTCGTCGAGCAACCGGGCCAGGTCATTGTCCCGGCTGTACTCGTTCTTGCCGTCGGTCAGCACCACGATCGCGTTGATCCGCTGCGGGTCGTACCGGTCGAGCAGTTCTCGGTGTGCGGCCCGGACCGTCGCGTAGAGCGCGGTGCCGCCCTCGACGTGCAGGGCGGCGATCTTGCTGTTGATCCGCTTCTGGTCGAACCCGCCGAGCGGCACCTCCTCCCGGTAGGGGCTCTTCGGCCGCTGCTGCGTCTCCGAGGAGAACGACCAGAGCCCCACCCGGTCTTCGGCGTTGAGCAGCGCGAGGCCCTTGCCCGCCGCCGCCGAGGCGACCTGGAAACGGGTACGGGTGCCGACCTTCGCCTGCATCGACCCCGAGGTGTCCAGGGCGATCAGGATGTTGGCCTTCTTGCGGAGCGTGCTCCAGCCGTCCAGCATCGCGCCGACCACCTCCGGGTCCGGGGGCTCGAAGTAGTTCAGCCCGCCGGTGGGCTCGGCGCCGACGCTGGCGAGCAGCTCCGCCGAGGCGCGGCGCTCGTGGTCCCGGAAGCCGAGGCGGGCGAAGCTCTCCTGCTGGTCGCCTTCGGTCAGAAACTTCTGGAAGTCGGTCGCCGCCGCGCGCTGCCGCTCATCGGCGGAGGGCAGCACCACAAACGGGTGGTCCAGGTTGAACGTGCCCTCCCTGGGATGGACGGCGACCAGCGGGACGTTCGGCCGGCGGCCCCGCTCCTGCCCGTCCTGCCGAGGGCTCAGCGCACCCGTGTTGTAGAGGTCCACCAGCTCCTCCTGCAGGACGATGGCGCTCATGTCGTCCGTGCTGCCCGCCCCGCCGGCCAGGTCCGCCTCGGCGAGGCTGCGCAGCAGGTCCACCGAGTCGTCGCTGTAGTGCGACACGTTGGCCTCGATCCGGCGGACGAACTGGGTGACCGCGGGGTTGGACAGGTCGGACCGGGTCAGGTCGCTGGCCCGTTGCACCGCCGCGTAGTAGGTGGCGATGGTCGCCGCCAACCCGGAGGTGGACAGGTTCGGGTTGTCCTTGCCGAAGGTGAAGCGGCCCCACTCCGGTTTGCCGAAGTCCGCCCACCCGTCCCGCCCGGAGAGGCCCAGGATCTCTCCCCAGCCCAGCGACCCGCGCTGGCGTACCAGCTCGGCCTTGGGCTGCGGCATCGCGATCACCAGCGGACTGTTGGCGATCGACGGGTACTGGTCCGGGGTCTGCAGCTTCCGCCCGGCGGCTTCGTCGAGCAGCCGGAGCTGGCCGGTCCACAGGCTCGACGTCGGCAGCCAGACCTGTGGTTGCGGCAGGCCGGTGTGGGTCCAGCCGGTGGCCAGCGCCTCCGTGGCCTTGCCCGAGTTCAACGCGCTGACGTGCACCTGGGCGCAGCCGCCGCCATCGATCGACCGGTCGCTGCGGTTGTAGCGCTCGGCCAGGTCGACAAGCAGAGCCGCCTTCTCCGTGGAGGAGTTGACCTGGAGGGTGACGGCGCAGTCGGTGCGGGCCCCCCCGTTGCCCGCTTCGCGCTGCCGGACGAACACGAACGCCCCGGCGATGACCACCAGCCCGGCGGTGACGGCGGCGGTGTACGGCAACCACTGCCGCGTACGACTTGCGGTTGGGGCCATCGGGACGTCCTCCTCGGCGGGCGGCTGGTGGCAGTCAACCTATCGATCCGGCGCCACTCGGCGACCCCGACCCCAACGCACCGCTCACTCGCCGTCGGACCGTCTCCCGATCGCCGTCGCGACCAGCAGTCGAACCAGGTAGACCACGACGAAGGCGACCGCCCCGACCGCAGCGGCCGGGCCGACCGCGCTCGACGCGACGTAGCCGGCGGCGGCGCCGACCGATCCGAGGAAGAGCGCGGTCGAGATGCCCCAGGCGTCAAGGGCCTCACCACGCAGCCGCCGCCACGCGCCGCCACCTCCAGCGCGAACGCCGGGCTCCGTCACCTGCAGGTGCGCCGGCTGCGACTGCAGGTGCGCCGGCTGGGTCGGCCGGGCCTGGGTCGGCACCGTCGGCCGGGTCGGTGTCTGGGTTGGACGCGGCTGCGGTGCCGTCGGCGTGACCGGGGGGAGCGGGTGGTTCGGTGTCGGCGCGCCCGCGGTCTCGTTGCCCACCTCGAGCAGGCTCTCCCGACGTAGCGGCTCGGTGACCCTGCCGTCCTGCCGGAGCAGCCGCACCAGCACGCGCTCGGCAGCCGGCCGGTCCGCCGGATCCTTGGCCAGGCACTCCCGGATCAGCTCGTCGAGCACGGGAGGCAACGCCGGAAGGTCGGGGGCATCGTGCAGCACCCGGTGCATCACCGCGAAGAGTGAGTCATTGCCGAAGGGCGGCCGACCACCGGCGGCGAAGGCGATCGTGGCGGCCCAGGCGAAGATGTCACAGGGTGGACCGATCGCGTCGTTGCGGAACCGCTCGGGCGCCATGTACGCGGTGGTCCCCATGACCCGGCTGGACGCGGTCTCGGTGTTGCCCAACGCCCGCGCGATGCCGAAGTCGATCACCCGGGGACCGTCCTCGCCCAGCACCACATTGTCCGGCTTCAGGTCGCAGTGCACGACCCCGGCACTGTGGATCGCGGCGAGCGCGGTGACGGTGCCGACCGCGAGCCGGTGCAGGGCGTTACCGGTCACCGGGCCCCGCTCGCGGACGTGCCGGTGCAGGGTCAGGCCCTCGATGAACTCACTGACCACGTAGGGCCGCTCGCCGTCCACCTCGGCGAAGAGCACCTGCGCGGTGCAGAACGGGGCCACCCGGCGGGCGGCGGCGATCTCCTTCACGAACTGTGACCGCGCCCGTGGATCACTCAGATCGACGTTGACCATCTTGACCGCGACCCGGTCACCGGCGTCGTCCTCACCGAGGTAGACGACCCCCTGCCCACCCGCGCCCAGTCGGCCGACCAGCCGATACGGGCCGGCGGTGACCGGGTCGTGCGTCCACAGTTTCGCCAACCCCGGCACCGGCGGGCCGGCCAGTTCTGACATCCCGACTCCATCAGCGTCGTGCCCGGCCACCGGCGGCGCAGGACACGGCCATCGTGCCATGTCCGCCGTCGGCGACCGAGGACGCTCGACCATGGGTTGCGGTCGAAGGTGACGTGACGCCTGCGGCGTCCTCGTTCGGCGGGCTGGAGGTCAGCCGTCGCCCGTGTACGCAGACGTGTTGATGGGACGGTGCGTTGTCGAGCTCGATGGTCGACCCGGGCGCCCGTCGTCAGAACCGTGCGCGGTTCAAGGCCTTCTGGAGTGCGGCGATGGTCGCGTAACCCCAGATCCCATCGACTGACAGTCCCGCAGCAATCATGGTGTTGAGGTGTCGCTGCAGGGCCTTGATCGTGCCCGGTCCCATCCCACCGTCCACGGCGAGTCCGGCATTGCTCCAGTTGTTCAGATGGCTTTGCAGGGCGCGGATCGAGGCAGGCCCCCATTGTCCGTCGACAGTGGTGCCGAGGGCGCGCTGGGTGGCCCGAATGGTTCCCGGTCCGAAATCCCCATCGACGGCCAGGAGTGCGCCCTCGTCGTAGTAGGCCTGGTAGGCAGCCTCGGTGCCGGGACCCCAGAGACCGTCAGCGGTGACACCGAGTCGGCCCTGTAGCCAGCGGACACCGGTGTCCGTGCTCGGACCCCAGAAGCCATCGACCACCAGGGCCGGGGAATAGCCCATGTTGTTGACAGCTCGCTGTTGGGAGGCCGTGGACCGCACGGACGACATGCCGCCGCCGGGAGCGCTGCCGTTGATCTGAGCCTGGTACGCGACCTCCGTATTCGGGCCCCACAGTCCGTCGGCCGTGACGCCGAGTCGACCCTGTAGCCAGCGCACACCGGCGTCTGTCTTGGGCCCCCAGAACCCGTCCACGACCAGGGCCGGCGAGTAGCCCGCGTCGTTGACCGCCTTCTGCTGGGCAGCAACCGTGCGTACGGACGTCATTCCGCCGCCCATGCCACCGCTGCTCGGCGGAGGGTCGGTCATCCCGGGAACGTCGTCCGAAACCATGCCGGCCTGAACCCAGGTCCGGAGTTGGGAGCCGGGGCATGCGGTCGAGTTGCCCGAGAGCCCACCATGCCAGGTTTTGGCGAGGGTCTTGCCGCTCAGCGCGTTGGCGCGATCGTAGATAGACCGGATCGAGCGGAGCACGGCCGGTGTGACGTCACCGTCGGAGCCGATGAAGCACACGCCGAGGTGCGTGACGTTGTGCCCGCTCGCGTGAGCGCCCTCGACCTCCCAACCGCGGCCCTCGTAGACCCGGCCGGCCACATCGACCAGAAAGTTGTACCCGATGTCCGACCAGCCGTTGCTGTCCATGTGGTAGTTCTGAATCTGCCGCGGTGTCGTCGCGCTCGTTCCCGCCGAATAGTGGACCGTGAATCCCGTACGTGTCGTGATGGGGACCCGCGTGACCGCGACGGGAGGCCGCGCTCCCCATTGAGCGCGCAGGATGGTGTTCAGAGGCGCCGGAGGGCTCGGCGGGATCGGCGGCGGCTCCAGCGAGCCGTTCGTAACGTACTGGTAGAGCGCTATTCCGGGGCATTCGGTCGTGGCCAGATCCCGGTGTCCCCTGATTCGTGGTCCCGCCTTGCCGACCAGCCGCAGGTGGCCGATGAGGTTTCGGATGGCGGCCAGCATCGCGGCGCTCGGCTGGTCGTCGGAACCCCAGGGCAACGACGTCGAGCCGATGAGGCTCATGATGGCGTAGTAGTCCTGGTTCGCCCCCTTGGTTTCTGTGTCGTTGGCCGCCGAACGGATTCCCATACCGCGACCTTCGAAAATCACGCCATGTTGGCAGACGACGAAGTTGTATGCGATATCGCTCCCCTCGCCCTCCATGCCCTTGTCCTGTATCTCGCGCATCTGCCCGAAGCAGTCGTTGTGATTGGCGGCCGGATCCCACCCGTCGGTGTTGCCCTTGTAATGGATGGCGACGCCTCCCTGCCAGGGCATCCAGGTATACGTCTGATCCGGCTGCGGCGGCTTCGCTCCCCACTGGGCGCGAGAAACTATCTGGACGGCAGCGGCCGCCGTTGTGGCGGCTACACGTGTCGCTGGGGCCGACCGTGCGCTCGCCGGTGACGTAGGCAGAAAAGCAGAGACGGCGGCGGCGGTGCCGCCGATGAGTGCGATACGGCGAGTTATCGGCAGGATCGACGTCGGAGAAGCCGTCGACGATTCGTGATCGGTGGGAGCGGGTAGCGCCATCTCGTCGCGCTCCGCGGAACGACCATCAGCCATAATTGGGCCCCCTAGAGTGGTACCTGAGCGGAAAGCGTGGTGGCCCATGTCGTTGCAACACGGGCCACCTTCAGGCGCAGGTCAGGTGCCCACGCTGACCCATTCAGAGCAGCTCTCAGGGAAGATGCTGTTGCTCGGGTAGTTACCCGAGCAGGCGCGGAACACCACCGACTTGAGGGTGACGCCCGGCTGGCTCTCGGGGAACGACTTGTTCATGTAGCGGTGGCCGCCGTAATAGCCGGCGGTGTGCCAGATCCTTCCCTGGCGGATGATCGCCCCGTTGGGGCTCACCTCGTCGTCGAAGAACCGCCAGTCGATGACGACGGGATAACCGTCCTCCCAGGTGTCCTCGATACGGAACCACTCCCCGTGCGGGGCGAAGCACGCATAGGCGTTGGCGCTGCTGTTCGTGCAGACCCAGTCCACGAGCGGGCCGGGGCCGATCTCGTCGGTGGCGAGCTGCTTCCCATCGGCGGCGGCAGCCGGAGTTGCGGTAGCGACGACGGCGACGGCTGTGGTGAGCAACGTGGCCACAACATTTCGTAGCTTTCGGCCCATTGTTGTTCCTCCCGTGATGTGTCGGCACCCGATCGATCCATCCGAACGTCGGCCTGAGTGCCGTCAGGTCGACGGGAATGATTCGAGCACGGTGGGAGGGATCGTCAGTGGTCGCTGGGTGTACGGATCTGTACGAACCAGTACGGTCGGCGGGCGTCCACTGTTCGTACACGTTCGTAGACGCTGGCCGTGCCGCCGATACCTGCGCGGCCGGCGTCGCGGTTGTCTGGTCCGCTGACGGGAAAGCTCACCAACTCGCGATGGCGGGCGGACCTGGGACGGGGCCGGTGTCCTCGGGAATTGTCCGCGTAGCCGTTGCCTCGTCCCGAAGCCGGTTGGCAAGCACGATGTCTCCAGCCATGCGGTGTGCTTCGGCCAGGGTGTCGAGGCCGGTAGCCAGCCAGGTCGGCGAGCCGACCTGGCGCCACAGCTTGACGGCGGACTCGGCTCGGCGTCGGGCCAGGGTCGGCCGGCCGGCCGCGAGTTGTGCGGCCGCGAGCGCGTTCAGCACCGCGGCCTCACCCCAAAGGTTGCCGAACTCGCGGTAGGTCCAGAGGCTTCGCGCGAGTAATCGGCGTCCTTCCGCGTGTGCACCCTGTCGTACCAAAAGGTCTCCGAGCCAACAGGTCGCGTGTGTGGCGGTGAGCCTGTCCCCGAGGTCTTCGCTGATCGAGACGGCCTGCCGGAAACAGGTGGCCGCGACCGGATAGTCACCGAGCAATCGGTGAGCCTGTCCCAGGGCCCGCAGGGCCTGCGCTTCGCCGGGGCGGTAGTTGGCGGTTCGGCTCAACCGTAGGCATTCCTCGAACCGGTTCCTGGCGGCCTCGACGCGGCCCTGCTCGAGGTCGATGACGCCGATGCCGTTGGTCGCGTAGACGAGGCAGTTGATGTTGCCTGTCGCGCGGGCGAGGGCGGCGGCTTGCTCGAAGTGTCGCACCGCTGTCGCGTACTGGCCGAGCAGCCGGTGGACGTACGCCAGCCCGGCCGTTGCGCTGGCCCGGTAGGCGGGGCCCAGGCCGTCGGCGAGCAGGAGGGCCTGCTCGAAGTGGTACAGCGCCTCCGGGTAGCGATCGAGGATGGTGGTGAGTTCGCCCAGGCACCGGTGAAGTTTGGCGGCGCTGCGACGATCACCTGAGTGCAGGGCCGCCTTGAGTGCCCGGCCCTGGAGTCGTTCCCAGTCACCGAAATGGGTGCCGACCTGGAAGAACGTCGTCAACGAAGTGGCGAGCCCGGCGGCGGGCGCGACCTCGGTGGCGTCCAGCGCCTGCTGAACCACCGCGATGAGGAATCTGCGTTCGTCGTTGAACCAGACCACTGGGTCGACGAGAAGCTGATCGGCGTCCGAGGCTGGCAGCCGCCAGGACATCAGTTCTGTCTGCGTGATGCCGTGGAAGTCGGCGCTGAGGATGTTCGCGGCAAGGTCGGCGAGGTACACGCTGGCACCGAGAAGGCGGCCGAGCGCCGCCGCCCGGATCTCCCGCGAGATCTCCCGTTCCGCCCTCTCCCGACCGAGCAGCCGCACCAGGTCGTGCAGCCCGTAGCGGATACCGGTGGCACCGATGGGACCGACCTCGGCCAGATGTACCTCGACCAGGTCATCGAGAATGGCCTCCGCGTGGGGCAGGCTGGTGTCCAGCAGCGCGGCCAGGGCCCATCCGGCGAAGTCCGGTCCGGGCAGCAGACTGAGCAGTTGCAGAGACTGCTGTGCCGTTGCGGACATTCCTCGGTAGGTCAGTTCGAGGCTGGCCCGTACGGCAACGTCGCCGACGGCCAACTCGTCGAGTCTGCGCTGCTCGTCGGCGAGTGCTCGGGCGACCTTGGCCAGCGGCCAGTGGGGTCGGGAGGCGAGGCGGGCTCCGGCCACCCACACCGCGAGCGGCAGGCCGCCGCAGGTCTCCACGATGAACCGGGCCGCCTCTGACTCGGCGGTGGTGCGGCCCCGACCCAACATTTCGCGCAGCAACGCGAGCCCTGCCGTGGAGTCGAGGATGTTCAGCGGTAGGCGCCGGCTGCTCAGATCCGCGAGCGTGCTCCGGCTGGTGACGATGGCGGCGCACCGTCTGCCGCTCGGCAGCAGATTGCTGACCTGCCGTGTCGTCAACGCGTTGTCCAGGATGATGAGCATCTCGCGCTGCGCCAGCAAGGTGCGGTAGAGGTGGATCCTGCTGGTCAGGTCAGGGGGCATCGCGCTGCTTCGTACGCCGACCGCACGTAGGAAAGCTTCCAGGACCGTGAAGGGATCGGCTGGATCATCGCCGAAGCCCTGTAGATCGATGTAGAGCTGGCCATCCGGAAACCGGGGGGCGAGCCGGTGCCCGAGACGTACCGCGAGTGCCGTCTTGCCGACCCCAGCCGGTCCGGTGACCAGCAGGGTCACCGGGGCCGTGGCATCCGGGTCGAGCAGCCGGAGGGCCTCGGCCACCTCCTCGTCCCGTCCGACAAACGGCGACACCACCGGTGGTAGCAGGAAGGGGGCGCTCTGCCGTCCGGGTGAGCCGTCCAGGCGGTGCCTGACGTATTCCTCGGAACCCGGCGGTGCACCCGACGGGTCCGGAGCCGGTCCGGGTACGGCCCCTGCCGCCGCCGGTTGATCGCACTGGACCAGCGCACGGCGTGCGTCGATCCATTCCTGCACTACCGCTGCGTCGCTACCGCACGCCCGCACCAGGGCGGCCACAATTTCCTCGGACGGCAGCGAGAGCCGGTTGAGCGCGCTCGCGATGGTGCTGGCCGGCAACTGATCGCCGGCACGCCGGGCCTTCCGTTCCAGCGTCCGGTACGAGAGCCCAGACGCGGACTTCAGTGCGCGCAGCCGGGCGACGAACTCAGCTGCGGTCCGCACCGCACCAGGAGGTTGCGGTGTCGACACAGACCGCACCTTACCAATGCATGTCGCTACGGTTCGATGTTCGGCCCGCCCGAGCCCGTCTGGCCGGTCCGGGAACCGCGGGGTGGGCAGCGCCGCTGACACACGCAGTTCGAGAGTCCATCGTGGCCTGTGAATGCGGTGTACCGTCGCCGCATGACGGTGCTGCAGGAGTTTGTCGCCGCTCTTTCCAGCGGCCGGATCCAGGTTGTCGACCTCACCGCTCCACTCTCGGACCAAACCCCGATCCTGGGTCTGCCCGAGCAGTTCGGCCAGACCTGGCCGTTCCGGCTCAGCGAGATCAGCCGGTACGACGACCGCGGTCCGGCCTGGTACTGGAACAACTTCTCCACCGGCGAGCACACCGGCACCCACTTCGACGCCCCCGTGCACTGGGTTACCGGGCAGCAGGGCGCGGACGTGTCGCAGGTGCCGGTGGGCCAGTTGATCGCCCCGGCGGTGGTGATCGACCACGCCGCCGACGCCGCCGACAACCCGGACTTCCTGCTGGAGGTCGAGCACATCAAGGCGTGGGAGGCGGAACACGGCCCCCTGCCCACCGGGGGCTGGCTGCTCTACCGCACCGGCTGGGACGCGTACGGCGACGACCCGGAGCGGTACGCCAACGCCGGGCACACCCCGGGCATCTCCGTCGAGTGCGCCCGCTGGCTGGCCGAGGAGTCGCCGATCCAGGGCGTCGGGGTGGAGACGGTCGGGACCGACGCGGGCGCCGCGCACTCGTTCGACCCGCCGTTCCCGTGCCACTCGTTCCTGCTCGGCCAGGACAAGTACGGCCTGACCCAGCTCCGTAACCTGGCGCAGTTGCCGGCGACCGGCGCGGTGGTGATCGCCGGACCGCTGCCGATCGTCTCCGGGTCCGGCAGCCCGTGCCGGGTCCTCGCGCTTGTCGAACGGTAGGACCGGGCCACCGATGCGGGTAGCCGAGGTGGTCGGACGGGTTCTGTACGAACACGGTGCACGGCACGTCTTCGGGGTGGTCGGCAGCGGCAACTTCCACGTCACGAACGCGCTTGTCGCGGCCGGCGCCCGCTTCGTGGCGGCGGCCCACGAGGGCGGCGCGGCGAGCATGGCCGACGGGTACGCCCGCACCGCCGGGACGGTGGGACTGCTCTCGGTGCACCAGGGTCCGGGCGTCACCAACGCGCTGACCGGCCTCACCGAGGCCGCGAAGAGCCGTACCCCGATGGTGGTCCTGGCCCCCGAGGCGACCGCGCCGCGGTCGAACTTCTTTCTCGACCTGCCGGCGCTCGCCGCCGCGGTCGGGGCCGACTTCCATCGGGTACGCGCGACGCACGCGGCCGAGGACGCGGGCGCGGCGTATCGGGCCGCGGCCCGGGGCGCGACGGTGGTGCTGGGTCTTCCGTTGGAGGTGCAGCAGGCCGTGACCGAACCGTGGTCCGGCCCGGTCCCCGCGGTCGCGCCGATTCCGACCACCGCCCCGCAGGTCGAGCCGTTGCTGGCCGCGCTCCGGGCAGCACGTCGACCGGTCTTCATCGCGGGTCGCGGTGCCCGGGCAGCCCGGGAACCACTGACCCGGCTCGCCGACGCGTGCGGCGCGCTGCTCGCGGTCTCGGCCGCGGCGAAAGGACTGTTCGCCGGCAACCCGTGGAATCTCGACGTGGCCGGCGGCTTCGCCACCCCGCTCGCCGCCGAGCTGATCGGCGGGGCGGACCTGGTCGTCGCGTGGGGCAGCACGCTGAACATGTGGACCACCCGGCACGGCGAACTCATCCCGCGCTCGGCCGTCGTCGTCCAGGTGGATCACGACGCGGCCGCGTTCGGGGTGAACCGCCCGGTCGACCTGGCGGTGGCCGGCGAGGTGTCGGCGGTCGCCGAGGCGGTGCTCGGTCGGCTGGGGAACCACGTCACGGGGTCCGTCGACGGCGGCTGGCGTACGCCGGAACTGGCCCGACGGATTCGCGACCACGGCCGGTGGCGGACGGTTCCGTACCAGGATGAGGCCAGCAGCGCGCCGGCGACGATCGACCCGAGGGCGCTCTCGGCTGCCCTGGACGACCTGCTGCCGCCCGCCCGGACGGTGGTGGTCGACTCCGGCAACTTCATGGGCTACCCGTCGATGTGGCTCGACGTGCCGGACGTGGCCGGATTCTGTTTCACCCAGGCGTTCCAGTCGGTCGGGCTCGGCCTGGCCAGCGCGCTCGGCGCGGCGGTCGCCCGACCGGACCGGCTCACCGTCGCGGCGGTCGGCGACGGTGGCTTCGTCATGTCCGCGACCGAACTGGTCACCGCCGTCCGGCTGGCGCTACCCCTGGTCGTGGTGATCTACGACGACGCGGCGTACGGCGCGGAGGTGCACCACTTCGGCCCGGACGGGTACCCGTTGGAGACGGTCACCTTCCCCGAGACCGACCTGGCCGCGATCGCCCACGGTTACGGTTGCGACGGGTTGACCGTCCGGACCGTAGGCGATCTCGGGCCGGTACGCCACTGGCTCGCTGGTCCCCGTACCCGACCGCTGGTGATCGACGCCAAGGTCTGCGCCGCGCGCGGCTCATGGTGGCTGGAGGAGGCGTTCCGTGGCCACTGACCCGCCGCCGTCCATAGGGCCAGGCCAGGCCCCAACTCCGCCGGGCAACGCCCGGTCAGGTCGATGACAGGGTGTCATAGCTCGCGTACGTTGGCGCGGTGGCCACTCTCTGGACTTTGGGATGCGATGCCGACGACCCCCAACGGATCGCCGCTTTCTGGGCGTTGGCCCTCGGCTATGTCAAGGAACCTGGTTTCGACGAGCCCGACAACGCGTCAATCGTCGATCCGGACGGTCGGGGCCCCGCCATCGCCTTCCTCAAGGTCCCCGAGGGGAAGTCGGCAAAGAACCGCATGCACATCGACATCCGGGTGGCGGGTCCAGGCTTCGGGGACATGGCCGACCGCGCCCGGTTGATCCGGCAGAAGGTGCCCGACCTGGTTGCCGCCGGCGCGACTGTGGTCCGCGAGGAGTGGTACGGCGACGTCCTCGGCCATGTCGTCATGCGTGACCCGGAGGGCAACGAGTTCTGCGTCGCTTGATGCCATGATCAGGGCCGATGTCCGGAGCGGGCGGGCCCCTGTCGACTACTGTCTGGCGCTTTCGGCGGTGTGCTCCACCATGGCTCGGGCGACCTCGCGGACGGTGCGGCTGGTGTCGTGCGCCATCGTCGTCAGGCCGGCGAATGCCTGCTCGGGGGTGCAGCGCCGCTCGCCGACGATGATCCCCTTGGCCTGTTCGATGACAGCTTCACTGTCGATGGCGGCGTCCACGTGCTGCGAGAGGGTCACGCCTTTGCGGACCGCCGTTGACCGTCGCGAGGGTGGCACGCCGGCACCGAGGACGTGGATGACAGCCGACGTTCCGGTACGGCTAGGCTGAAGACCTGTGGCACGGCGCCTTCGATGGGCGTCGTCGAGACCAGCGTCAAAAAGCGGCGCGGATCCCGGACTCCGCCTGAAGAGTCCTGCAGCGATCCGCGCACCCACCCCTGGGGGTACGCGCCCTCGTTAGGGACGCTTTGATGACGTACGTCGAACCCATGGACCCACACAAGGCGTTCGCCGAGCTCGGCCGTATCCGACTCGCCGACATCGACCTCGACACCCTGCTGGACAGGATCGCGCAGCTGGCCAAGCGCACGATCCCCGGGGCCAGTGAGGTCAGTGTCACCCTGCTGCACGGCAACAAGCCGCAGACCGCCGCGTTCACCGGCGAGCTCGCCCGGGCCCTGGACGAGAAGCAGTACGAACGTGGCCACGGCCCGTGTCTGCAGGCCGCTGAATGCACCTCCAGCCTGATCGTGCCGGACACGGGCACGGAGCAGCGGTGGCCGGGCTGGGCCCTCGCCGCCGCCGAGGCCGGCGCGCACAGCTCCCTGTCGGTCGGGCTGCCCGTGCACGAGCACGTCACCGGCGCGCTGAACATCTACGCCACCGCACCGAACGCCTTCGACGACGACGCGATCGCGATCGCTCAGACGTTCGCCGGATTCGCCGCCGTCGGCCTGGCCAACGCCCATCTGTACGAAACCCAGGCCACCCTGGCCGGGCACATGCAGAAGGCGATGAAGAACCGCGCCGTCATCGAACAGGCCAAAGGCATCATCATGGGCGAGCGTCGTTGCACCCCCGAGCAGGCCTTCGCCATCCTGAGCAAACTGTCGCAGAACGCCAACCGCAAGGTGCGTGACGTCGCCTCGGCCCTGGTCGAGAACGCACACCGCTCACAGCCATAGCAGACCGTTGACGGTGCACCCGGTATGTGGGACCACCGTCGGGAAGGCCTGCGGGGAGCGGCACCGGCGGGGACCGTTTGCTGGTGGAGCCGGAGGGTAGGGGGAATTCATGACTACGCCTGAGCAGAGTCAGCAGGAGAGAGCCCTCGAAACCGGAGCGGTGTACCAGGACGCCGAGGGGCGCCGAACGACGGATCCCGGCTCCGGGGCCGCGCACGCCGACAGCGAGGCCGAGCGCAACGCCGAGCACCTGAGGCGAGGCGAGGTCGGGCCCCGCGTTCCGGAGGAGTAGCGGGTCGGGGTGTGTGTAAACCACCGTCACCGACGGGCGAGCTCCGGGGCGGCGGTGTCCAGGGGGCACGGCCGGCGTCGGGGACGAGGCCGAGTTGCACGCTCGGCCGGGATCCGACCGCCGCGAAGAGCCAGTCGGCGGTTGACGCTGCCGGCGTCCAGGGACAGCAGGTCGACGCTGACGTTCCTGGGTCGGGCCATGACGGTTCCCCTCAACGGTCGACTGTCGTTCCTCGTCTCGTTCAAGTGGTAATCCCAGGTCACGGCAGAAACGTCCAAATCCGGGAACAGGCCGCTGGCGGGCGCCGTTTGCGCCTCCGGTCGTCGGGAAGGCGCTCGGGTGACAGTGACGCGCGGGTCAGCCCGCGCCACCGACGGGAGGTCGACATGGGTGACCGGGAACGGCTTCACGATCTTCGCCAGCAGGCCCACGACGCGAAGATCGAGGGCAACTCCAAGATGACCGAGGAACAGCTGCGCGACGCGCTGCGCAAGGTCGGCCGGGGCGAGCAGCCCCAGATGGCGAAGCACCAGGCCAAGCGCTGACCCGGCGGTCGGTGCCGGCGGCCCTCGGCTGCCGGCACCGACCCCGCCTGTCGTTCAGCTCATGGTGGCCAACAGGTCCCGGCAGGCCCGCTCGCACGCCCGACACGCCTCGGCGCAGACCCGGCAGTGCTCGTGCTTGTCGGCGTGAGCGGCGCACTCGTCCCCACACGACTTGCAGGCGGTGGCACACGCCTCCAGCAGACTGCGGCTGATGTTCGCGTCGTAGCCGGTGTGTCGGGACAGCACCCGAGCGGTGGTGGTGCAGATGTCGGCGCAGTCCAGGTCCGTGCGGATGCACTTGGTCAGCTCGGCGACCATGTCCTCGCTCAGACAGGCGTCCGCGCACGCGGTGCAGGCCTGGGCGCAGTCGTTGAGCGCGTCGATCGCCGCCGCCAGCTTCGCGCGGTCCAGGTTGATCGATTTGGGGTATGTCTCCAGCATGGGCATGGTGGTGCTCGGCATCAGGAATCCCTCTCTCTCGGTTCCTGGTGCCCTACCCGAAGCATCCCCGGACACACCGGGTAGGCACGGGCGGCAAGGCCGCAGGAGCAGCGGGTACCGGTTGCCGTGCCGGGTCAGCGCCCAGATGTTCCGGCTGCCCGGTCCACCAGTGCCTGCGCCACGTCGCGGAGCTTGCGGTTGGAGTCCTGCGACACCTTCGCCAGGATGTTGAAGGCTTCGTTCGAGGTGCACCGGCGCTCAGCCATGATGATGCCCTTCGCCTGCTCGATGACCGCGCGGCTGGCCATCGCGTCCCGCATCTGACGGGCGAGGTTCGCGGTGCTCTCGTAGAGCTGGGCGTTGGCCAGGGCGACGGCGGCGTACGCGGCGAAGGTCTCCAGCACGGCGACCGTGTCGTCGTCGAAGGCGTGCGGGGTGCGGGCATAGACGTTGAGCCCGCCGACGACCGCCTCCTGGATCGGCATGCCGATCGACACGGAGCTGCCGACTCCCGCCTTGCGGCCACGCTCCGCCCAGTCGGGCCAGCGATCCTCGGCGGCGAGGTCGGGTACGGCGAGGATGGCGCCGGTGGTGGCCGCGTCCAGACACGGACCGCTTCCCTGGGCGTACTGGCGCTCGTCCATGTCGAGAGCCAGCTCGTCGGTGAACGCCGCGGTGTGCCCGGTCCCGCCGCGAACCAGCGTGACCGACACCTCGACCGGCACGGGCAGCACCCGTTTGGCCAGTTCCGCGACGCGCTGCAGAACGTCGTCGAGGCTGGTCTCACCGAGCTTGATCCGGCCGAGTTCGGCGAAGGCGTCGGCGGGATCCGTCGGCGAGTGGGTCATGGCAGCAGGTCCTCACGGCCGGCGCGCCCGTCGAGGAACCAAACATCGAGATGGTGGGCGCGCGGATGGCAGCCCACGAGTCGCGGACCGCTGCACGGAGCCCCAACGGGGCGGAGCCGGGACCAACGCCGGTTGCTCGACGCCGATTCGTCACATCCGGTACGCGGATGTGAGCTACAGGTCCGCCAGAATACTCGGGCCCGTCAGTCGGCGACGACGAGCGCTTGGGGCGCGGCGGCCTTCATCCGGGTACGCAACCACTTGAGCTGGATCGCCGTTTCACCCTCGCAGCGTCGTACGACCGCGAGCAGTTCCTCGTCGCGAACACCGTAGGCGGCCTGGCCGACGACGGTCCAGGTGATGTCGCACTCGGCGGCCATCAGGTAGAGGTCCTGGAGGTCCCGCAGGAGGCCGATGCCGCCGGTGCGGGTGCCGGTGAACAGTTGCGAGTGCAACCGGTCGGGTTCGTCGGGCGCGTCCTCGGAGTAGCGGGCCACGAACGGGTGCAGCTGTTCGGCGTAGGCGTCGCAGCGGCGCGCCTGCTGCTGGCAGAGGTGCTCGATGTCGGGTTCCTCGGCATGCGCGTCGGCGACCTGCCGGAACGCGTCGGCCAGGTTGACCTGCGCGCGGTGCAGGAGACCGAGGTAGTGGGCGAGGTGCACGGCTCACTCCTTCCCGCTTGTGGCCGGCCCACCAACGGTGGGCGGCACGTCAGCGTCCGCTGGTGGTGCGCTGCCGCCGACCGTCGGCGCCGGCGAGGGTACGCCTCGCCCGGCGGCGAGTTTCGCCACCGCGACGGCGGCGACCTTGAACAGCGGCTGCTTGGACACCGGGTCCCAGGCGGTGATGGTCAGCTCGTTCGCCGCCCGTGGGGTGCGGTCGGCGGGGTCCTGGTCGAAGTAGCCGTAGTGAAACGGCAGGAAGACGACGCCGGGGCGAATGCCGCAGAGCCGGGCGCGGGCCTGGATGGCGCCGCGCGCCGAGGAGACGCCGACCAGGTCGCCCTCGACGATGCCGAGCCGGGCCGCGTCGGCCGGGTTGAGCTCCACCCACACGTCCGGTGCCGCCTGGTTGAGTTGCGGGGCGCGGCCGGTCTTGGTGCGGGTGTGGAACTGGTAGACGGTGCGACCGGTGGTCAGGAGCAGCGGATGCTCCTCGTCGGGCACCTCCGGTGAGGGTTGGTAGTCGACGCTGTGCAGGAACGCCCGCCCGTCCGGTTCCTTGGCCCGGTATTCCGCCTCGGTGAACTCCGCACCGGTAACCAGGTCCTGGCCGTACGTCTCGCAGTAGTCGGGGTCGGTGGGGAAGTGTCCGTCGGTGTAGAGACGCTCGGTGCCGTCGGGATGCTCGTCGGTGCACGGCCACTGGATCCCGGAGCCGCCGCGCAGCTTCTCGTAGGTGATGCCGGTGTAGTCGCACGGCCGGCCCCGCGAACACTCCTTCCACGCCTCGAACACCTCCTCCGGCCCGCTCCACTTGATCAGCGGCTGGCCGTCGCGGTCGCGGAAGTCCATCCGGCGGGCGTAGTCGAGGAAGATGTCCAGGTCCGGGCGGGCCTCCCCCGGGGGGTCGACGGCCTTGTCGGAGATGTGCACCGTCCGGTCGACACTGGTGAACGTGCCGGTCTTCTCACCCCAGGTGGCGGCGGGCAGCACGACGTCAGCCAGCTCGGCGGTCTCGGTGAGGAAGAGATCCTGGACCACCACGAACAGCTCCGGCCCACGCAGGATCTGCCGGATCCGGTGCAGCTCCGGCAGCGAGACAGCCGGGTTGGTGGCGGAGATCCACAGCAGTTTGATCGAGCCCTGCTCGGCGTACCGGAAGATCTGCATGGCGTGCGTCGGCGGCGCCCAGTGCGGGATGGTGTCCACGTCCACGTTCCACAGCCGGGCCAACTCCTCGATGTGGGCGGTGTTCGCCCAGTTGCGCAGGCCGGGCAGGTCGCCGTCGGCGCCGGTCTCCCGGGTGTTCTGGGCGGTGGGCTGACCGTTCATCTGGTAGATCCCGGCGCCGGGCCGGCCGATCATGCCGCGCACCAGGTGCAGGTTGTTGACGGCACAGGCGGCGGCGGTGGCCTGGTTCGACTGGTAGAAGCCCTGCAACACGGTCGACAGCAACCGCTGCGAGGTGCCGAGGAGTTCGGCGGCGCGCTCCACGTCGGCGGCCGGTACGTCGCAGATGTCGGCGACCCGCTGCGGCGGATAGCCGTCGACGATCCGGCACAGCTCGTCGAAACCGAGGGTGTGCGCGTCGACGTAGTCACGGTCGTACCAGCCGCGCCGGATGATCTCCCGGAGCAGGCCGTTCATCAGGGCAACATTGGTGCCGTTACGCACCGCCAGGTGCAGATCGGCCTCCCGGGCGACCGGGGTGGCGCGCGGGTCCACCGCCAGCATCGCCGGCGGGTTGGGGCCACGGCGTCGATCCAGCATCCGCATCCACAGCACCGTCTGCGTCTCCGCGACGTTGTGACCCCACAGCGCGATCGCGTCGCAGTGGTCCACGTCGGTGTACGAGCCGGGCTGTCCGTCGGTGCCGAAACTCGCCTTCATCGCCGCCGCCGCGGTGGCCGTGCACAGCCTGGTGTTGCCGTCCATGTGCGGCGTGCCCAGACCGGCCTTACCGATCACACCCAGCGCGTAGTACTCCTCCAGGAACAGTTGCCCGGTGGTGTAGAAGCCGAAGTGCCCCCACCCACCCGGCCCGTCGAGGAGTTCCTTCGACCGGGCCACGATCCGGCCCATCGCGGTGTCCCAGTCCGACTCGACCAGGCGATCGCCGTCGCGGACCAGCGGTCGGGTCAACCGGTCCGGGCTGTGGTTGGCCTGCCAGCCGTACAGGTCCTTCGGGTCGACCCGACCGCGGTTGATCCGGTCCACAGCCCGCCCGCGTACCCCGACGATCCGCCCGTCGGCGACGCCGATGTCCAGCGCGTCGCCGTTGGAGTGCAGCACGGACGCCGACTGCACCCACCGGTCCACGTCGGTGTCGGTCCGGCCATCGGCCAGGTACCGGTCCACCCGCACCGGCCACTCCTGCCCCGGCCCGTACGGGGTCCGCTCACCCCACGGGTCAGCGATCCGGTCCACCACGATGTCCTCCTTCCGGTGACGACGCGGGCGCCGCCCACAATGGCATCGGTCGGCCCGACACCCGTCCGTACAGCCAGTCGACGACCGTGACCAGCACCACCGCGCCGGCCGCGACGAGCAACTGCGTCGGGGTACGGAGCAGGCCCAGGCTCACGATCAGTGTCGTCGCGCCCGCCGGGGCGTGTGACGCGTTCAGCAGCACCAGCACCGACGCGGTCACCGCCAGTGACCCGGCCACTGCCCCGATCCTCGGCGCACTCACGCCCTCTTCTCCCGAATCCCGTTCGTCATGGTCGCCTCCCTCGCCTCCGACCGCCCCCCTTTCAGCAGATGGCCCTACCGTTGCCTCTCAGTCGCTCTGCGAGCGCGCGATTGGCAGTCCCGCCTTGCGGTGAGACGGTCCCGGTCTGACCCGCTGGCGCGGTGCCGGGTTGACGCTTCAATGCCACCGGCCCCGCGAGCGGGGTCTTGCGGTCGGCTCCACGTCCAGGCGCCGGGCCACTCCCGGCGGTTGTTGCGTCAGCCGCGAGCGCGGCCAGGTTGTAGGCGGCGTTGAGGTCCCGGTCGAGGACCAGGCCACACGATTGGCACTGGTATTCACGCTCGGACAGGGCGAGCTTGGTTTTCACCGCGCCGCAGCCCGAGCACGTCTTGGAGGAGGGATACCAGCGGTCGGCCAGGATCAGCCGGCCGCCGTTCCACCCCGTCTTGTAGGTCAGTTGCCGGCGGATCTCGGCGAACCCGGCGTCGGCGATGTGCCGGGCCAGCTTGCGGTTGCGCAGCATCCCGGTGACGTTGAGGTCTTCGACCACGACCGTGCCGTACTCGCGGGTCAGCCGCGTGGTGAGCTTGTGCAGTCCGTCGCGGCGCAGGTTCGCCACCCGGGCATGCGCCCGACCGAGCCGGGCTGCCGCTCGCTCCCACCGCTTCGAGGCGCGTCGGCCGGTGCGCCGGTCCGGGCCGGTCTTGCGCGCCAGCGCCCGACCGAGCGCCCGCATCCGCTGCTGCGCGGTCGTCAGGTACCGCGGGTTGTCGATCAGCTCGCCGGTCGACAGCACCGCCAGGTGCCTGATGCCGACGTCGACGCCGAGCACCGCGCCCGGCCGGGCGGGTAGCCGCTCGGGCCGCTCGACCTCGACGCAGAAAGCGACGTGCCACCGGCCGCCGTCACGTCGCACGCAGGCGGACATGATCCGGGCGGTGCCGTTGTCGATGCGGCGGGCGAGCTTGCGGGCGGACTCATGCAGCTTCAACCGGCCCAGCCGGGGCAGCACCACATGCTTGCGGTCGGACTCGATCCGGATCGTCCCGGTGGTAAACCGCACGGACCCGATGCTGCGGCGGCGGGACTTGAACCCCGGGAACCCGACCGGCCGGCCGGCGCGCTTACCTGAACGCGAATCGGCCCAGTTCTTCAACCCGCGGGCGAGGGCGTCGAGGCCGGTGTTGAACGCCTCCTTCGAGCACTCCCGCCACCACGGCGCGACGTCGGGCTTGGCGACATTCCACGCCTTACGCAACGCGGGCAGCGTCCACGACAAGGCCGGGGTCAGCATCTCCTCCGGCACACCGTAGGTGCGTTCGGCGGCCCGCTGATCCATGACCGCCTTGACCCTGGCCAGCGCCCAGTTGTGGGCCACCCGGGCCGCCCCGGCGTGCGCCAGCACGTCACGGTTCCTGCCCGCCGGTGAGGTCAAGGGCGAACCGGTACGCCTGGATCGTCTTCACACCCGGTCCCCGGTGGCGGCCTCGACCGCCCGACGGGCACGATTCGCGCCGGCGCGGCGGCCGTACAGGCGGGCGCACAGCGACGTCAGGACCTCGGTGACGTCACGCACAAGATCGTCGTCCACCTCGCCCGGATCGACCACCAGCAGACGGCGGCCCTGCGCGGCAAGGGCGGCCTCCACGTACTCGCCGCCGAAACGGGCGAAACGGTCCCTGCGCTCGACCACGATCGTCGACACCGCCGGGTCGCGCAGCAACCCGAGGAACTCCCTGCAGTGCCCGTCGAGCGCCGAACCGACCTCGGTCACCACCCGGTCCACCGCCAGGCGCTGCCCGGTCGCCCACACGGTCACCCGGGCGACCTGCCGGTCCAGGTCCGGCTCCTGCTCGGCCAACGACACCCGCGCATACACAACGTTCTGCCCGGCCTCGGCGGCCACACCGGTCAACGGTTCACCGACCACGATCAGCCGACCGAGTCGATACACCGGAACAGGCAACGTCCCGGACCCGTAACGCCGCCGCGCCGTCGCGTACGAGATGCCGGTAGCCGCCGCCCACTCCTTCAAGTTCACACTACCCACGATAAAAAACTAGCGAGCACTACCGACGACCGTGTGTTGGCAGCAGCCAACCCCAGGCCGGCGGACCGAACCGGACGGGCAGCACCTCTTCGGGGATCGCAACGATCGGTGCCGGGTTGGGACTCGCCACCGCTCGAATGGTGTCAGCGGCGAAATTGCTGGGTAGGGTTGTTCGCGGGTCAAGACATGCGCCCAGGTCCGCCGCCCGCGCCTCGACGGCGCGGGAGGGTCCGGCTCACCGATGAACCAGATCGGGAGGCGTCATGTCCATCCTCGAACAGCCCACTCGGCAGCACGCTCAACCCACTCCACAGCACGCTCAACCCACTCGGCGGCACGCTGAGCCGACTCGGCACGATGCTCAGCCCGCCAAACCGATCATGACGCTGGAGCTGAACAATGATCGGCATGCACCACTGATCGTCGTTTCCGGCGAGGTGGACATGAGCACCGCTCATCTCATCAGCGAGCTGGCCGAACACGTGATCACCCGGCGACCCGCACGCTTGGCGCTTGATCTTTCCGGGGTGACCTTCTTCAGCGCCCACGGCATCAGCGCCCTGCTGCGAACACAACGCGCGGCCGAGTCTGCCGAGGTCACGTTGGCCCTGCAGGCTGCGGCTCCGTGCGTCACCTACCTGCTGGCGGTGACCAGCGCCGGGATAAACCTGGATATCCCGGTGGTCAGCGCGAGTCGGTGATCCCATTGTCGATTGGGCAGCGCCAATCGGGGGGAGTGACCCTGAATGAGAGGTGCAGGTGCCGCGCTGGGCGCGGCTCTGGTTCTGGTTCTGGTGACCGTGGCAGGTTGTAGTTCGGTGACCGACCGCGGTGACGCGGCGGCCGCCGTCGCCGTGCGGATGCTGACCGCCGTAGCCGAGATGGACGCGGCTGCGGCCTGCCCGCTGCTGGCACCCGACACCCTCGCCGAACTGGAGCAGTCGGCGGACAAACCGTGCGCAGAGGCGATCCTCGCCGAAGACCTACCCAAACCGGGCAGCGTGTCGGCCAGCGAGGTGTACGGCCAGCGGGCGCAGGTGCGGCTCAGCGGTGACACGGTCTTCCTCGCGGTCTTCCCCGGCGGCTGGCGCGTGGTCGCTGCCGGCTGCACCGCTCGTGGTGAGAAGCCCTACGACTGTGTGCTCCAGGGAGGCTGAGCCGAATGCGGGTCCAGTTCGTGTTGCTGCTGCTCGTGGTCGCCGCCGGCCTGGTCTACTTCGGTGCGCTGGGGGTCCTGCACCGGTGAAGAGGTTTCTCCGCGACAACTCCCTCGGCCTGGTCTTCGGCCTGCTGTTCCTCCTCTCGCTGGTCGGTCAGGCGTTCGCCGGGCACGGCGACTTCAACCAGCGGCAGCTCAGCGAGGGTCTGGCGCCTGTGTCGCTCGGCCGGTACGTCACGTCGGCGAGCTTCGCCGTGGACGTCACGGAGAACTGGCAGTCGGAGTATCTGCAGTTCTTCCTGTACATCTTTCTGACCGTGTGGCTGCTGCAGAGGGGCTCACCGGAGTCCAAGAAACTGGACAAGGTGGGCCGCGAATCGGACGAGGACCAGATGGTCGGCGCCCACGCCACCGACGCCTCGCCGGCGTGGGCCCGTGTCGGTGGGGTGCGGCAGGCGCTCTTCTCCCACTCGCTGGGCCTGGTCATGGGTGCGATCTTCGCGCTGTCGTGGCTGGCCCAGTCGATCACCGGGGTCGCCGCGTACAACGAGGAGCAGCTCGGCAACCTCCAGGATCCGGTGTCGTGGGGGCAGTACCTGCTCCAACCCGACTTCTGGAACCGCACCCTGCAGAACTGGCAGTCGGAACTGCTGGCCGTCACGTCGATGGTGGTCCTGTCGATCTACCTGCGGCAGCGCGGATCGTCACAGTCGAAACCGGTCGGTGCGGCCCACTCCGCGACCGGTGTCGAGGGGTGACAGGCACCTACCTCGACGGCCGGCACCCGTGTCGGCGATGCCATCGACCCTTGCCGGCGGCCGCTTCGGACGTACCTCGTCGCCTCGGCCGGCCCCTGGCGACGTCCGTTCCCGGCCGAGCGGGTCATTCCCCGCCCGCCGGCTGGCGGATCGCCACCGCGCACGTCTCGGTCTGCGCCGCCCTCACCGCCTGACGGCGACGCGCCGCCCGGGACAGGACCCGAGCGGCGCGTCGCCGACATGGTGGGCGTCGCCTGGTGCGGTGCGGTACTAGGCGCGCCTGGCCCACTGCTGGTTGGCGCCGCCGTGGCAGGCCCAGAGGTGAAGTTGCGTCCCGTTGGCCGTGCCGGACCCGACGGCGTCCAGGCACAGCCCCGATTGGGCGCTGGTGATGGTGCCGTTGGCGTTGGCGTTGAGGTTCCACTGTTGGTTGGCTTGGCCGTTGCAGTCCCAGATGAGGACCGCGGTGCCGTTGCTGCTGCCCGCCCCGCTGGCGTCCAGGCACTTGTTGCCGTAGACGGTCAGGGTGCGGTTGGCGGTGTGGGTCCAACGCTGGTTGGTGCCACCGTGGCAGTCCCACAGTTGTGGGCGGGCGCCGTTGCTGGTGCTGGAGTTGGGAATGTCGATGCACCGGCCGGACGGGCTACCCACGATCAGCACGTTCTGCTGGCCGGGGGGCGGGGTCGTCGGCGGGGGAGTGGTGGGCGGCACGTCCGACCCGAACTGGGTGAAGAACCGCCACACCTCCTGCTTGACCCAGCTCCGCGCACCGCTCTCACAGCCGGCACAGCCGTCCACCGGGCCCTGCTGGTGGCCGCCGTCGAACGCGGCCCAGACCACCGGGTAGCCGGGCTGGCAGGAGTACGCGGTGGTGATGTGGGTCAGACTGCCAGCCCTCGGCTCGGGCGGGCTCTGCGCGGCGCATCCGTTGTTGCGGACGAACCTGTCGCGCAGTGACCGCCCACTCGGGATGTTGTCGTTGATGCCGTGGATCCCCAGGTACGCCACGGGCTGGGTGCCGCCGCTGCATCCGCTGATCGCCCCCGGTGCCGCGACTGCCGCGACCGCCCGGAACACCGTCGGCCGGGAACACGCCAATGAGTAGCTCATCGCGCCGCCGTAGCTGAACCCGACCGAGAACCGTTGGGTGGTGTCGACGCAGAGAGCGTTGTCGATCATGCGGATCATGTCGTCGGTGAAGGTGACGTCCTCACCGTTGGAGTTGCCCCAGCCGTTGTTGAGGCCCTGCGGGGCGACGAAGATCGTGGTGTTGTTCGACTGGGAGAGCATGCCGTAGTAGGCCCACGCCGCTCCGTCGGAGCCGCCGCCCGCGACCTGGCTGGCGGTGCCTCCCAACCAGTGGAACCCGAAGGCCAGCCGGTGGGCGTAGGTGTTGTTGTAGTTGTCCGGCAGCCGAAGGATGAAGCTGCGGCTCTTCCCGCTGCTCTGGATGGTGTGGGTGCCGCTGTTCAGTCCGGGCGCCTTGCCGCAGCCGGCAGTGGTGGCCGCGGCAGCCGGTGCGACGGTCGTGACGACGTACGTTCCGACGGCGATCAGAACCATGAGCGCCAAGGCTGCCCCCAGCCAGGGGGCGGAGAGTTTGCGATGTGGCACGGTTGAGCCTCCTTGTGTGTGAGTGGACAGCCGGACCGACCGATGGCCTCCCGGGAACGTCGCCGGGCTCAGCTTCGGCTCCATCGTTGGTTGGCCGCGCCGGTGCAGTCCCAGATCTGGACGCGCGTGCCGTTGGCGGTGCCGTTGCCGACCATGTCCAGGCACCGGCCCGAACCAACCCCGGTGATCGAGCCGTCGGTGTTGAGCCGCCATTTCTGGTTGGACTGGCCGTTGCAGTCCCAGATGATCACCGAGCTGCCGTTCGCGGTGCCGGCGCCGTTGACGTCGAGGCACTTGCCGCCGAAGACGCGCAGCTCCTGGGCGGCGGTCGAGGTCCAGCTCTGGTTGCTCTGGCCGTGGCAGTCCCAGATGATCGCCGCCGTGCCGTTGGCCTGCGAGGCGCCGTTGACGTCCAGGCAGCGTCCGGAGGACGTGCTGCGCAGGGCCGAGGTGCCGCTCGGCGGCGGGGTGGTCGGTGGCGGCGTCGTGGGGTCGGTGCTACCGAACTGGGTGAAGAATCTCCACACCTCGCCCTTGGTCCAGGTCCGGGCTCCGCTGTCCCCGCCGCCGTCCACCGGGCCGGGGGTGTGTCCGCCGTCGAAGGCGGCCCAGACCACCGGATAGCCGGACCGGCAGCCCGAGTAGGTGGTGGTGATGTGGGTCAGGCTGCCTGCCCTCGGCTCGGGCGGGTTCTGTGCGGTGCACCCGTTGTTGCGCACGAACGTGTCACGCAGGGAGCGTCCGGCGGAGACGTTGAGCACCGGGTCCCCGATGCCGTGAATGCCCATGTACGCGACCGGCTGGGTGCCGCCGCCGCACCCGCTGAGCTGCCCGCCGGAGTAGACCGCGACAGCGCGGAAGACACCTGGCCGGGAACAGGCCAGCGAATAGCTCATGCCGCCGCCGTAGCTGAAGCCGAGCGCGAAGCGTTGCGTGGTGTCGACACAGAGGTCTGCCTCGATCACCCTGATCATGTCGTCGACGAAGGTGACGTCCTGGCCGCCGGGGTTGGCCCAGCCGTTGCCGTTGCCCTGGGGGGCGACGAAAATGGTGCTGTTGTTCGCCTGCTGCCGCAGCCCGTAGTAGGACCAGGCCGCCCCGTCGGCCCCACCGCCGTCGACGTCGTTGGCGGTGCCGCCGTTCCAGTGAAATCCGAAGATCAACCGGTAGGCATGGTTCCGGTCGTAGTTGTCCGGAATCCTCAGGATGAAACTGCGGTTCTGGCCGCTGCTCTGGACGGACCGTTGGCCGCTGGTCAACGTGGGCGCCTTGCCGCACCCGGCGGTCGCTGCGGCCGCTCCGATGTCCGCGGCCGACGCGGTGCTGCTCAAGCCACCCGCCAGTGCCGCCGCGCTCACGGTCACGACGACGGCCGCGGCCGTCGCGAGCAATCCAAGGATGGGTCTACGTCTTGTCATGAAGGGGCTCCCGCCACTCGGCACGAACTCGTTGAAAGGGGTCCACGGCAACCCGCACGCCGCCACGACGCGCCACCGCAGGTCAGCCCCGCCGACCACGTTCACTGCGGACGAACCCGGAGGACGCGGTGTGCCGACGGCGCCCGGCCGGCTCATCGACACGGGTTTCCGTCACTGGTCTCGCCGCCCACGCGGGACCAGTCGGTCGTCGAATCGATGGTGGTCACACGTGCGCCCGAACACCACGCGACCGATCGCCGGACGGTGCCGGAGCACCCGGCTCGACGTCGAATCGATTCGCCCCGACGCTAGATCGCATAGTGACAGATGTCAATGCTGTGTCCGGCAGGTTGCGGGACGGCCCGGTCAGGCGCTCGTGAGATCCGCCGCGCCGAAGGAGACCGCGAATCGCTTGCACCAGATGGAGACGCTCCGGAAGTCGCGTGGGTCCACCGATGCCGGTAGCTCGTACACCTGGTTGCCCTTGTTGCCCTTGAGCCTGGCCAGTTCGACCCATTCGCCGTCGTCGAACACCCGCCAGCCGGCGGTGCCCCGGATGACCGGTTGGTCGGTCAGCCACACCCGCAGGTCCGGACCGTTCGACGTGTTCAGGTCCCGGATGACGAGCTGGTGGCGTCCGTCGGCGAGCCGGTGGAGCTCGGCAGTGCCGGTCGTCCGGTGCTCATGGGTGACGAACTCGCCGGCCGTCAGGATCTCGTTGCCGGCTGGGGTGGCTGCCGGGGCCGAGATGGTCGGTGATGTGGGCGACGGGGTGGCCGGTGTCGTCGCTGCGCGGGGGACCGCTTCGTCGACGTAGGTGTCGGTGAACAGCTTCCACGGCTGGAACCAGTAGAGGGCCAGCACCGCCACGACGACAGCGCCGGCGAGGCCGGCCCGGGCCACCGGCGACCGGAAGATCCGTTTTCCCACCCCCGCAGCGTACGGCCGCGGTCGCCGTCGAACGGGTCGCGAATCCTTTCGGATTACTTACGACGGCGTACCGGCGAGGGCCTGTGCGCACCGGCAGACTCCCTGGTCCGCCGGCAGCGTCTTCACCGCGTCGCCGAGCAGGAGCCGCAGGCGGTCGATGTTCCGGGCGAAGACCGTGAACACCTCCTGCTGGGTCACGCCCTGACCGACCTCGACGCCCGAGTCGAGGTCGGTCACCAGGGACAGCGCGGTGTAACACAGTGCCAGCTCGCGGGCCAGCACCGCCTCGGGGTGGCCGGTCATGCCGACGACCGACCAGCCCTCCCGGCCGTACCACCGTGATTCGGCTCGGGTGGAGAACCGGGGCCCCTCGATGACGACCATGGTTCCGCCGTCGACCGGCTGCCAACCGGCGTTGCGGGCGGCGTCGAGGACGGTGGCTCGTCCGACCGGACAGTAGGGGTCGGCGAAGGGCACGTGGACGACCTGGGGGAGTTGCCCGTCCGCGCCTGGCCGTCCGTCGTAGTAGGTCTGCTCCCGGCCGCTGGTCCGGTCCACGAGTTGGTCCGGTACGACGAGGGTCCCGGGGCCCAGGTCCGGTCGCAGGCCGCCCACGGCACCGGGTGCGAGTATCTGGCGGACGCCGAGTGCGCGCAGCGCCCACAGGTTGGCCCGGTAGTTGATGCGGTGTGGGGCAAGGGTGTGCCGGCGTCCGTGGCGGGGCAGGAACACCACCGGCCGCCCGGCGAGACTCCCGATGGACAGCACGTCGCTCGGCGGTCCGTACGGGGTGTCGACGCCGTGCTCGGTGATGTCGTCGAGGAACTCGTAGAAACCGGATCCGCCGATCACGCCGATCGGCGGGTGGCCGGTCGTGCTGGTGTCTGCTGCTGACATGGGTACCTCTCCTGGGCGACCTGTGCGGAGCGCGTGGGCCCTACTCAGGGACGGTTGGTTCGTCGGTCCGTGACGCGCCGGTCGACAGTGGTGGCGACGACCAGAATGAGCACGATCGCGGCCCAGAGGACAGTCAGCCCGACAGCGAGCCCCACCGGGTAGTTGCGGTCCGGCAGGCCCGGGTTCGGCGGCGCCGAGGGCGGTCGCCACAGCAGGGGCACCGCGATCAGCAGCAACGTCGCGCTGGCCATCAGGCCCGCGGCGATCCAGGCCAGGCGTAACCGGTTCGTCACCAGCCGACCCAGCGCCAGCCCGCCCAGTCCCACCAGCGGTGCCACCAGGACGTCGTGCAGCACCGGGCCGCCGATCAGCCACGGCAGTGTGGTGCCGAGCTGGGGGAGGAGCAGCCAACCGCCGTACGCGGTAGCCGCGGCACCGAGCACGAGGAGGAGCAGCCGGACGGCCCTCACCGCAGCACCTCCAGCCGGGCCACCCACTTGGTCTGCAGGACGCCCGGCCGGCTCGCCGCGATGAGTCGGCAGGGGTACCCGTGGTCCGGCGACAGCTGCTCGCCATTGATCCTCAGTGCGAGCAGGGTCAGTGGGTCGCGGGCATGGGCCGCCGGCAGGGTGCTGGCCGCGTAGAGGCCGTCGGTCTCCAGCGAGGTGACCCGAACCGGTCGGCCGGTCGGTGCGCCGGCCCACCGGAGCAGCTCGACGACGGGCACGCCGGTCCAGTGGGCCGATGCGCTCCAGCCCTCGACGCAGGCGATCGGCAACTCCGCCGTACGGTGCGGCAGGGCCGCAAGGTCGGCCAGGGACAGGGTGTGTCGCCCGCCCGGCCAGACGATCTCCAGCCGCCAGTCCGGTGGAACGGCGATGCGCGCGGCAGCCGCCGTACGGTTGATCGGTATGCCCTGCGGCCCGGACGCGGAACGCCAGGCCAGCGGCGACACCCGACGTAACCACGGCACGGTGACCCCGGCGGTGGCCAGCACGGCGATGCCGGCGACGCCCACCGAGGTACGCAGGAACGCCCGTCGCTCGGACGACTCGTCACGCCCCGGTGCCGCGGCCCGCGCCGCTGTCCGGCCCCGCAGTGGCGTGCCCAGCGCCGCGCGGGCCACCGGGAGCTTCACCGCGACGTGCAGCAGTACCGCGCCCGCCACCAGCCAGGCGACCGCGTAGTGCGCCGTCGGGAAGAAGAAGCCCCACGGGTACGACTGGGCGACGTTGAACAGGCCCGTGACCAGTTCGAAGAACGCGGCGCAGACCAGCACCAGGACGGAGACCCGTTCGAGAGCATGGACGGACAACCGGATCGGCTGGCGCACCGGCGGACGGACGAACAGCCGGGGGTAGACGCTCCACAGTTTGGCCAGCAGCAACGGGATCGCCGCCACACCGGAGAGCACGTGGACGCCCTGGGTGACCCGGTACAGGTTGACCGGTCGGGTCGGCCAGGCGAACCAGCCCGGCGGGTGCTGAATGTAGTGACTGAGCAGTCCGGTGCCGAAACACAGCCCGAACGCCACCCCGAGCCAGAGGCCGAGCCGGGCGGCGACCAGCGGTGAGTGCGAGGGCGCCGTGAAGTCCTCGGGGACCGGGAGGCGTGGCCGGCGGATCATGAGCGCGCCAGTTCGGCGAACCAGCGGGCACCGAACCGGAAACGGTCGGCGACCCGCAGGCCGGCGGCGGCGGCGGTACGGGCCACCGCCTCCGCCCCGACCCGTGCCCACCGAAACGCCGGCCCCCGCAGTTCCCGATCGCCGGACGATCCGGACAGGACGTACGCCTGCCCCCGCCACAGCCCGGCCCCCGGGGGTTGCACCTCGACCACAAGCGTCCCGTCGGCCGCGATCAGGGCGCCGCACCGGCGTAGCAGTCGGACCGGGTCGCCGCCGATGCCGATGTTGCCGTCGATGAGCAGGGCGTGCGCCCACCTTCCCTCGCCGGGAAGTGGTTCGAAGACGTCGCGTCGCAGGGCGACCACACCCCGGCCCTGGGTCAGCCGTACCGCCTCGGCGGAGATGTCCACCCCCAGTGCGACGAGGCCGCGCTGGGCGAGTGCCCTGGTCAGCCGGCCGGGGCCGCAGCCGAGATCGATGGTGGGTCCGGCGCAGCGTGCGGCAACGGACTCGACTGCCGGTTCCGGCGGGCCGTGCCAACGCCGCACCGGCAACAGGTCACGTCGCCCGTCGGTGTGCACCAGCCAGTGGTCGGTTTGGGCCGCAGCCATCGCGGGGACCGGCGTGCCGCACGCGTCATGGTCGGCGGGCCACCCGCCGAGTCTGCCCAGCGCCACACCGAAACCGTCGAGACTGATCGTCGAGGTCACCGGGGGCGTCCGCTCACCAGCTGGCCGCGCACCGACGCGACCGCCTCCGCGAACCGGGTGCCGGGGAGGTCGGCCGCGACCGCCAGCGCCGACGACCAGTCGTCGACATCCCGCAGAACGGGCAGGACCGCCGGGTCCATGCCGTGCCCGCGCAGGGCGGCGAGGGTACGGCGACCGGTGTCGTCGGTCGACATGGGCACCTCGCGTAACGCGCTCGCGTACGACGGATCGCGTAGCCCGAGCGCCCACCAGCCGCCGTCGAGCGCCGGTCCGAACACCGCCTCGTGCTCGGCGAGCCGCTCCAGCGCGGTGGTGAGCAGGGCCGGCCGGATCTGCGGCGTGTCCATGCCGATCTGCAGCACCGGTCGGCCGGGAAACGCCGCAGCGGTGTCGGCGTGGGCGTTCGCCAGCCGGTCGGCGAACGTGCCACCGCGCTGCGCAACCAGGTGCCAACCCGCCACCGCGGCGGTCAGCTCCGCGCCGTACTCGGCATCGGCGAACCGACCGGTGTGGGCCAACACGGGAATGGTCGAGGCGGTGGAGCGCACCGCCGCGAGGGTGTCCAACAGCGACGCCGCCGCGACCCGGGCCGCCTGGGTGGGATCAGCGGGCGGGCAGAGGCGCGTCTTGGCCAGCCCGGGGACCGGTGCCTTCGCGACCAGGAGCAGGACGTTCACCGGCCACCACCGACGTCGGCGCGCAGCACTCCGGCGAAGTCCCGCGTCGCCCGCCACGTGCCCCGCACCGACCCGGAGACCTTCGATCTGGTGCCGGCGGCCCGAGGCGCGTACGCGACGTCCAGCTCGAGAATCCGCCAGCCCGCTCCGGCCGCCCGGAGCAGCAGCTCCAGGGGGTAGCCGAACGCGCGGTCGTTGACACCGAGGCCCAGCAGCGCCGCCCGGCGGGCCACCCGGATCGGGCTGATGTCGTACACCGGCACCCCACGACGCCGCAGCAACGCGGCGACCAGCGCGTTCCCGGTGCGGGCATGCCACGGCCAGGCATCCGCCGACACCGGCCGACGCCGCCCGACGGCGAGATCCGCCCGACCGTCGAGCACCGCCGCGACGAGCCTGGGCAACTCGGCGGGATCGAACGACCCGTCCGCGTCGAGTACGCAGACCAGATCCGCCTCCGCCGCCAGCAGGCCGGCGTGCACGGCCGCCCCGTACCCGCGTCTCGGCTCGTGGACGACCCGGGCCCCGTACGCGGCCGCGACGACCGGCGAACCGTCCGTGGAGCCGTTGTCGACCACGATGGCGCGGAAGCCGGGTGGCAGCCCGCTCAGTACGGCAGGCAGTGCGGCCGCCTCGTCCAGACACGGCAGCACCACGTCGATCGTTGTGTGCATACCGGCGACGCTAGGCCCGCCCCGGGCCGTCCGGACCGCCGTTCGTCCTTACGAATCGCTTACGCGGCAACGGATCTTACGACTCCCTGACGTCTCACCGTCTGGCTGTCGGATCCCTGGTCAGAGGTCGTATCGTCGGCCGTCACCATGACCATGATGATCCGGCCGGGACGACCCCGGTCCGCCGACCTGATCGTCCTCGGCGCCGAGGTGGCCCTGCTCGCCGTCGCCGTCGCCGTCGGCGCGCTGCTCAACCAGCAGGGCGTACGGCTCCACGCCGACGCGGCGCCGCTCTACGCCGCCTGGCAACCCCATCTGGGGCCCGGTACTCCCGCCGCGCTTCTGGTCGCGGCGCTGTTCGTCTGGCGGGGCACGCGTTGGGGAACCGACATGCCGTGGCGGCGGCTGCTACTCGTCGGCTATCTCGCCTCGGTGCTCTGGACGCTGTCGCTGGCCCTGGTGGACGGCTGGTCCGCGGGGTTGACCGACCGGCTCACCGTGCAGGCCGAGTACCTGCACGAGGTGCCCCGGGTGACGGATGTCAGCCTCCTGCTGTCCGGCTTCGCCGACCGGATCCTCGACTTCCAACCCGATTCGTGGTCCACCCACACCGCTGGTCACCCACCGGGAGCGTTGCTGCTCTTCGTCTGGCTGGAGCGGATCGGTCTGGGCGGCGGGAGCGCCGCCGGGCTGGCCTGCGTGGTGCTCGGAGCCACCGTCGCGGTGTCGGTTCCGGTGACGTTGCGGGCGCTCGGCGCCGAGGACGCGGCCCGGGCGGTGTGGCCGTTCCTGGTGCTCTTCCCGGGGGCGGTCTGGGTGGGCGCGTCCGCGGACGGGATCTTCGCCGCGGTGGTCGCGGCCGGGCTGGCGCTGCTGGCGGTGGGTGGCCGACCAGGGGCCGCACTGGGCGGGTTGCTCCTCGGCTTCGCGCTCTACCTGTCGTACGGGTTCGTCCTGGTCGGGGTGCTCGCGTTGACCGTGGCGTTGCTCCGGGCGCGGGATCGCCTCGGCGTGCTCCTGGTCGCGGCGACGGCGGTCGGGGCCGTCGTCGCCGTGTTCACCCTCGCCGGGTTCTGGTGGCTGGACGGCTACCACCTGGTGGCGCGTCGGTACTACCAGGGGTGGGCGGCGGAACGTCCGTACGGTTACTGGTTCTGGGCGAATCTCGCCGCTCTGCTGCTCTCGGCCGGCCCGGTGGTCGGGCCGGCCCTGCGGCGGACGGTGACGGCCGTGTCGACGCGAGCACCGTACCCACCCATCGCGACGGCCCTCCGACAGCGGATCGCCAGCGCCGGACCCACGGTGTGGTTGCCCATCGCGGCGGCGGTGGCCGTGCTCGCGGCGGACCTGTCCGGGCTCAGCAAGGCCGAGGTGGAGCGGATCTGGCTACCGTTCGCCGTCTGGCTGCTTGTCGCTACCGCGCACCTGCCCCACGGCCACCGACGGTGGTGGTTGGCGGCCCAGGCCGCCACGGCGCTCGCCGTCAACCACCTACTGTGGACGGTGTCGTGACCGATGCCGGATCCCGCATCACCGCCGTGGTGAAGTCGGCGATGCCGGCGGCGAAGCCGATTCGGGCGGTGAAACCGAGCAGCCGGGCGGCGCGGGCCGGATCGGCCACCACGTGCCGTACGTCCGCCGCCCGCCCGCCCCCGACCGTGACGGGCGATGGCCCGCCCATCGCCGACGCCAGCTCGTGGGCCAACTCGCCGACGGTGTGCGGTTCGCCCGAGCAGACGTTGACCGGGGTCAGGGGATCCGGTGCCGGGGTCGTGAGGGCCAGCAGGTTGGCCGTGGCCACGTCGGTCACGTGCACGAAGTCGCGCCGTTGCCGGCCGTCCTCCAGAACCCGGGGCGGTCGCCCGGCGGCCAGGGCGGACCGGAAGATCGACGCGACCCCCGAATACGGGGTGTCACGGGGCATCCGGGGACCGTAGACGTTGTGGTACCGCAGGGCCCACACCGATCCGCCGGTCTGCCGGGCCCACGCGCCGGCGAGGTGTTCCTGGGCCAGCTTGGTGGCGGCGTACGTGCTGTGCGGCTCCAGAGGCGCGTCCTCGGGCACGAGACCGGGGGAGAGCGCCTGGTCGCAGCGAGGGCAGGGTGGCTCGTACCGGCCCTCGGCCAGGTCGACGGCCCGGCGGCCGGCTGGCCGGACGACTCCGTGGGTGGGGCAGTGGTAGCGACCCTCGCCGTAGACCACCATCGAGCTGGCCAGCACCAGTCGGCGTACCCCGGTGGCGTGCATCGCCGCGAGCAGGGTGGCCGTGCCGAGGTCGTTGTGTGCGGCATACCGGGGGGCGTCGGCCGGGTCGATGCCATGGCCGACCATGGCTGCCTGGTGGCAGACCGCGTCGACCCCGGCCAGCAGCCGGGTCAGCAGCTCGCCGTCGCGTACGTCGCCGACCACGAGGTCGTGCCGCTCGGCCCAGGGCGGTGCTGTCGTAGCGTGCGCCTCGGGCAGGAGCGCGTCCACGGCCACCACCTCGTGCCCATTTTCGCTGAGCAGGTCGGCGACGTGTGAGCCGATGAATCCGGCCGCACCGGTGACAAGGATCCGCATTCCGGTCACCGTATGACCTCACGTACGCCGGGGTGGGTCTCCGCACGCAGCCGTAAGAACCTCGCAAGATTTGCCGGTGCGGGCCGACCCCGGTGCGTGGCTACGCTGGGTCGATGGACAACTGGGGGAGACGTTGACGGGCCGGAACGGGGGAGGTTCGTGACACAGCGCGTGCTGGTGGTCGACGACGACCAGACCGTGAGCGACGTCATTCGTCGTTATCTCGAGAACGACGGCTTCCAGGTGAGTCTCGCGGCCGACGGTGCGGCGGCGCTGGCGGCGGTGGAGCGGGAGGCACCGCATCTGGTCGTGCTCGACCTGATGCTGCCCCTGATCAATGGCCTGGAGGTGTGCCGGGCGCTGCGGGTACGGCCGGACGGCGTACCGATCGTCATGCTGACCGCGCGCGGTGACGAGTCCGACCGGATCCTCGGGCTGCAGCTCGGCGCGGACGACTACCTGACCAAGCCCTTCTCCCCCCGGGAACTCGTGCTGCGGGTCCGTTCAGTGCTCCGTCGCGCCGGCGGTGGGACGCCACCCGAGCGGCCGGAGGCGCTCACCGACGGCAACCTGGTGGTGCACACGACCTCCCGCACCGCCCGCCTCGCCGGTGCCGACCTGGCCCTGACGTTGCGCGAATTCGACCTGCTCGTCCACCTCATGCGGCACCCGTCCCGGGTGTTCGGCCGGGCCGAACTCCTTGAGCAGGTTTGGGGCTGGAACTTCGGGGACCACTCGACAGTGACCGTGCACGTACGCCGGCTGCGGGAGAAGATCGAGGCCAACCCGGCCCATCCGCGGCGGATCGTGACCGTCTGGGGCGTCGGCTACCGCTACGAGCCGGCCCATGCGTGACGTACTTCTGATCTTCGCGATCGCCCTCGGTGCGGCACTGGGCATCGGGCTCGCCGGCGCGGTCCTGCTCCGCGCTCTTCGGCGCAGCTCGATCACCGTGCACCTCAGCGTGCTGCTCACCACCACGGTGGTCGCCGTCGCGGTCGGGGTGATGGCGGTCGCGGAAGCGATGTTCCTCTCCGCGCACGACCTTGAGGTGGTCCTGACCACCGTCGCGGCGGCAGCGGTGGTCAGCCTCGCCGTCGGCGGGCACTTCGGCCGACGACTGGCCCGCGCCGCGGTCTGGCGCGACCAGGCCCGGGAGCGGGAACGGCAACTGGAGAAGGGCCGACGCGACCTGGTCGCCTGGGTCTCTCACGACCTACGTACCCCGCTCGCCGGGCTGAGGGCCATGGCGGAGGCGCTGGAGGACCGGGTGGTTCGTGATCCGGACACGGTCGACGAGTACCACCGACGGATCCGGCTGGAGACCGACCGGATGACCCGACTCGTCGACGACCTGTTCGAGCTGTCCCGGATCAACGCGGGAGCGCTGCGGTTGTCGTTGACGGCGGTGCCGCTCGGAGAGGTGGTCTCGGACGCGCTGGCCAGCACCACCCCGCTGGCAAACGCTCGCCGGATCAAGCTGGTGGCCAGCGAGTCGGGATGGCCCATGGTCGCCGCGAGCGAACCGGAGCTGGCCCGGGTCGTGGCCAACCTGCTGCTCAACGCGGTCCGCTACACCCCGGAGGACGGCACCGTACGCATCGAAGCCGGCCGAGAGGACGACCACGCCTGGCTCTCGGTCGCCGACACCTGCGGCGGCATCCCCCCGGCCGACCTTCCCCGGCTGTTCGACATCGCGTTTCGAGGTGAGCCGGCCCGCACGCCCGGGCCGGGCGACGGTGGGGCGTCCGGAGGGCTCGGGCTGGCCATCGTTCACGGCCTGGTGGAGGCACACGGAGGTCGGGTCGAGGTGCGAAACACCCCCGACGGCTGCCAGTTCATGGTCCGGTTGGCCACCGCCTGACGGAAACGTTCGGGGTAGCGGGATGAGACCGTCGACGGCCCTCGATGGGTTGCCTGCCTCGCGGGTCCACACTGTTTGCCGGATCTGACTACGCTTTCCACTGTCTCGGAGGCAATCGAGGGAGGGCCCATGTCGGTGAACGAGCCGGCGAGCGGGGAGTTCGCTCGCATGCTGGACGCGACTGTTGGCGCGTTGCGCGCCGCCGGCACTGCACCGGAGGACGAGGAGGCCGCGCGCCTGCGCCGGGTCGGTGAGTCCGCCGAGGGGCAGGTCCGTGCCGAGTTCGGCGCCGATGGCCGGCTGGAGTCGCTGACGCTGGACCCGCGGATGATGCGGCTCGGCGCGGCCGAGCTCTGTGACCACGTGATCGCGGCCGTGAACGCGGCGATCGACTCGATGCGCGGTGGCGGCCCGGCGGTGGCCTCCGGCGACCTCTCGCAGCTCACCGAGCAACTCGAACAGGTTCGCGACACGGCCGTGCCGCGGCTCGGCGCGTTCCTGCAGGCGCTCACGGACGCGCAGGAGCGGATGGCCCGAGGGAGTTCCCGATGAACGGCTTCGAGGTCGATCCCGCGCTGCTGCGTTCCGGCGGTGACGAGGTCATCGGCGCCGCCGAACGCTTCATCGGGCAGCTGGAGAGCTTCGAGGCGCAGATGCAGGGGTACGGCGAGCCGTGGGGCGCCGACGACATCGGCTCGCTGATCGGCATCGCGTACACGGAGGCCTCCACCTGGGTCCTGGACTGCATCGGCGTGGCCGCCGAGGAGATCGGCTCGGCCGGTAGCGACCTGACGCAGATGGCCGACAACTTCGAGTTGGTCGAGGAAGCCTCCGCGGGCGCGCTGCGGGACATCCAGGGAATGCTGGGGTGACGGCATGGGACTTCAACTGCCGGGTGAGCTGATCACGGCGCTCGGCTGGATCGGCTACACCTGGCCCGAGGCCGACGAGGAAAAGCTGTTCGAGATGGGCCAGGCCTGGCTGGACTTCTCCGGCACGGTCGCCGACGCCTCCGGGGAGGCCAGCTCGGCTGCGGCGGCGGTCTGGTCACAGCACCAGGGCGAGTCGGTGCAGGCGTTCCAGCAGTGGTGGTCCAAACCGGAGAGCGGTCCCGGAACGCTGCCGGACTACTCCCAGGCCGCCATGCTGATCGGCACCGGGCTGATCATCGCCGCCGCGATCGTGCTCGCGCTGAAGATCCAGGTGATCGTGCAGCTGGCGATCCTCGCGTTCGCGGTGGCTCAGGCGATCGCCACCGCCGTCGTCACGTTCGGCGCGTCACTGGCCGAGGTGCCGATCTTCCAGATGATCACGCGAGAGATCGTCGGCCTGCTGATCGACCAGGTGATCCAGGAGCTGCTCGATGCCTAGCAGGGCGCCGAAGAGCTCGAAGAAGCGCGGCGGCGCGGGCAAGCCGAAGGTTGGCAAGGGCGTCCGGGCGGCGGTGAAGAAAGCCGCCGCCAAGCCGGTGGTGCGTAACAACAACCTGCCCGAGGTCACGATCAAGGTGCAGCGCAGGTCGTTCCACGCCCGCGGCCAGTTTGACCGCAAGATGAACGCGCTGAAGAAGCTCAGCGACGAGGGCAAGCTGTTCAAGCAGGCGAACCCGGTCGGCCGGGACAAGAAGATCACGGCCGACTACAAGAAGCGCATCCGGCAGAAGATCTTCGACAAGTACTGGCCCCACGACAAGAAGATGGCGAACGCCCTCGCGGCCCGGCTCCGCAAGCAGCAGCCCGACCATGTGTGGGAGCTGCAACTTGGCGGCGCCGACGACGTTAGTAATCTGAAGCTCCTGCACGGCAGAACAAACTGGGATGTCGGCGGGCAAATCTGGCATCAGATCAAGAACCTGCCCGATGGCACCCCGATCCGAATAGAGGTAGTGGATTGAATCCCGAGCTGCGGGAGCTCATCGCGGAGCTGCGTACCGACCTGGAGGCGGACCAGCCCGCGACGCTGGCGTGGGCCCAGATCAACGAGGGCGCTCCGGCCGACCAGATTCCCGCCGAGCTGCCGCAGCCGGTCCGGGAGCTGCTGGAGACCGCCAACGGCATCCTGGCCGGCGCGTTCGACCTGCCAGCGGTCGCGGACCTCGACGACATCCAGTACTACCTCGAGCAGATGCCCGAGTTCACCGGCGTCGCCGACGAACCCGCCGAGTGGCTGGTCATCGGCACACTGAACGACGAGCCGCTGCTGATCCGACGTGACACCGGCGCGGTTTGGTACTTCCCGGCGGAGACCACCGACGAGTGGTTCATGCGGGAGATGTTCCTCGACGTCGCGCCAGACCTCGACTCGTTCCTCGCCTACTACGTCTTCGGCGCCGGGTACGGCGAGGTCGGCTTCGACGACGACGAGTGGTGGGGCTTCCTCGACGAGCACGGTCTGACCACGCCCGGTGACGATGACGAGGAGGCGGACGATTGACCGCGACGCATGAGGAGCTCACCGCGCTCTGGGGCGCCGACGGGATGATCTACTTCCCGGTCGACCGGTTCGACGACGTCCTCGGCCCGCTGACGCCAGAGGTCTTCCCGCCGTTCGGGGCCATCCCGGTCGACGTGCCGATCCTGTTCACGGTCGACGTCGACGTCCCCGGCATGGAGCTGTTCTCCAAGCTGAACATCGAGATCGGCGACGCCGGTTCGCGCATCCACATCGTCCTCGGAAGCTCGCCCGAGGACCCGCAGCTGCTCTTCTGCCTCGACGCGCTGACCGGCGCCGTCGTATTGCTGGACCTGGAAACCCCCAACTTCGAGGCGGTCAACGCGACCTTCGCCGCGTTCGTCGAGTTCCTCTACCGGCTCGGAGGGCTCATCGCGACCGACCCCGGCGGTCGGGCTCGCGCGGCCCGCGCCGCCGCGATCCGGGCGGACCTGATGGACGTCGACTCGTCCGCGTTCGCCGACCCGAAGTCCTGGTGGAGCATGGCCTTCGAACAGCTGGAATCCACAAGCGGTTAGTCTCGTCGCCCACGGCAGTCAGACCAGCTCATGCCGATGAGCGGATGCCTCGTCCGTGACCGAGGGGTGACGGCTCCTCTCCTGTCAGCGCCACGTGGTTGGATGCAGCCCGGTGATCAGGAGAGGGGATCATGACGCCCACCACCCCACCGCGTCCGTTGGATGTGGTCTCGTTGTTTCCGGAACTGGCAGCGATGGCCAGGACCGCCACCCGCCTTCATCCCCGCCCAGGACACCCGACCGTGCATGACAGCTCGGTGGGTGGGCCTTTGCTGTGGCCGGTGGGCGAGGCCTGGCCGACCTGCGGCGACGAGCACGAGCCGTACGAGTTGACGATGCTGGAGGACGTCCGCACGCGTCGACGCATCCTCGCCGCGGCATGGCAACGGCCCAGGCCGCCGAGAACGAATCTGCTCACTCCCGATGAGAAGGTGGTCATTGACCGCGTAGATGCCGGTTACGACCCGTCGCTGCTGTCGGTGGAGCCGCTGCCGCTCATCCCGTTGGCGCAGCTCTACGCCCGGGACGTCCCTGATCTGCCCTGTCCCGATGGCGCGGACATGCTTCAGGTGCTGTGGTGCCCGTTCGACGAAATCATGGATGCGCGGTCGGCGGTGCACCTCCGGTGGCGGCAGTCCACAAGCGTGCGGAACCTGCTGACGCACCCGCCCGAACCGGCCTACATCGGCCAGGACTATTACGTGCCGGTCCCTTGCGTTCTGCATCCAGAGCAGGTTATCGAGTACCCGGCCTATCACGAGCTGGATGACGAGCTGGCGGAACTCATCATCTCCCGAGAGAGGAAACTCCTCCAGTCACCGGACGAGAAGCAACCGGGTTACCGGGGCGATCTGTCAGTCGCGCCCGGCTGGAAGGTCGGGGGCTGGGCCGCCTTCTTCACCTTCCGGGACCCTGCAGATCCTAACGAGCTCCGGTGCTGTGGCGCTCCGCTGGAACCCCTTCTCACCATTCCCAGCGCCGAGTGGGACGGCGACAGCCGCAGCTGGCGTCCCATCACTGAGGAGGACGAGTCGGTCGACCACACCCCGACCCAGGTGGAAATCGGTCGTGGCTACACACTCCAGGTCTACCGGTGCACCGCCTCGCAGGAGCACCCACCGGTCACCATCATGCAGTAACCGAGTCGAGGTGAGCGGTTCAGTCGACCCGCTGGGCCAGCACCTGCCCTGGCCAGGATCCGGCCAGGAAGGTCTCGGTGGGAGTGAACCCGTGGCGCTCGTAGTACGCCACCAACTCGCCTCCGCCGCCCGCCCAGCAGTCGACCCGAAGCAACCGCACGCCGGCTCGCCGGGTTTCCTCCACGGCATGTGCCAACAGGGCCGACCCGAGTTTCTGGCCGGCGAACCGTCGGTCGGAGACCAGGAGGCGGACGTACCGCTCGGGTTCTTCCACAGGCGCGATCGGTACCCGCGGATCGGGCCCGGAGTCCAACACCAGGGCCGCGGCCGGGGTCCCGTCCACTTCCGCAATGTACGGAAGGTTTTCGGTCAGGTACCGATCGACCTGTGCGGCCCTTTCGGGCTTCTCCGAGAACGGCGTCGTGCCCCACTGCTCGGTGTTGCCGCGCTCGTTCATCCAGACCACCGCGGAGTCGAGCATGTCCAGGACGGCGGGTGCGTCGGCCGGGCCGCCGCGTCTGATGCGTACGCCGCGGGTGATCTCGTCCATGGCGGAATGGTAGTCCGGGCGTTGGCCGATCACGACCGAGGCCGTTCTCCGGCCGGACCTCCGTCGCTAGGTCCGAACTCTCCGGAGTCCAGGGTCCGGTTCATCGCCGCCAGGAGGCGCTCAAGGGTTCTGCGGTCGTTGTCGGTGAGGCCACGAAGGATGGCCGCCTCGTTGGCCAGGTGTTCCTCGATGAGCCGGTCGGTCAACGCCACCCCGGCCGGAGTCAGCCCGACCACTCTGCCGCGCGCGTCGGCTGCGGAGACCGAGCGGGACACGAGGCCGCGGGCGATCAGCCGATCCACCCGCTTGGTCACCGCTCCGGTGGTCACGAGCATCCGCTGGCTCAACTGGCCGGCCGTGAGCGTGTAGGGCTCGCCCTCGCGGCGCAGCGCCGCGAGCACGTCGAAGTCACCGTTGCCGAGGTCCGCCGCGGCGAACGGCGGCCGCAGAGCCACATCGAGTACGGCGGCCAACTGCTGGATGCGGCCGATGATCAGCAGCGGAGTGGGGTCGAGGTCTGGTCGCTCGCGGCCCCACTGACCAACGATCTCGGTGATCCGGTCGTCATTCACTGTTGCATCTTACCTTCCGGGGAAGATAACTTGTCTTCCATGGAAGGCAAATCGACCCGAACGTCAGCTCCGGTGGTCACGGCGTACGTGGATCCGTCCTGCCCGTTCGCCTGGATCACCTCCCGCTGGCTCATGGAGGTCGCCAAGATGCGGCCGCTCGCTCTGCGGTTCGAGGTGATGAGCCTCGCGGTGATCAACGAGCATCGGGACCTGGAGCCCTGGTACCGCGAATTCAACGACCGGGCGTGGGGGCCGGCCAGGGTGTGTGTGGCGGCAGCGGCGCAACACGGCTCCGCCGCACTTGCCCTGCTGTACCCGGCGCTCGGCCGCCGGATTCACGACGACGGCGACAAGGATTTCGACACCGTCGTCCCGCTGGCCCTGGCCGAGGCCGGCCTCCCCGCCGACCTGGCCGAGGCCGCCCATCGGAGTGACGTCGACCCGCAGATGCGGGCGAGCACCGCCCGCGCGCAGCAACTGGTGGGCGAGGACCTCGGCACCCCGACGGTCGTCGTCGACGACGTGGCCTTCTTCGGTCCCGTGCTGACCTCGATCCCTCGTGGGGAGGAGGCTGTCCGCGTCTTCGACGGCGTCCGCCTCCTCGCCGGTTGCCGGGCCTTCTCCGAGCTCAAGCGGGCCCGATCCGAGGGCCTCACGTTCGCATAGCTCCACCCCGACCACCGGAGGAGCCGGGCACCCCGCACTCTTCGACCCAGGTCTGTCGGGCCTTGGTAACCGGGCGTTCCTTCTGGTGTCGACTCGAATCGATAAGGTGCGTTGGCCGCCATCGACGGCGGTCCGTGCGAAGGGAACTCGATGCGCAGGACAACGCACTGGTCGGCCCGCGCCCTCCGCGCCCTCCGCGCTCTCGCGGGCGCGGTCGCGCTGGTGGCGGCCCTGTTGCCGGCGGCCCCGGCGGCTGCCGCGAGCGTGGGATTCAAGGCGGCGACGCTGAACATCTACTACGGGCTGAGCCAGGCCGACTTTGTGCACGACCTGAACCTGATCGCGTCCAAGGCGGACCTCGTCGGTCTCAACGAGGTCGGCGCCCGCAAGGCGTTCCTGGAGAGCTGGGCCGCCGACAACGGCTGGTGGTTGTACGCGCCGGGCGGGACCAACCAGGCTGGCGAAGCGTTGATCGCCAAGAAGGGCATGTTCGACGTACTCGACAAGGGCTCGATTTTCGTCTGTGACACCAACGGTCCGGGCGAGGTGCCGCCCGCGCGCTACAACAACTGGGTCAAGTACCGGCACAAGGCCAGTGGCCGCAACGTGACCCACATCAACGCCCACGCGGTGGCCAGCATCGAAACCGCCGGCCGGCCGGAGGACCTACCGCGCACCAGGTGTGCCGAGGCGCAGTTCCAGGGTCTCAAGGACCTGGCGGTCGACAAGCAGGACGAGGGTCAGGTCATCGTGAGCGGTGACCTGAACGTCGACTTCAGCGCCGACCGGAGCTACGGGTACGCGAAGTTCCCGTGGCAGGTCTTCGAGGCCAACGAGCTGCCGAATCTGCGCTCCAACTACAACCTCTACGGCGAGAAGGGCACCGGGACGCACGGCAACCGGCACATCGACTACGTCTACTTCTGGAAGCGGCTGCCCGAGTACCAGCTGATGTGGATGACCGATTACGACATCGTCGGTGACACCAGGTCCGACCACAACGGTGTCGTCGCCACGTTCTCCATCCAGACCTGACGCCTTCGGTCCACCGGGTACTAGCCTCGGCGCTCGGGATGTCCCCGGTGCGCCGCCCACTCGGGCGCGAGGATCGACATCACCGTGGCGTCAACCCAGTCGTCGCCGTCGCGCAGGACCTGCCGCAGCACACCCTCGGCGACGAAGCCGACCTTTTCGTACACCCGCCGGGCCCGGGGGTTGAAGGCGAACACCTCCAGCGAGATGCGGTGCAGGCAGAGCCTCTCGAAACCGTGGCCGACGACGACCCCGGCGACGTGCAACCAGTTTCCGGGGGCAGGATACGAGGGTGATCCTGATCGTTCCCGCGAACCCGCTGCGTCCACGCCATCCGGACGAGCACTTCACTGCCGAGGCTGAGGCAGCCCGTGCCGCCGGGTTCCAGGTGGCGGTCGTCGACCACGACGCGGTGGCACGGGGCGGTGACGTACGTCGGGCGGTGGCCTCAGTCTCGGGCACCGGTGCGGCGGTCTATCGCGGTTGGATGCTGCGCAGCGAGCGGTACGCGGCGTTCGCCGAGGCTCTCGCCGAGCGCGGTGTGGTGTTGAGAACCAGTGGTGAGCAGTATCGGCGGGCACATGAGCTGCCCGGCTGGTATGCGGCGTTGGTGGCGGTCACTCCCGCGTCGGTGTGGACCCGCGGCTCGGATCGGGCAGATCTTGACCATGCGCGCGTCACGCTCGGGGCGGGACCGGCGGTACTGCGTGACTACAGCAAGTCGATGAAGCACTACTGGGACGACGCGGCCTTCCTCCCCGAGCTCGACGACGCGGTGGCAGTCTGGAGAGTGGCGAGCCGGTTCCTGGAGTTGCGTGAGGACGACTTCGTGGGCGGGTTCGTGCTGCGCCGCTTCGAGCGGTTCACCTCTGCGGAGGTACGCACCTGGTGGGTCAACGGCGACTGCGTCCTGATCGGCCCACATCCGGACACCCCGAACGATCGCCCTTTGGTCGAGGTCGACCTGGAGCCGGTCGCCCCGATGATCGCCGGGCTCGGGTTGCCCTTCGTCACCGTGGACCTCGCCCTACGCGTCGACGGCGTGTGGCGGGTCATCGAACTCGGCGATGGGCAGGTCAGCGATCGGCCGGCCACCATCGAGCCCGAAGCGATGATCGCCGCCCTACTCGGCCCGCCACGCTCCTAGCGTGCGCAGCGCGGTCGACGACACCGCGGCCAGTTCGGGCTGCGCCGGCAGAAACACCGTGGGTACACCCAGCGACTGGTTCATCGCTGCGAGCTGGTACTCAGCCCGGAGGTCGGTGGTGTTACGCACGCCGCGGACAATCACTCCTACGTCCCGGAGACGACAGTAGGTGGCGGTCAAACCGCTCCACGCCGCAACGCTGACCGAGGTCCACTCGACCGGCAGCACGGCCCGGACGGCGGCCGCCCGCTCCTCTTCGTCGCTGCCCGGATGCTTGATGCTGTTGACCGCGACGAGCACGACCACCTCGTCGAAGAGAGCACGCGCCCGGCTGACCACATTCACATGCCCCGGAGTGAAGGGATCGAAGCTGCCGGGGTAGACCGCTCGCACCCGTACGCGGCCGAAGGTCCGTGCTGTCGGAGGCGACGATTCGGGTGTCACGGTCGCAGGACCCGCTGCGCATCGCTGATGACCTGCTCCGAGGCGATCGGGGCCCACGAGGCGAACAGCTCCCGGAAGTAGGCCCCGTGCCGGTCCGCCACCGCAGGATCGTGCTCAGCTCCAAGCCGGCGGAGCCAGACCCGCACGCCGTCATCCGTGCTCATGGTCCGACTGTAGGCATCGGCCGTCGGATGCGATGGCAGCCGGACGTGGGCAATTTGTCACAGCGCCGTGGGCATACCCGGCGTCGCGGCGGCCGCGAGCGCGTCGTCGCGGTCGAAAATGCGGGGTACGCGCAACGCTGGTGCCGCACACTCGCCATCATGCTGGCATCGGTTCGTAGCGTCGGGGATCTGGTCGCTGCGCAGGCGCAGGGTCATCGGGTCAAGTTCCTGTTCTTCTGGGGGCACCAGCCCGAGCGTGACGGGGCTGTCGGCGCAGGGTGCCTGAGCCAGTGGTGGCCGGCGCCGTTCACCGTCGACGAGCTGCGGTTTCCCACTGCCGAGCACTACATGATGTGGCGCAAGGCCACCCTGTTCGGCGACGGCGCGATGGCGGAACAGATCCTCGCCGCGCCGCATCCCCACGCCGCCAAGGTGCTCGGGGGACGCGTCGCGGGTTTCGATCAGCAGACCTGGAGCGAACACCGTTTCGCGATCGTGGTGGCCGGCAACCTCGCGAAGTTCGACCAGCATCCCGCGCTCCGGGCATTTCTGCTGGCCACCGGGCAGCGAGTTCTGGTGGAGGCCAGCCCGGTCGACCGGATCTGGGGTATCGGCCTGGACCGCGACGATCCGGCTGCTGGCGACCCGGGCTGTTGGCGGGGCCTCAACCTGCTCGGGTTCGCGCTCATGCAGGTGCGTGAGGTGCTCAGGGACCACGGTCCTCACGATGCCTGACCGAAGCGGACTTCTCCATCATCCGTCGATGACTCCAGCCGGGGGAGCGACCATGGTCGATCCCTTGACACGTGTAGATGCGATCGCTAACACTGGTCCGCAACGCGACCTTAACGAGCCGAACACATTGTGCCTGTAGCGGCATGACGCGCCAGGCTGTCCCGTACGGGCAGGTCATCCGTTGGTAGAACCGCCAGAATCCCGGCCCGATCGCCTGCCGGTGCTGTTAACGCTAACATAGATGATCTTCCGGGAAGGGGTCGGGACCGTGGTTTCACGGGGCAGGGCAGCGGCATCGCTGTCGGGAGCATCGACCATGCGCCCACGTGCCCTCCTCGTGCTCTCCGCCGTGGCCGCCGCGGCTGTCGTGGTGGTGGCCGACGGGCCGGCGCACGCCGCCACGCTGCCGACCGGCGCCGTCTCGCTGGAGGCGGTCAACCAAGTCGGACGGTACGTACGCCACATCGACTATCTCGGTCAGCTCGACCCGGTCACCTCCAGCAGCGCCAACCAGACCAAGCTGGATGCCACCTTCACCGTGGTCAACGGTCTGGCGTCGCCGACCTGCCACTCGTTCCAGACCAAGGCCGGCATGTTCCTGCGGCACCGCGACTACCGACTCCGGGTCGACCCGAACACCGGCGACGCGGCGTTCCGGGCCGACGCCACCTTCTGTGCCGTGGACGGCTCGGTCAGCGGATCGGTGGCGCTCGCCTCGTACAACTACCCGAACCGGCGGATCCGGCACCGCGACTTCGCGCTCTGGCTCGACGCCTACCAGGACACGGCCGCGTTCCGGGCGGACAGCGCCTTCCGCCTCGTCGCGCCCTGGGCGCCCAGGACCACCAAGGGTCCGGTGATCCCGGGCCTCTTCGCCGACCCGCACCTCGCCGTGTTCAACGGCCGCTACTACCTGTACCCGACCACCGACGGCTACGCGAGCTGGTCCGGCACCTACTACAAGGCGTTCTCCTCCACCGACCTGGTCAACTGGACCGACCACGGCGTGATCCTCGACCACGGTCCGGACGTGTCCTGGGCGGACAACTCGGCCTGGGCGCCCGCGGTGGCAAGCGCCAACGGCCGCTACTACCTGTACTTCAGCGGCGGCGCGGCCAGCGGCAACACGGCCAAACAACTCGGCGTGGCGGTGGCCGACAGCCCCACCGGGCCGTTCCGTGACGCGCTGGGCCGACCGCTCGTCCGCAGCGACCAGTTCTCCGGCGGGCAGACAATCGACCCGATGGTGTTCACCGACGACGATGGGCAGTCCTACCTGTACTGGGGGCAGGGCGTCGCGCGGGCGGTGCGGTTGAACGCCGACATGGTCTCGTTCGACGCGGCGCAGGCGCGGGTCATTACCCCGTCCGGCTACAACGAGGCGCCGTTCGTGTTCAAACGCAACGGTCTCTACTACTTCATGTGGTCGGAGAACGACACGCGCAGCGAGGACTACCGCGTCGCCTACGCCACCGGCTCATCCCCTCTCGGGCCGTGGACCAGGCGTGGCGTGGTGCTGCAGAAGCGACTCGACGTCGGCATCAAGGGCACCGGTCACCACTCGGTGGTCCGGGCACCCGGCAGCGACACCTGGTACATCGCCTACCACCGGTTCGCGGTCCCGGCCGGCAACGGCACCAACCGCGAGACCGCCATCGACCGGATGGAGTTCAGCACCGACGGCACCATCCGCCCCGTCGTACCGACCCTCTAGCTGACTCGTACGCCCCCTGCGCGAAGGAGAGAGACACATGTCGAGAGTCCTCGCCCGGCTCGGTGCGGTTGCGGTCACCGCGTGCCTGCTGTTCACCACATGGTCGGCGGCGACACCGAAGGAGGCGGCGGCGCTCGACCCGACCGTCGGCTACCTGATGGCGCACTTCACCGGCGAGTCCTCGACCGACCAGCAGATCTACCTCGCCCACAGCACCGACGGCCTACGCTGGACCGACCTCAACAACGGTGGGCTCGTACTGCGGTCCACCGTCGGTACCCGCGGTGTCCGCGACCCCGCCCTGGTCCGCTCGCCCGGCGGCGACCGATACTGGATCATCGCCACGGACCTGTGCATCGGCTGCGGCCAGGACTGGTCGACCGCGATCAACAACGGCAGCCGCAACCTCGTCGTGTGGGAGTCCACCGATCTGGTCACCTGGTCGACGCCGTGGCTGCTGAACGTCGCCGGCGCGATCCCCGACGGACGCAACGCCTGGGCTCCGGAGGCGATCTGGAACCCGGCCACCGGCGACTACGTCCTCTACTGGGCGACGAACGTCCCGCTCAACGGGGTGACCAAGCACCGCATCTACTACGCGCGCACCACGGACTTCCGCAGCGTCACCACGCCGCAGACCTACGTGAACCGTCCCGGAAGCCAGGAGATCATCGACACCCAGATCATCGAGGTGCCGGCCGGTGTCGGCTCCTACCGCTACATACGGGCCTCCCGGGACGGCCAGATCGCCATCGAGGGCAGCAACTCCATCCTCGGCACCTGGACCAGCCTCGGGAACCTCTCCGGCATCGGGCTGACCGGCTCCCAGGTCGAAGGCCCGATGTGGATGAAGATGAACACCCGCAACGAGTGGGTCCTCTACCTCGACCAGTACTCCAGCGGACGCGGCTACCTGCCGGTCCTGACCACCAACCCGTCGAGCCCGGGCAGCTACCGACTCCCGGCGTCCGGCTCGTACGCGATGGGTGGCACCAAGAAACGGCACGGGTCGATCCTCAACCTGACCGCCGCCGAACAGAACCGGGTGCTCGCCCGCTGGCCGGCCACCGCGGTCAACCGGATCCAGTCGTACAACTTCCAGGACCGGTACGTACGGCACTACGACTACGACGTCCGCATCGACCCGAACGTCAGCCCCGCCCAGGACGGCCAGTGGCGGCTGGTGCCCGGCCTGGCCGGCTCCGGCACCGTCTCCGTCCAGTCGGTCAACTACCCGGGCTACTACCTGCGCCACTACGGGTTCGACTTCCGGCTGGAAGCCAACGACGGCACGACCACCTTCGCCGCCGACGCCACCTTCCGACAGGTCGCCGGTCTTGCCAACTCCTCGTGGACATCGTTCCAGTCCTACAGCCACCCCGACCGCTACCTCCGGCACTACGCCTACCTGCTCCGGCTCGACCCGGTCGCTGACGCGCAGAGCCGTGCCGACGCCACCTTCCGCGTGACCAGCTGAGCTGGTCCCTGTCCAAGGAGTTCCGACTGTGGCACTACATCGACGGGCGTTGTCCGCCCTGGTGGCCGCGCTGACCGCGTTGGTTGGCATCGTCGTCGTCACGTCGTCGCCGGCCACCGCCGCCACCAACCAGTTCCGAGGCATGAACTGGGCCGTGTTGGGTGACAACTTCAAGACCAGCCCACTCGTCGTGCAGGGCCTGAGCTCGTCCGACAGCAACGCGACGGTGCGCGCCAAGGCCAACGCCCTCTACGACGACATGGCGTCCACCATGGGGGTCAACACCGTCCGGCTGCCGATCAATACCCACACCGTGGGGACGGCCTGGTGGGAGGCGTACCGCGGCGCCATCGACGCCGCAACCGCCCGCGGCTTCAAGGTCATCCTCGCGTACTGGGAGGACGGCGCCGCCTCCGGCGGCAGGATCACGAACCTCGCCGCCTGGAACGCGATGTGGTCCACCGTGACCAACACGTACGGCTCGAACACCAACGTCTACTTCGAGCCGATGAACGAGCCGCACGGTTACAGCTCGGCGGAGTGGCGCAACGTCGCGGCGAACTGGCTCAGCTACCACTACTCGGCGGTGCCCGGCCGGGTGCTGATCGGCGGCACCGGCTTCAGCCAGGACCTGCGCGACATCTGCAACGACAGCCGCTTCAACTTGACGCTGCTGTCCTTCCACTACTACGCCTTCTTCTACGGCGCGATGACCTACGACGCCTTCCGCAGCCACATCCAGACCCGCCTCGGCACCTGCGCCTCCCGCGCGGTCGCCACCGAGTTCGGCGCGCCCATGAACGACGGCCGCAACTACGCCGACGCGGGCAGCACCGACAACTTCGTGCGCTACATCCGCGCCATGGCCCAGGTCATGCGCGACAACCAGATGGGAGGCACCTACTGGCCCGCCCTCGGCGGCAAGACCGGCAGCATCGGCTACGACTGGTACTCGATGTTCGCCCTCAGCGGCAGCGGCACCGACCTCAACCTGACCGTCCGCAACACCTCCGGCGCGGACCGGATCCGGTACGCGTGGGGCGACACCGTCGACGGCGGCCCGACCACCCCGCCGCCATCGACGGGCACGTTCTACCGGATCGATGTGCGGCACAGCGGCAAGGCCATGGACGTGCAGCAACCGAACACCGACAACGGTGCGCGCGTCGGCCAGTACACGTACGGCGGGAGTGCGTGGCAGCAGTGGCAGTTCCAGGACGCCGGCAGCGGCTACTGGCGCATCATCAGCCGGCACAGCGGAAAGTGCCTCGACGTGGTGAGCGCGTCAACCGCCGACGGCGCCGAGCTGGTCCAGTACACCTGCGGCACCGGCGCCAACCAGCAGTTCCAGATGGTCGCCAACGGCGGCTACTTCCAGCTGCGGGCACGGCACAGCAACAAGTGCGTGGACGTGCCGGGCGCGGCGACCGCGGACGGGGTGGTCCTCAAGCAGTATTCGTGCAACTCCGGCACCAACCAGCAGTGGTCCCGCAGCACCGTCTGACGGTCGTCTCGACGTAACGACCGATCCACGGTGACCTGCCGAGCCGACAACGACGGGTTGCATGTCGGCAATCCGTCGTTGTCCGGGCGGCGGGCGGCTCCGTAGCGTCGCGACTACGGACCGATGCCCAGCGGAAGGACCCCTCGTGACCGAAATCGTCGCTCCGCAGCTCGTCGTGAACAGCAGAATGCTCTACTTCGGTTGGCTGCCGGCCGACCCCGACGCGGTGGCCGCGCTGGTGCCCGACGGGCTCCGGCCGGCACCGAACCACCAGGTCTTCATGAACCAGTACGTCGTCGACGACGCCGGGCAGACCTCTGGCTTCGGCGCCTACTCCCTGACGTACATCGGTCCGGACCTCTCCGGGGTCGACGCTCCCGACGGTGTCACACCCGGCCGCTGGTGGACGCACTACGTCAACTCCAGCCCGGTCGTCCGGGCGTACGCCGCCGCCCGGGGCGTCCCGGCTACCCCGGGAAGGACCACCATCGAGGTACGGGGGCACCGGCTGATCGCCACCACGGAGGCGGACGGCGTACCCGTGATCAGGACGACGGCCCGCGTCGGGCGCACCGGTGACGCCGTCAACCGGGGTCAGTTGCGCTACCTCACCCGGCTGGACGGCAAGTTGCTCAGCGGCAACTACCCGTTCGTGGCGGAACCGGTCGACCCGTTCGAGGTCGAGTCGCTGGAGTTCCTCGCGCCCGACCACCCGGTGTACGCGCTACGTCCGGCCGATCCGCTGGAAATCGTCTGGGGCTTCTACTCACCACGCGCGTCGTTCGCCTACCCGGGTGGCGAGTCGGTACTCGACTGAGCCCGTCACCTCTGAAGGTCTCCACGACGATCGGCAACGTGGGGATCGGCGAGCCGGCGGTGGCAGCGTTTGCGATGTCACCGCCGGCGCGTACCCAGCGGCAGCTACGGCAGCGGACGGCCGAGGCGGGCACAGGTAGGGGTTCCGTAGGTTCCGCCCGTGTAGGCGGGGAACTTCAGGGATGCGCGTGACTGGGGCCCGAACTGGCCGTCCGCGCTGATGCCTGCCTTGCTCTGGGCGAACTTCAGCGCGTTGAAGGTCAATTGGCCGAACGCACCGTCATCGTTGAGCAGCGTCTTGCCGGCGGGTGCGAGGTAGCAGTCGTTCAGGGCCCACTGAAGGGCCACCGTGCCCGCCCCGCCGTCGCCCCAGAGCAGCGAGCACGGCAGGACGCCGTACTTGCCGATCGGCGCGGCGACCCGATAGCCCGCCTGGTTGCTGACGTCGACGTAGGATTCGCACTCCGGCTCACTGCGAGCGTGGGCGGGGCTGGCGGTGACGAGCGTGCCCACGAGCACGGTCATGAGCAATGCCAACAGTGCTGCCATTCGCTTCATTGAGATTCTCCTTCATCGCAGTGTCGTCCGGTGCCCGGGCCCCCGTCGGGCTGCTCCCGGGCAGTCGGACTCCTCGGTGGACACCCACCGCACGGTTCGTGTCCTGGAGTCAGGCTGGTTCGGGGCGGGGTTGTCCGACAGAGCGGCGGCGCCGGACAAACAACGCCGGACAATTCTTCGGACGTCTGCGCAGCTCAGTCAGCGACTCGGCGGTGTGCCGCAGGAGGGGTCGTACCGCTCTGATGGGATGTGCGTCGCCCACTCCTGCCGGGTCAGCTCACGGCCGACGGTGGCGCAGATCTGGGCCCTGGCGGCGCGAAGATCGAACGACCAGCTGATGATTCGGCCGTCCTCCGCGCCGGAGATGAGAGTTCTGGCGGCGGTGAAGGCGAGCCCGCGGACTCTCGCGCCATGGCCGCTGAGGGTCGCAACGCGTTGCTGGGTAACGGTGTCCCAGACGACGATGGTGCCGTCGTCGCCAGCGGAGGCGATCCTGCGGCCGTCGCGACTGAAGGCAAGGACCTGGACGGGCGCGGTGTGGCCGTGCAGAACGGCGAGTTCGCTGCCGGTCGCGGCGTCCCAGAGCTTGACGGTACGGCTGTCGCCGGCGGTCGCGAGCAGAGCGCCGTCCGGGCTTACCGCGATGTCCTGCACTGTGCCCTGCTGGCTCTTCACTCGGCTGAGAAGTTTGCCGGTGGTGACGTCCCACGTGTTGACGAAGCCGCCCACGCTCGCGCCCAGGAGACGGCGGCCGTCGGGGGTGAAGGCCAGCGACGTGACGATGTGCGCCGGGAACCTGGCCGTGATGTCGGTCGGGTTGTTGATGTCGCCGACGTCCCAGATGAAGGGGCCAAGCGTGGCGGCTGCGACGAGACGGCCACCAGGATCAAAGGCGACATCCGTGGACGCACCGATTCCCTTGGACACGATCGGTCGGGTGGCGTGTCGTCGACGTTGGAGATCCCAGATCGTGACGATGTTGTTCCGGGTCACGGCGGCGAGCCGGAGCCCGTCGGGGCTGAACGCGACGGCCTGTACCTCGTCTGCGTGTCCGGCGAGGGCGGCCACTTGTCTACCGTCGGTGTCCCAGAGGCGGACGGTGCCGTCGCTGCCCGCCGAGGCGACACGTGTTCCGTCCGGGCTGATCTTCAGGTCTTTGACCTGTGCCGCGAAACCGCTGAACGGGGCGTCCTCCAGATTGTGGAGCACGATGGTTCCGTTGAAGCCGGCGGAGGCGAGCATCGCCCCGTCCCGGCTCAGTGCGACGGACACCGTTTCGGTGCGGCCGCGGTCCTGAAAGGTCTGCAGGGACTCGCGGCGTCGCACGTCCCAGATGGTGATCGCGCCGTTCTCGTCGGCTACGGCGAGCTTGCTGTCGGTGGGTGCGGAGATGGTCCATGCGTAGCGGCCGGCCAGCGGCAGCGGCGGAAGGCGGACCGGCTGGCCGCCGGCAAGATCCCACAGGTACACCCCGCGGTCGTCGGCGGAACCCGCGAGGATGTACCCCGAGGGACCGAAGGCGACCGAGAAGACATGATCGGCGGGCAGTCTGGCGAACACCGCGCCGGTCGCCACACGCCAAGCGGCCGGGTGCTTCACCCCGTCGCTGGAGACAAGGACCGCGCCGTCGTGGCTGAACGTGAGCGATCTGACCGGACTCCGGTGCTCGCGGAGCACTGTGCGAGTTGTGGTCCGCAGATCGTAGAGGGCGATGTCGCCGGCACGGCCGGCATTCGCGTCGGTGCCGGGGCCGCCGGCGAGGCCGACGGCGAGCTTGGTCCCGTCGGGGCTGAAGGCCATGCCCGACCCGAGGTTGTTCTCCGTCAACCGGGTCTTCTGTTGGCGCGTTGCTACATCCCAGATGATGATGGACCTGTCGATCCCGACGGAGGCGAGCAGCCTTCCGTGGTCGGCGAAGGCCAGGTCGGCGGTCCGACCGGTGTGGCCGGAGAGGGTGGCGAGCCGCGTGCCGCGTGCGGGGTCCCACAATCCGATGGTGCCGTCACCGGCCGCGGAGGCCAACAGGGAATGGTCCGGGTTGAACGCGACCGTGTAGATGGACGGCCCGCCGACGTTGAGCTCGGTGCGGCGGGGCGCGGCCGCCGCGCTGAGCACACTGCCCTGGGTCTCGGTGTTCGAGTTGAGGTGGTCGGCCTCGACGGCCAGCAGGCCGGCCAGATCGGGATCGGTGGCGAGCAGGGATCGGGCTTGCAGCGACAGTTCACCGGAGAGCGTGGCCACCTGCTGTCGGCGGGTGTCCTGGCGTTGTCGTACCGCGACGCCGCCGCCCAGCAGGGCGAGGACGAGCAGCGTGGATATGCCTGCGACGAGGCGCTTGAACAGGCGGGCCTGACGCCGGACGGCGTTCTGCTCGGATTCGGCGAGAGCGGAGCTGGCGTGCAGGAAAGAGCTTTCGAGTTCGTTGAGCTCCTCCGGATGGTCCTCGGCCAGGGCCCGCGCGCCCAGGAGTTGGGTTCCCCGGTACAGGGCTCCAGCATCACGGTGGAGCGTCGCCCAGGTGTGCGCGGCTTCGGTGAGTCGCCGGTGGATCAGCAGGTTTGCGCGACCATCGGTCAGCCATCGGTGTAGCCGCGGCCAGGCCCGGATGAGTGCCTCATGGGCCACCTCCACCGTGCCGTCGCCCATGACCACCAGACGGGATTCGGCCAGCTTGTCCAGAACTCGGGCAGTGACAGCCTCGTCGGCGATACCGTCGAGTTCGGTACGCATGATGCGCCGCCGGGTGTCCTCGGTGCCGTCGCCCAATGCGGTGAGCCGCAGGAAGACCCGGCGAGCGGCGTGTTGCTCGGCTGACCCGAAGTCGCCGTAGGCCCGCTCGGCAGTCTGGGCGATCGCCCCGCGCACACCGCCGCTCGCCTGATAGGCCGTCAGGGTGAGGGTCTCCCCGGTTCGTCGTTGCCACGTCTCGAGGAGCGCGTGCGAGACGAGCGGCAACGCGCCCGGCTCGTCGGCGGCATCGGCGAGCACCGTGCTGACCAGGTCGGCTTCGACGCCGATGCCGACCTGGGCGGCGGGCCGGATGATGATGTCCCGCAGGTCGGTGGAGCTCACCGGCCGCACCAGAAGGTACGCCTCGTCGTCCAGCGCGGCGGCGAGGTTCGGGTACTGCATGAGGTGGGCGAGGAAGTCGGCGCGTACCCCGAGCACCACAGTTGTGCGGCGGTCGGGGCCGTGCGCGGCGTCCAGCAGCGCCTCGATGAACCGGCGGCGTTCCGCCTTGTCGGGGCAGAGTGTGAACACCTCCTCGAACTGATCCACCACCAGCAGCGCGCGGGCCTGCGGCGGGCCGCCCGCCAGTGCGCTCCGCACCGCGATGTCGAGCGCCGCGGGATCCGCCGCCAGGTCCTTTCGGATTTCTGGGGCATCCTGGCCGGTCAACTTCGCGACCTCGGCGGCCAACGCCTCCAGCGGGCATTCGGTCGGCGTCAACAACATGGTCTGCCACCGCTGCGCGAGCCCACGGTCGGCGGTGATGGCTCCCAGCAGACCGGCCCGCAGCAATGAGGACTTGCCGCTTCCGGAAGCCCCGACGACAGCGGTCAGGCACCGCCGATCGACCCGTGCCCAGAGCCGCTCGACCAACTCCGTACGGCCGAAGAACAGCTCCGCCTGCTCGGGCTGGAATGCCGTCAGCCCCTGATACGGGCAGCGCTGCGCGGTGGTCTCGGCGGTGCCGGAGGCGGCCGCCGCTTCGGAGATGGCTGACCACCGTGCCCGCCACTCGGCCGGGTCGCCGCCACAGGCTTGGACGTACCCGAGCGTCACCTCCAGCGACGGCAGCCGGTCACCCTTCGCCGCGTCCGCCAAGGTGCTTGCCGAGTAGTGCGCGCGCCGAGCCAGGAGCCGATAGCTCGGGTTGCCCGCATGCTCCCGCAACTGTCGTAGCTGCCACGCCAACCGTTGCACCGGGCCTGCCGCCGGGTCTACGGGCTTCTCCGGACGGCCCAATACCCACCTCCGCATACAGGGCCGTAACTCTCGCCGCGCGACCATGGCGAGCTTCGGCACGGGCGCCCATCGGATCGGGCCAGAAGAAGTATCCAGTTGCGGCGATGCGGTTGCGGCCTGGGGTTCGGTCCGCGCCGGCAGGCAGCAGGTAACGACTGTCCCATCGGAGCGGGGGAGCACTCGCCTGGGCCTGGCGTTGCGCTACCGTCAAAGCGCGTACCCCGGCGTCGATCAGTCCGCGTCCAGCGGCCGTCGGTGGCCCGTAGGACCCCACCAGATCCAAGGAGAACCCGATGCCGGAGCCTGAGCCCGCCCAAGACGCCCCCGCGGTGGCTGCCGACACCTCAACAACGGCCGAGGCCGAGACCGAGACCGAGACCGAGACCGAGCAGCCTGCCGTTCCCGCGAATCGGGCTGCCCGACGCGCGAAAGGCAAGGTCGTCTCGCCTCAACCGCATGGAAAGGGTCAGCACCTCGGCGGCCGGGGCTCGGTCCAGAGCCCTCGCCAGTGGGGTAACCGCCGTAGCGGTTGATCCGTTGATGGGCGCTCGGTCGGACCGTGGGAGGGAGCGAGGGTGGCGCAGCGGAGAGCACTTGTGGTTCGGGGCGGTTGGGAGGGGCACCAGCCGGTCAAGGCGACGGAGTTGTTCCTCCCCTTCCTCGAACGGAGCGGCTATGCCGTACGAATCGAGGACTCGACCGAGATCTACGCCGATGCCGCCGAGATGGCGGAGACCGACCTCGTCGTGCAGTGCATGACGATGTCGCAGATCACCGCGGAGCAGGTGGCGGGCCTCAGCGCGGCGGTCATCGCCGGTATGGGCTTCACCGGCTGGCACGGCGGCATCGTGGACTCGTTCCGCGCGTCATCCGAATACCTGCATCTGGTGGGCGGCCAGTTCGCGACCCATCCGGGTCGGGAGCCGTGTGAGCGTCACGGTGGTCCGGAGGACAACTTCCTGCCGCACACGGTGCGCGTCACCGACCTCGGCCGGGAGCACCCGATCACCGCGGGAATCGAGGACTTCGACCTGGTCACCGAGCAGTACTGGGTGCTGCACGATGACCTCATCGACGTACTGGCCGTGACCACCCACCCGACCCAGGCGTGGCATCCGTGGCACCGGCCGGTCACCTCGCCCGCGATCTGGACCCGACGGTGGGGTGCCGGGCGCATCGTCGTGACGACCCCGGGGCACAGCCTGGACGTGCTGGAGCACCCGAGCGTCCGTACCGTCATCGAGAGGGGGATGGTGTGGGCGACCCGCACCGTGTCGGCGTCGTAGGTCTCGGGGTCATCTCCCGCGCCTACCTGGACACACTCGCGGACCACCCCGAGGTGAGCATCGTCGCGGTGGCCGACCTCGACGCCTCCCGGTCGGCCGCGGTCGCGGCCACGATTCCCGGAGCCGAGGCGATGAGCGTGGAGCGTCTGCTCACCCGCCCGGACGTGCGGACGGTGCTCAACCTCACCATCCCCGCGGCGCACGCGGACGTCTCGCTGGGTGCGATCGACGCCGGCAAGAACGTGTACGTCGAGAAGCCGCTCGCCGTGACGTTCCCGGACGGCCGCTCGATCATCGAACGGGCCGCGTCGGCCGGCGTCCGCGTCGGGTGCGCGCCGGACACCGTCCTGGGCACGGGTACGCAGACGGCTCGGGCGGCGATCGACGGCGGGCTCATCGGACGCCCGATGTCCGCGTCGGCCGTCATGGTCACGCCGGGGCACGAGCGCTGGCATCCCCACCCCGACTTCTACTACGCCCCGGGCGGCGGCCCGATGCTGGACATGGGGCCGTACTACATCTCGGCGCTCATCCACCTGCTCGGGCCGGTCCGGGCGGTGACCGGAGCCGCCAGCCGCCTACGCGCCGAGCGTGTCATCGGCTCGGGCCCACGGACCGGCGAGCGGATCCCGGTGGGGGTGGACACCCACCTCACCGGCGTACTCGAGCACGCCAACGGTGCTCTCTCCACCATCACGACGAGCTTCGACGGCGTCCGGACGACGGCGGCGCCGATCGAGGTCCACGGGGAGGCCGGCACGCTCGCCGTACCCGATCCGAACTACTTCGACGGTGAGGTCCGCCTCTTCGCGCTCGGCGACACCGAATGGCGCGCTCTCGAACCGCGGGCCGGTTACGCCAAGGGTTCCCGGGGCATCGGGCTGATCGACCTCGCCAGGGCCGACGATCAGCGTCCGCCGCGCGCTGACGGCCACGTCGCACTGCACGTACTCGAAACGATGACCAGCCTGCTCCGCTCGGCGACGGAAGGCCGGCGGATCGAGCTGACGACGGTGGTGGAGCGGCCGGCGCCGGTTCCGCTCACCCCGGTCGAGGACTGGAAGGCGTACGACGCGAACGGACGCTGAAGTGGAGCCCTCGGTCAGTTGTGCGGCGACGGGCGGACGGCGGACAGGACGTAGCGGATGACCTGCTCATCGTCGTAGAGGCTGGAGTGCGCGAGGCCACTCCTGGTGGCAGTGGCGCGAGGCTCAAGCTGCAGCAGCGTCGCCGTGCCGGGCGGGGCTGCCTCGGCCGAGCAGGACGCGACCAGACCGGCGAACGGGCCGTCGATGCCGAACAACACCGCCGAGCCGGCCATCGCCGCCACCACGGCAACCACCACGAGGCCGGGTGCGGTGAACCCGTAGATCAGCAGGTTGAACGCCAACTGCCCGCCGTGCCCCACGAGAGTGGCCACCACAACCGCGAGCTGCGGCAGCCCGATGAGGATGGTCCAGAACCACAGATTGGTCAGCAGCCGGGTCGCTGCCGCGCTCAACCAGCCGACGAACTGGCCGGCCGCGAGCAACCCGGATGCCTCATCGCCGGCGGCCCGGATGACAACGATCTCGTCGGGTCGAGCCGTGGGTGCGTGAACAGCGCCGATGAGCCGGCTCCGCCAGCCCGGGCCCAGGGATCGCCGGTGCAGGACCGCGCCGACGGCACACAGGGCCAGGATGGCCGCGAAGACACCGCCACCGACGAGCAGCGCCGCGTCGGCGGGCGAACGCGGGCCGGTCACGGCTGTCGCCGAAGCCGAGCCGAGCAGCAGCACGCTGAACAGCACGATGACGAACAGCGGCCATCCGGTGATGCTGCGAGAACGCGCGTGCAGGAACGGCGTCGCCAGGGTCACTGTGGTGACCGGCGCCGCGCGGCCCCGCGCGGTACGCAACCGGTCGGCGGCGTGTAGTGCGACATTCCCGCCGTGGCTGTGCGCGATCACCCAGTGTCGGGCGCGAGGATGCTCGGTGAGCTGCTGCCGCAGATACTCGGCCAGGCCGTGCGCGGCGGAGGCTCGCGCCCGGTGAGAGTTGCGACCCGACCACACGAACCGGGTGACGTGGCAGCCGGCCTGCCGCAGCGACGTGCTCAAGGCGCTGTCCGGCCTGGTCCACGGCGCGTCGGGTGCGAACGTGCCGTGGACCAACGTGATCACAGAGGCACGGTCACCGACCGTGGATCGGGTCGAGCGCTTGGCCATCGATGTACCGTACTGCGTCTCGGCGCTCATCGACCTGCTCGAGGACTGGAAGGCGGACCAGGCGTCGTGAGGTGGTCGCGTTGACAGGCGGACGGGCCGGCAGAGGCCGACAATGGGAAGAGTGGCACCTGCCTTCGTCCTGCACCACCACCGCAAACCACGACCGCACTTCGATCTGCGGCTCGAGGAGGACGGTGTGCTGCGCTCCTGGGCGGTGCCTCGCGGTCTGCCGGACAGCCCGAGCGACAACCGGCTCGCGATTGCCGTACCCGACCACGACCTCGATCACCTCACCTACGAGGACGTCGACAAGTCGATCGCCGACATCGGCACGTGGGAGGAGCACGATCGCACCGCCCGCCGGATGCTGTTCACGTTGCACGGCCGCACCGGCCGCCGGCGATACGCGCTCATCCGCACCGGCGAGGGATGGCTGCTCCACCTGACGAAGGAGCAGCCTCCGGACGAGCGCGGACTGTAGAGCAGGCAGACGGCCAGGGCGGTCGGCGAGATGTCGAGGTACGCCCTAGCATCGCCGCATGGCAACACGGCTTGTTCAGATCAACATGAAGGCTCGGGACGACTCCGCGCTGGGCGGCTTCTGGGCGCAGGCGCTCGGTTGGGGAGTCTCCAGTGAGGGACCGGGCGTGACCAACCTCGAACCCGAGGGCTTCGTCTACCCCGATCCCGTCGCTGTCTGCGTCGACCTCATCGTCTCCTCGGAGCCCAAGACGGTGAAGAACCGGGTGCACGTGGACCTCGCCACCACCTCGGCGGCCCACCAGGAGCAGGTGGTTGCGCGCCTGAAGGATCTCGGCGCAACAGTTGCCGACGTGGGCCAGGGCGAGGTGCCGTGGACGGTCATGGCCGACCCGGAGGGCAACGAGTTCTGCGTGCTGGACCCCCGACCGCTCTACCGGGACACCGGACCGATCGCCGCCGTGGTGGTGGACTGCGCGGATCCGCGAGCCATGGCCCGGTTCTGGAGCGAGGCCACGGACTGGACCCTGCACGAGGTGACCGACCAGGGGGCGAGACTTCGCTCCGCCAAGGGCGTCGGCCCCTATCTGGAGTTCGTCCGTACACCCGACGTGAAGAGCGGGTGGAACCGCGTCCATCTCGACGTCCGCCCGTATCCCGGTGACGATCCGGCTGTCGAGGCGGCCAGGCTGCGGAGTCTCGGCGCGACCGCCGTCGACCTGGGCCAGGACGTCCCGTGGCGGGTGCTCGCCGACCCGGAAGGCAACGAGTTCTGCCTCCTCACCCCGGGCTGACCCGGCCCGTCACCACCGCCCGCCGCCGGGCCCGCCGCCGGGCCGAAGGCTGAGGCCCGCCGTTCAGGCCGAGGAGCGCGACCGTGACGCGGAGGCTTCGACAGTCTCACGGGCGCCGTGGACGGCGACCCCGGTCAGCCGGATGGTCCCCAGCGCCTCGGGGACATGCGGATCGGTGGCGAGGATCCCGTCGTCGACGTCGAGCCCGAGCATCGTCCGCAGGAAGAGCAGGGGTGCGCCGCTGGCCCAGGCCTGGGGGTTGCAGGCGGTGGGGTACGGCACGGGTCGTCGGCCGAGCGAGCGGTCGTACCCGGAGATGGCCTCGGGCAGGCGGTATTCGAAGTGGGCTGCAGCCTCCAGCATCGCCATCGCGATGCGGTTCGCCGCGTCGTGGTGGCCGTACCGGGCGAGCCCGGCGGCGATGATCGAGTTGTCGTGTGGCCACACGGTCCCGAGGTGGTAGCCGATGGGGTTGTATCCCACGTCCTCGGTGGACAGGGTCCGGACACCCCAGCCGGAGAACATCTCGTCGGACATCAAGTGGCGGGCCACCGTGGCGGCACGGTCCGGCGGGACGATGCCGCTCCACAGCAGGTGACCCATGTTCGAGGTCATCGAGTCGATGGGGCGCTTGTCGGCGTCGAGGCCGATCGCGTAGTAGCCCCCGCGCTCGGGCAGCCAGTAGTCGCGGTTGAACCGCTCGCGCAGCTGGGCGGCTTCGGTACGCAGACGTCGCGCCAGTGCGCGGTCGGCCCAGGGCCCGTCGGCGAGTTGCGCGGCGCGGAGCTTCGCGTCATAGGTGTAGCCCTGGATCTCACAGGTGGCGATCGGCAGGGTGGGAAGGCTGCTGTCGGCGAACTGGACCCCGTCCGGTGAGTCGCGCCAGCAGTGGTTGCGCATGCCTTCGGGGGAGCGGGTGGCGTACTCGACGTAGCCGTCGCCGTCGCGGTCTCCGAAGTTGTCGATCCACCGCAGGGCCGCATCGGCGTTGGGACGTAGCCGCTGGACCAACGCGTCGTCGCCCGTCCACCGCCAGTACTCGTTGAGGAGAATGAGCCACAGCTGGGTGGTGTCGGCCGCGCCGAAGCACGGGCCGTACGGCATGATGCCGAGCTGCGTCAGCTCGCCGGAACGGAACTCGTGAAGTATCTTTCCCGGTTCCTCGTCGCTGAAGTCGTCGACGACGCTGCCCTGATGGTCGGCAAGGGTGACCAGCGCACCCCGGGCGACGTCGGGTCCGCAGCTGACGCTCTGGTAGGCGGTGATCAGGGTGTCCCGTCCGAAGACCGCCAGGAACCAGGGCATGCCGGCGGCCAGCAGAACGACCTGCTCGCCGTGGATCTCCTTGGCGATCCGCATCGACACCAGATCGGTGGCCGACTTGTGGTAAACGCTGCGCAACAGGTCTGATTCGGCGCTCAGGTGTGGCTTGTTCTCCCTCCACCGCCAGGCGGCGTCGTCGGCACCGGGGTCATGCTCCTCGCCGAAGGTACGGTTGGCCGGCTGGTAGTCCTTCCCCCGGCAGTTCAGCAGCACCCGCAGCTCGCAACCCCAGGTCTCGCCTCGGCCCAGGTGCACGTCCCAGACCAGTGCGTCGCCCTCGACCCGATCGGCACGCGGCTCGGCCTCGATTGTGGTGACGGCCGACCAGTGCGAATTCTGGTAGGAGAAACGCAGCGCGGAACCGTCTGACCGGTGGGTCCGTCGAATGTCGGCCAGCCTGCTCCGCCCCGCCCCCTTGATCTCGAAGAGATCAGCGAAGTCCGCGCCGGCCTCCAACCGCAGACGCACGGAGACCGGCTCGGCACCAAAATATTGCACAGTGATCCGCTCGGACATGCCGTCGCCGACGAATCGTTCCCGTCGCACGCCGATCCGGTTCGCCGCCAGGCCCTCGACCTCAGGGTTCGCGAGAAAGAACGCCGCCGAGTACGGATCGACAGGGTTCGCGCTGAGGACGAGCGGAGCATTCCCGTCGAGGGTCAGCTCCCATCGGCTGATGTAGCGGGTGTCGTCGTGTACGAGACCAGCGATGGAATCCGCCGGCACATTCCCGGCGGGATTGGACAACATGAAGGTCCGGCCTTCGAATATGCCGACCGCATCCGTGCCCAATTCCGGCGGCATGTCGCGGTTGGCGCCACCGGAGGTTTTGTCGGGCTGTTGTGTCGTCGACGGAGACCCGGACGGTGTCGACCGAGATTGCATGGCATTCTCTCCCCCCGGTTGGCAGGGTAAAGACCCGCCATGCACCGCAGTCTAGGACTCGAAAAGATGACCTCGCTGCGATATCGAAGGGCGCCCACCGGGTTCGGGCAACGGCCCTATTGCGGCGAAAAGCGGCAGTTCGTGGCCGGAATGAGGTCCCACCGCGGACGTTGGCTTTAGCGCAACACCACTCTATGGTGGGGGCATGCCACCGGTGACCCTCCGCTCGCCCGCCGCCCCCCAGGCGGCGGTCTGCGGTGCTGCTCGGGTGCCGACGGTGACACGCCGCAAGGCCGACATGCGGGTGCCGGTTGTCCGCGCGCCGCGCACCGCGCCCACGCACACAATGTCGAGCCCGATGCGAACCGGCCGAGGCCCACCTGCGGAGTCGTTCCATACCCAGAACGACCGCCAGGGCGAAGCTATCCAAGCTTCGGCCCTTTTTGTTTTTCACGCCCAATTCCCCTTGAAAGGCAGACCGTGAGCATCGATCATCGTCGTACTCTCGACCAGAGTTGGCTGGCTGATGTGCGAGCGTCCCTGGCGGACGACTTCGCCACCCAGACGGCCCGGCTGCGGGAACTGACCGAGCTCAACGCGGACACCGGCGACCCCGGCGAGGCCCACAACCAGGCCGCGCTGCTGGTGGCCACCCGCCAGAACATCGAGCAGATCACCGGTGCTCTGAGCCGGATCAGCGACGGCACCTACGGTGCCTGCCAGAGGTGCGGCCGGAGCATCCCGGCCGAGCGCCTCGACATCCTCCCGCACGCCCGCTTCTGCGTGCCGTGCCAGGAGAAGCAGAACAGGTGACGCCCGGGGTGGCTGCCGCGCCGTCGGCAGGGCAGCCACCCCGCCACCCGTCGCTCGGGGTCGGCTCAGCGCAGGGCCGCCGAGCTGACGACCGGGGCCGGACGCCGCACGTACCACTCGGCCACGGCAAGGTTGATCAACCAGCCGGCGACGACCAGGCCGGCCCGCACGTTCCCGTCGGGCTGTTCGCCGGCCGCGATGAGGTACGGCGCGTGGGTGAACGCCTGGGTGCCGGCGCCGAGGCCGATCGCGTAGCCGCGCACCATCCACCTGCGGTGCCGGGCGATGTCCCGGCGTAGCACGGCGGCGAGACCGAGCAGGATCGAACCGGCCATGGCCGAGCCGAAGACGAGTCGCATGCCGGCGAGCACGTCGTTGTCATGGGCCGGCAGGTCGTACGCGACGGCCATCCACAGGCCGGTGAACGCGACCGTCAGCCCGCAGGGGACGAGCACCCGGCCGGCACGGCGGTGCCAGGAGTGGCGGCGCAGACGAGGTACGAACTGGAACGCGCCGAGGATCGTGTAGAGCACCGCGCCGACGATGTGCAGCACCACGGGCAGCGGATCGGCGACGAAGCGGGCGTTCGCCGGGGTGACCTCCGGTCCGGCGCCCAGCTCGGTGAGCCGTCCCGCACCGGCGAGCATCGGTATCAGGCCCAGCAGGATCAACGCGGCCGGTAGCCGCCACTCGCGCATCGTCATGCCACCGATGGTGGACGCCGCACCCGCCCCGGTTCATCGGCACATGGGCCGCGATCGGGTCGGCCCATGGTCGGGGGCCGTCGTCGTACCTCCGTCGGTCACCAGTGCCGTCGGCGGCGGTTGGTCTCGTACGCCCACATCGCCAGCTCGACCCGGTTACGCACCCCCAGCTTGGTCATCAGGCTGGTGACGTGCGACTTGACCGTGCTCAACGTGATGTGGAGCTCGTCGGCGATCTCCTGGTTGGTGCGTCCTCGCGCGACGGCCACCAGGACCTGCTCCTCCCGGTCGGTGAGCGCCTCGATGGGCTGCGTGCGCGGCGCGGCCGGGTCCGCGTCGGCGAACGCCTTCAGCAGCCGCGTGGTGACGCTCGGCGCGATCAGCGCGTCGCCGTTGGCGGCCGCGTGCACGGCCTGGCTGAGCAGGGCGGGCCCGGCCTCCTTGAGCAGGAAACCGCGGGCGCCGGCCCGCAGCGCCGCGTACACGTACTCGTCGAGGTCGAAGGTCGTGATGACGACCACCGCGAGCGGCTCCGGGACCGTCGGCCCGGCGAGCGCCCGGGTGGCCTCGATGCCGTCCATTCCCGGCATGCGAATGTCGAAGAGACACACGTCGGGGCGGAGCCGTCGGGCGAGCGCGACCGCCTGGCGGCCGTCGACCGCCCCACCGACGACCTCGATGCCGGGCTGAGTGTTCAGGATGATGGTGAGGCCGGTACGGACGATCTCCTGGTCGTCCGCCACGAGCACGCGCACCGTCACGCGCCGACCCCCTGGCGGGGAAGCACGGCCGTGACGGTCCACCCACGGTCGGGATCGGGGCCGGCCTCGCAGGTGCCGCCGAGCAGGTCGGCGCGTTCCATCATGCCCACCAGGCCGAAGCCGGGCGAGCCGGTCGGACGGGAGGCGCCGGCCTCACCATCGTCGCTGACCCGCAGGCGCACGGACGTGTCGTCGGCCGCGACGCTGACCTCGATGCGGGTGGCGTGGCGGGCGTGACGACGGGCATTGGTGACCGACTCCTGGGCCAGGCGGTAGAGCGCGGAGCCGACCGTGGGCGGAAGGTCGCCGAGGTCGCCACGCAGATCCACGTCGATGCTCGGCCCGGTGCGGAACTGGCCGGCGAGCCGCCCGATGTCGGCCACCTGCGGGTTCGGACCCAGGTCGGCGGGCTCGTCGCGGCGCAGAACGCGGACCATCGCGCGCATCTCGGCAAGCGCACGGGACCCCTCGGCCTCGATGGTGTGCAGTGCCTCGACGGCGGCACCCGGCTGGCTCGCCGACGCGGCGATGCCGGCCTGGGCGCGGATCGCCATCGCCGACACGTGGTGAGCCACCGTGTCGTGCAGGTCGCGGGCGAGCCGTTCACGCTCCAACAGCTTCACCTGATCGAGCTCCCGCAGCCGGGCGGCGGCGCGGAAGCGGATGGCGACACCCAGCGTGGCGGCGGCGACCATCACCGCGAAACCGGCGACCAGTTCGCCGCCGTCGACCGAGCCGACCAGGCTTGCGGCAGTCACCTTGGCCACCACGAAGAACGAACCGATCACGGCATCCCGGCCGGAGCCCCAGCGGAACAGCGCGTAGACCAGGGGGACCAGGAAGCTCGCCGTGAACAGCTGGCAGGGATCACCGGGCAGCACGAACGGGGCCACCGTCGTGCAGCCGAACGCGATCCCCACCATCGCGAGCGGCGCCGTACGCCGCCACAGGAGCGTGGGCAGCAGCGCGAGCACGACGACGACGCAGCCCACCCGCCACGGCAGGTCGGGTCGGAGGATCCCTTCCAGCACGATCGCCGGCGCGAGGACCGCGACCACCGCCCAGTCGCGCCACACCCGGGAGGGGACGGGTGAGACACGCGGCTCGGCCAGTACCGCGCGCAGGTGAGGGTGCATGGGCCCATCCTACGAACGGTGGTGTGACTGCAGATCGTCCCAAAGTACGACGGTGGCTACCGGGTGGCCTGGTCGGTGGGCGAGGAGACGTCCGTCACGGGAGCTGGAGTTTGGCCCGGACGGCGGCGGCGTCCGGGTGGTTGAGGGCCGTGAAGATGTCCAGTGCCCGCTGCCAGTCGGCCCGACCGGAGGTGGGGTCGCCGAGGGCGTGGCGGGTGTCGCCGAGCCGGCGGAGGGTGTCCGCCTCGCCCCAGAGGTCGCCGAGATCGCGGGTCAGCTCCAGCGTGCGCTCGTAGCACTCCACGGCCCGGCCGTACTGGCCGAGGTGGTGGTGCGCGAAGCCGAGGCTGTCCCAGGTGGCGGCCTCACCGGCGCGGTCGTCGAGCTGCTGGAGGAGTTCGAGTGCCTGCTCGCAGTACGCCAACGCCCCGAGGTGCTCGCCGAGCTGGGCATGGCACCAGCCGACCGCGTTGAGCGCGTCGGCCTGGGCCCTGCGGTGACCGGCGGCCTGTGCCAGCGCGAGGGTCCGCTTCGAGTGCTCAAGGGCCTTCCGTGGCTCGCCCTGCCGGTCCCACAGCGAGGCGAGGTTCTGGTGCGTACGCGCCTCGCCCTCGGCGTCGCCGCCCCGGACGTACAGGTCGAGGGCCCGTTCGAGGTGGCCCAGCGCGTCGGCGTACTGGTTGACCACGGTGTGGGCGCCGGCGAGGAAGCGGTGCGCGACCGCCTGCGCGACCGGGTCGCCGAGACGCTCGGCGGCGAGCAGGGCCGCCCGGCAGGTCTCGACGCGGTCGTGCCAGTGCCCCTGCCGGTCCAGGAACGTGTCGAGGGCCCGCCCCAGCCGCCAGGTGTGCGCGTCGAACCCGGCACCGGCGGCCTGGCGGAGCGCGGCGAGCAGGACCGGGTGCTCGGCGGTCAACCAGGCCATCGCCTCGGCGTGGGTGGTGGGCAGCTCAGGACACACACCGGCCACGGGCGGGGTGATGAGGTGGTCGACCGGGTCGCTGTGCGGGCGCAGCAGAGCGTCGGCGGCGTGGGTGGTGTGGGTGTAGTGGTCGAGAATCCGGGTCATGGTGGCCCTGCGGTCCGGCTCGGGATCGGTGCCGTCGCTGATTTCAGCGGCGTACGCCCGCAACAGGTCGTGCGCCGTGAACCTGCCGGGTCGGTACTCGGCGAGCAGGTTCGCGCGGGTCAGCTCGGTCAGCGACCGGCGGGTCCCATCCGCCGGTCGACCGGCCAGGCTCGCCGCCGCGGCCACCGTGATGTCCGGGCCGGGGTGCAGGCCCAACTGCCGGAACAGCCCGGCCGCCGGTGGGGTGAGCGCGGTGTACGACCAGGAGAACACCGCGCGTACCTCACCGACGGCGTCACCGGCATCGAGTACGCCGAACCGCTGACCGGCCGTGCCCAGCTCGGTCGCGAGGGTGGCCAGCGGAAAGCCGGACTGCTGGACTCTGGCGGCGGCGATGCTCAACGCCAGTGGAAGGCGGGCGCAGGCGGCGATGATCGCCTCGGCGGCCTCCGGCTCAGCGGCCACCCGTTCGGCACCGAGCCGGTTGGTGAGCAGATGACCGGCCGCGTCGCGGCTGAGCAGGCTGAGCGGGATCGGGTGCGCGCCGTCGAGGCTGACCAGAGAGGTGAGCTGGTTGCGGCTGGTCACCAGGACCATGGCGGTGGGTGTGCCGGGCAGTAGCGGACGCACCTGTTCGGCGTCGCGGGCGTTGTCCAGCACGATGAGGACCCGTTTGCCGGCGAGCGCGCTGCGGTACAGGGCGGCCTGGGCGTCGAGGTCGGCGGGCACCCGGGCGGCCGGTACCCCGAGCGCGTCCAGGAAGCCGTGCAGCGCCTTCGCGGCGCTCAGCGCCTGCCCGCGCGGGTCGAAGCCGCGCAGGTTCACGTAGAGCTGACCGTCGTCGAACCGGTCTGCGACGCGGTGCGCCCAGTGCACGGCCAGGGCGGTCTTGCCCACCCCGGCGGTGCCCGAGATCGCGGCGACCACGACGGTGGTGGGCGCGGCGACGAGCTTGTCGAGAAGCGTCAACTCGTCGTCACGGCCGGCGAGGCTGGCCACGTCGGCGGGCAACTGCCGGGGCACCATCGGGTCGGGTGCCCGCGGCGCGCGGCGGCGGCTCTCCTCGATCCGGTCCCGGGCACTGGCCAGCGCCCCCTGTTCGGCTGGTGTGGCACCAAGGAGCCGGACCAGGGCGTCGAGCCGGTCGGTGGGCGGCAACGTCTTTCCGGTGAGGTATTCCGCGATCGCGGTGTGCGACCAGCCGGTGCGGGCGGCCAGCTCTCGGTAGGTCAACTCGCCGTCGCGCTGTTGGCGGGCGTGCCTGCGTCGCAACGCCCGTAACAACCCGGCAAGGTCGTCGGACGTTCGTGCACCCGCAGCATCCAGTGCCGTACTCCCCACCGACGAGAATCGACGTTCGTCAGTGTACGGCGGTGTACGGAATCCCGGCCAGAGGCCGGGCCCGATCGGCGATCCTCCTCGGGTGCAGAGCGCACTGATCGAACCGTTGGAGGTCATGTGTCCGTACATCGCAAGTCTCTGGTCCTCGCCCTGACCGTGCTCGCGGCGACGCTCACCGTCCCGGCGGCGGCGTCGGCGGCGCCCGACGTGGCCATCTGCAGGACGAAGGCCGCCTGCGCCGACGGGGGTCTGCGCGTGGCCTCGTCGGGCGGCTCGGCGCGCACCACAGGTGACATCACGACAAACGCGATCCCGGTGCCCACGCCGCCCGCGTTCCCGCCGGGCACCCCGTGCTATCGCGAGGAGGTCTCCGAGGAGGTCTACGAGACCGCCACCTACACCACCATCTACGAGTTGTACTTCCAGGCGAGCGTCTGCCTGTTCTCCAGCGAGATCGTGCTGTACGGCCTGGACACGTCCCTCTCCTTCCCCAACGACGTGCAGGACCCCCGACTGACCTCGATGCAGTTCGTCGTGCGGGACCAGGTCGTCACCTACAGCCCGACCGAGAAGGACGGGTACTCCGAGCTGTGGGTGACCTTCTGCACCGACCCCGCGCAGCCGAACACCTGCCAGCGCTACCTGCACCGGCTGGGCCTCATCTTCAACCCTGCCTGGGTCTACCCGTTCTCCGTGTTCCAGCGTCTGAGCTGACCATGCGGGCGGTCTTTCTCCCGTGACTGATCAGGGCGTCTCTCACGTGGCTCCTACGGCGTGGGGCGCCCTGATCGCTCGTGGCGGCACCGGTTGCCAGCGGATCTCCGCGGCGTTACGTTGAAGTGCCATCGATGACCTTCTACATTGCTAGGTACGGGGGCCCGCATGTCCACGCCTGTCACTCGTCGCACCGTTCTGGCCGGTGGGGCCGGTGCCGCCATCGGCCTGGCCCTGCCCGGCCTCGCCGCACACGCCGGGGGTCACCATCCCGTCAGCGTGAGCTTCACCCTCGACGCGACAACGCTCGACGGCGGTGAGCAGGTCACCTCGGTCACCCTCGACACAGGCCGGCTCGGGCCGATCGACCCGACCGGGCTGACCCCCGGCACGTTCACCGTGCACGCCAAGGCCACCAGCCCGATCCCGATCGCTCCCGGCGACCAGATCTTCAGCGAGTACGACCTGGACCGCACGGTGACCGCGACCCGACTCGACCGGCACGGGAACATCGTGCTGGAGCTGAGCCACGCCGAAGGTCAACCCGGCGGTGGCACCCTCGGCTACATCCTGAGCAGGGGCCGCAACGTCCGGCTGGACCTCGTCTACACCATCACGCAGAACACCCCCGTCGTCCGCCGTCACGGCTCGCCGATCACCATCACCCGCTTCGTGCAGGCAGGGCTGTCGAACCCCGAGGTGGACGCCTTCAGCTACCACGTCTCGGGCTCCGGCCTGAAGTACCGGCTGTACTCGCCCGACCACTCATCCCTGCGCGGTCGGCGACCGCTGATCGTCTGGCTGCACGGCGGGGGCGAGGGCGCCTCACTGCCCGACGACTACTACGACAACGAGACCACCCTGCGGGCCAACCGGGGAGCGCTCGGCTTCGCCACCCCGCAGGCTCAGCGGATCTTCTCCGGGGCGTACGTCGTCGCTCCGCAGAGCACCTCCTACTGGATGGAGGACGGTCCCCGGTTCGCCCCGCTGATCCGCGAGATCATCAGGGACCTCGTACGCCGCAAGCGTGTCGACCCAGACCGGATCTACGTGGTCGGTTGCAGCAACGGCGGCTACATGTCCCTTGAGATGACCTCGACCTACCCCGACCTGTTCGCCGCGTCGGTGCCGATCTGCGGCGTCGTCGAGCCGCTCAGCGGGGAGGGCCCGCCGCTGATCACCGACGCGGAGCTGGCGAAGATCCAGACCCCGACCTGGCTGGTCACCTCGCGCGACGACGACACCGTGCCACCCGAGACCAACTCGATCCACGCCCACGATCTCATCCCCGGCTCACTGCTCAGCCTGTACGACCACGTCGTCTGGAACGGCTACCAGTTCCCCGGCCACTGGTCCTGGATCTACGTGGCCCGCAACGATCCGAGCCTCAACGGCACCCACATCTGGCAGTGGATGGCCCGCCGCCGTCGGTGACCCGACCGCCCGAGGTCACGCGAGCGTGCCGCGCCGATCGCCTCGGCCGGCACGGGTCACTGCTTGCGACGTAGTTCGCGCAACACGCCGTGCCGGCGCAACGCCCACGCGAGGCGCCGGACGCGCGGGTGCCACACGAACAGCAGCGCCGCCCGGCGGATCAGGCCGAACCGGTTGTCGCTCATCTGGTTCTCGATCGCCTCCCAGATCAGCTCGCGCACCTTGGCGCTGGCCAGCACCGCCCGCACCTCACGCCGCACCGCGGGGTCCTCGGCCGCCGACGCGATGGCGGCAGCCTGACCCGGTCGGTCCGCAAGCGGCTCCACCGCCGCCGCGACGAGCGGTCTGCGAACCTCGTCCTGCTCCAGCAGCAGCAACACCGCTTCCCGAATCTCGACCGTGTCCAGGGCGGACCGCAGCAGGTTCAGCAGGCTGCGCTCCACCTCGTGGTCATGGTCCGGGACGGACAGCGTGGCCAGCAGCCCCGCGATCTCCTCGAGATCGACGACGTGGCGTACCCCGGAGCGGAACTCCGGCAGCTCCCACGCGACCTGCAGAGCCTTGACGAGATTGCGGTTCATGGGCCATCCGCTACCCGCAAGCGCCAGCCGGCGAAACCCCGCGACCGGTCCGGGCCACCGCAGCAGCCACGGCCCGGCGGCAAGCGGCCGCCCGAACCCGGGCGACCGCTCCTCACCGGCTCAACACCACGTCAGCGTCGAGTTGACCCGCGTGACGTTGCTGATCGTGTTGTTCGCCCCACCGCAGGGGCTCTGGGTGATGTTGGTGCCGCTGACGGTCAGGTTCTGGAACCGGATGCCGGAGGAGATCGGGAACTCGCTCCGGGCCGCGATCCGCACCTCGCCACCGCCCGTCACCGTTCCGGACACTCCGGCGACGACCACGTTGTAGCAGTTCTCCACCAGGATCGCGTTGTTCCCCGTGTTCGAGATCGTCACCCGGTCAATGACCGCGCCGCCGGACTCGGACACGCAGAAGATCCCGCGACCGCCGCCGGACGCGAGCACGGTTCCGACCCGGATGTTGGTCGGGTACGAGTTGCCCACCCGGCCGTTGCGGTTGGCCATCCGGAACGCCGCGTACCCGGTTCCGGTCCCGGCGCCCTGCGCGTCGACCGTGCCCACCGTGGCGTTGATCGTGTCGTTGAGCAGCAGGCCGGAGTCCCGGGTGTTCCGCGCCGTGACCGTGCCGATCGTCAGACCGTCCACGCCGTACGTCTCCACCCCGTGGGTGCCGGTCCCCGACACGTACACGGTGTCGATGCGGACGTTGCGCACCTTGACCGCGCGATCCCCACCGTGGTTGTCGATCCGTACGCCCAGACCGGCGGAGAGCCGCATGTCGATCTGCCCGAGGGTCAGGTTGTTCACGTTGCGCATGAAGATCCCGTACAACGGCGAACCGGTCAGCGTGAGGTTCTGCACCTCGACGTCCGTGGTTCCCCGCGAGTACACCGGTGCCTGGTCACCCGAGCCAGACCCGGTCACGTTGATCGTGCCGCACACCGCCAGCGTCGTGTACGACGGCAGCGACAACCGCGAGCCCGCGCTCATCGAGCCGGAGCCGCGCACCACCACCCGCTGCTTCGACGTACGCCCCGCCGAGAGCGAGTTGACCGCCGCCTGCATCGCCGACAGCATGTCCGTACCTGAGTAGACCGTCGACGAGCCGTTGCGGGCCGTCCAGGTGCTCCCGCTCAAGATGGCCTCGGCGTGGAGCGTCCCGCTGCCGCAACCGGTACCCCCGCCGCCGATCGGAACCAACTGCCACTGCTGGTTCGCGCCGTTGAGGTCGGCGTACTGACTGATCCGGCCGCCGTCGGCCGTGGACCGCTCCCAGACCTCAAGTGCCTTCGCGGAGTGGCGGTTGATCAGCCGGACGTGCCCGCCGTCGGAGTCGAGAACCTGGAACTGCTGGTTGGTGGCGTTGACATCGGACCACTGGCGGTACTCGGCGCCGTCGGCGGTGTTCCACTCCCAGAGGTCGACGACCTTGCCGCTGTGCCGAGCCTTGAGGCGGTAGTAGCCGCCGCCGGAGGAGACGAACTGGAACTGCTGCCACGCGCCGTCGTTACGGGACCACTGCTGGAGCACGGCGCCGTCCGCCGTGGAGGTGTCCCGGACGTCGAGGACCTTGCCGCTGTGGCGGTTGACCAGGACGTAGTAGGCGGTGGTGTCGATGGTCGCCGCCGCCGCCGGCGGTGCGCCGACCAGAACGGCGCCGGCCGCGCCGACCAGCGTGGTGATCATGGCGAGCACCAGGGCGCTACGCCGGCCGCGACGGACCGACCCGCCGCCGGACGGTCTTCTCGTGATGGTGAAGGTCATCGCTCCTCCTGGCTGGATGGGCTGCGGGCGAATCTGACCGCTGTCGACGGCCGCGGACACCTACTCGAGGTGGAAGGTGGCCGAGGCGCGATCGGCGCTCGAAGTGACCGCCTCGATGTGGAGCAGTCCGTCGCGGTGGCGCACGTGGCGGCCAGGGAAGTTCTGCGACTCCAGGGAGATCCCGGCGCTGTCGGCGAGGCCGGCTTGGCGACGGAAGCTGGCATCGCCGCCGAACAGCGCCGAACCGTCGTTCTTCTCCACGTACAGGGCGTAGCCCCGGTGGCGTAGGTAGTACCCGGGGAAGTTGGTCGACTCCAGCGACACCGACCCGCCGCCGGCGAGGCCGGTGACGAAGCGGAACTGGGAGTCGGCCAGGTTGGCCACGTTCGGCTCGATCCGGGCCCGGTAGTCGTAGTGCCGGATGTAGCTGCTGGCCTGGTCATGGGAGCGCAGCCGCACCGGTGTGGCCCCGTCGGGCACCGGGATGCCGAAGTTCGGGGTGCCGTCGGCGTTCCAGTACACCTTCTGTAGCCGGGTGCGCCGGTTCGGGTCGTTGAGCGGGTCGCCGGTGATGTCGCGGTAGTTCCGGTCGTGGTAGACGAGGATGTCGCTCTGCCCGTCCTCGGAGACGATGAACGAGTTGTGGCCGGGGCCGTACTGGCTGGTGGCGGCGTTGCTGGCGAACACCGGGCTGGGGCTCTTGCTCCAGGAGGCGGCGTCGAGCAGGTTCGCGGTGGCCGAGGCGCTCAGCATCCCGAGGCAGTAGTTGGCGTCCGTGGCGCTGGCCGAGTAGGTCAGGAAGATCCGGCCGTTGCGTTGGATCACCGCCGGTCCCTCGGCGACCCGGTAGCCCCGGGTCTCCCAGTCGTACGTCGGCACGACGAGCCGGGTCACCGTCCCCGTGATCTGCCACGGGTTGGCACCCATCCGGGCGAGGTAGACGTTGGAGTTGTTGGAGATCCCCGGTTCCTGCTGGGCCCAGGTCAGGTAGCGCACCCCGTTGGCGACGAAGGTCGAGGCGTCCAGGCTGAAGGTGTCCCAGGGGGTCGTGATCCGGCCGCGTTCCGTCCACGATCCGGTCAGCGGATTGGCGTTGGCGTTCTCCAGCACGTACATCCGGATCCGCCACACGTCGTCGGTCCGGCCCGCGGCGAAGTAGACGTACCACCGGTTGTTGATGAAGTGGATTTCCGGCGCCCAGATGTGGGCGCCCATCTCTCCGCTGGTGTGGCGGCTCCAGATCGTCGTCTCCGCCGCCGTTGCCAACCCCTGCAGGGTGGTGGCCCGGCGCAGCACGATCCGGTCGTACTGCGGCACGGTCGCGGTCAGGTAGTAGTAGCCGTCGGTGTGCCGGAAGATGTGCGGGTCGGCCCGCTGGTTCACCAACGGGTTCGTGTAGTTGACGGCCGGCGCGGCCTGCGCCGGCCCGGCCACGGGCAGGCCGGCCGACACAGCGAGGATCACCAGCACCGCGGCCAGCACCGACCGCAGACGCCCAGGGCCACCGCGACGGGCAGGTCCCCGGCGGACGGCTCGGCGGGTGTTCGGGTCGGTTCGAGGGAATGGCAGCGGCATGTGTCCTCCGCGAGCTTGGGAACGGCCATGGACCAGCACCGGTAACGCCGCCGCGACGCCGTCGTCGATCCGGTCGACGCCGCGCGGCGGCGCCGGGCAGGACCGGGGGAAAAGCGCGAAGGGCCGGGAATGTGACGGTGGCGTTGCATCCAGGTGGCGGAGTTCATGTTGGCGTTAACATCGATACATGTCAAGGCGTGATGGCCGCTCACCTGGCCGGGACAGCCGGCAACCGCGTACGTCGAGGTAGTGTCCTCGGCGTGCTGCGACGGTGGGTTCTGGCGATCCTGACGGCGACGTGCGGTGTGCTGGTGGCGGGGGCGCAACTGGCCGCCGGTCTGCCCGTCGTCGGCGGCGTCGAGCTGTTGGTCTTCCTGGTGCTGGCGCTGCTGCTGTCGCCGTGGGCCTTTCCCCGCTCGGTGGGCGCCGCCGAGGCGCAGCGGGCCAGCGCGGTGGACGGCCGGCCGATCGTCTACTGGCGTCCCGGCTGTCACTACTGCCTGCGGCTCCGGTTATCCCTCGGCCGGCTCGCCCGGCGGGCCCACTGGGTCGACATCTGGCGCGACCCGGCCGCAGCCGCCGCCGTCCGGGCGGTGGCCGGCGGCAACGAGACCGTGCCCACCGTCGTGCTCGGCGACAAGGCCGTCGTGAACCCCGACCGGGCCTGGTTCCGCGAGCAGCTCCGCGCGTCCTGACCCGGCGACACCCTTATCTCACGAGGTCACCGGCGAGGTACACGGCGAGCGGGCGGCGCAACACCGTGATGTCGGTCGTCGGGTCGCCGTCCACGATCAGCAGGTCGGCCTCGAATCCGGGGCGGACGCGGCCCTTGCGGCGCCCCAGGCCACACACCTCGGCGCCGACCGAGGTGGCCGCGGCGAGGGCGGCGGTGGAGGAAATGCCGCAGGCCACGTACTCGACGAGCGTCTCGGGCAGAACCCCGTGCGGCTTCGCGGGGCCGAGGCCCGCGTCCGAACCGGCCACCAGACGGACCCCGGCCCGGTGCAGGGTGGCAGCGCCGTCCCGCAGCGCGGCCTCGCTCAGCCCGGCCCGCGCCGCCACCGCCACCACCGCCCGCGGCCGGACCACGGCCGGGTCGGTGCCGAGCGTGGCCCAGACCGCCACTCCCGACGCGGCCAGGCGGTCCGCGAGCTCCCCGGGGACGTGGGCGCCGGTGGCGGTCACGCAGGTGCAGTGCTCGATGCCGTCCACACCGACGCGCAGAGCCTGCTCGACCGCGCCTAGCGCGTTCGCGTGCGCGTTCCACTGCAGACCCCGCTCGTGGGCCTGCGTCAGCGTGGCGGTCAGCCACTCCTCCGTG
>NZ_JAKKFF010000095.1 GCF_022229015.1 Micromonospora foliorum
GGTGCCGGTGGCCCGCCGGGTGCTCCGGTTGGTCGCCGCGCTCGGCATGCTGCTGACCGGGATCGCCGTGGTGCTGCTGCTGCCCGTGCTGCCCACCCGGGAGCGGCAGGCGCTTGTCGGCGGCTGGGCACGGGGCACCGCCCGCGCCTTCGGCGTCCGCCTCGTGGTCAAGGGTCGGCTGCCCCGGCGGCGCGCGCTGCTGGTCGCCAACCACGTCTCCTGGCTGGACGTCCTCGCGGTGCTGGCGGTCGCGCCCACCCGGCTGGTGGCCAAGCGGGAGATCCGCTCCTGGCCGGTGGTCGGTCTGCTGGCCGCGGCGGCGGGCACGGTCTTCGTGGACCGTTCCCGGCCGCTGGCGCTGCCGACCACCGTCGGGCGGGTCGCCGACGCGCTGCGCGCCGGGCGCTCGGTGGCGGTCTTTCCGGAAGGTACGACGTGGTGCGCCGGGAACGGCGCCACCGACTGCCGCCCCGGCGGTGGTTTCCGGCCCGCGACGTTCCAGGCGGCCATCGACACGGGCAGCCCGGTGGTGCCACTACGACTCACCTATCGCAGCGAGGCCACCGGATCGACCACCACGGCAGCCGCCTTCCTCGGTGCGGACACCCTGCTGCGCTCGGTGGCACGGGTGGTCGCGGCACGGGAGTTGGTGGTCTCGGTGACGATCGGCGGCGCGCTGCACCCGGCCCGTGACGCCGATCGGCGGGTGCTGGCCCGAGCCGCCGAGTCGGCCGTACACCTGTTGCCGACGGCGGGTGCCGCGGCGCGGGCCCGGCTGCGGCCGGTGCCGACGGTGACTCCGGCCGTTCCCCTGCCGACGCCGGTTGACGGTCGGGGGCTGGACCTGGCGGCCTGAGGGGGAGCGACGCCGACCGCCGAGCCGGCGACCAACTCACGACCTGTCTTGTGGTGTCGCGATGTATCGCGTTACATTCTCCTCCTGATCGGCGTGCCTCCCGCGCGTCGTCGAGAGGGGGACGCCATGGCCGGATGGACGGTCGAGAGCCCGCAGCGGCTCACCCTGGACGCTCCGGTCATCCGGCTGGACGTTCGACTGATCAGTGGACGGCTCAACGTGGTCGCCACCGACGGGCCGACCCGGATCGACGTGACCCAGGTCGGCCGTCGACCGGTCCTGATCGACCACACCGACGGCCGGCTCAGCATCCGGCAGGAGCGCGGTCGGGGCTGGTCGGACGTCCTGCGATGGTTTCGGATGATCCACCGCTACCCACGGGTGGACGTCTCCGTCGCCGTGCCCGCCGACGTCCTCGCCGATCTGGGGCTGGTCGCGGGCTCGCTTGTCGCCTCCGGCCTGCGCCGGCAGACCGCGGTCCACGTCGTCGCCGGTCAGATCACCCTCATGGGGTTGCGCGGCAACACCTCCGCGAAAATCACGTCCGGGCCGGTGGAGGCGCTCGGCGTCCGCGGCGACCTCACCCTGGAGACGGTCTCCGGGGAGGTCATCCTCGCCGACAGCGCCGTCGACCGGGTGCGGGCGCAGACCGTCTCGGGCGCCATCACCTGCGACCTGGACAACCCCCGGCGCAGCGAGATCCGGTTGACCACCATCTCGGGCAGCATCACCGTCCGGGTCCGCGCGGACAGCGACCTCGCCGTCCAACTGAACACCGCCTCCGGCCGGATAACCAGCGGCTTCCCGCAGGTGCGCACGTCGACGTTCCCACTGCCCAGCAGCGAGGGGGTGCTCGGCGCCGGCGAAGGTAAGCTCTGGGCTTCCGCGACCTCGGGGAGCATCGCCCTGCTCGCCCGAGCCGTCGACGACGATGGGGAGGAGCTGCCGTGACCGCCGTGTTCAGCCACGGGCGGCTCCGGCTCTACCTGCTCAAGCTCCTCGACGACGGCCCGAAGCACGGGTACGAGCTGATCCGCCTGCTGGAGGACCGCTTCCTCGGGTTGTACGCGCCCAGCGCCGGCACCATCTACCCCCGGCTGCAACGGCTGGAGGTCGAGGGTCTGGTCAGCCACACCGCGGCCGGCGGCCGCAAGACGTACGACATCACCGACGCCGGCCGGGCGGAGCTGCGCCAACGCGCCAGCGAGTTGACCGCGCTGGAAACGGACATCGCGGCCTCCGTGGCGGACCTCTCCAGCCTGGCCGGCGAGATCCGCAGCGAGGTACGCGGATCGGTACGCGACCTCAAGCGGGAGCTGAGCGAGGCCACCCGGCAGACCCGGCGGACCCGGTGGGAGGCGCCCGCACCGCCGCCCCGACCGGCGTCGACCGCCGGGCCGCAGGCCGAGCTGCTCGACGAACTCGACAAGCGGCTGGCCGCGTTCACCGCCGAGGTGGGCCGGCTGATGCGCGCCCGTCAGTTCAGCGACACCCAGCTGCGTACCGCGATCCGACTGCTCGACGGCGCCCTCGACGGGCTGCGTCGCCTCCTGCGCTGAGCGCCGTCGCCGAGCGTCCGGCGACTCACAGCCTTTTTGCAGGAAGCGTCCAGCGCTGGCGCAGTGATGTCACCGATGATGGGCGCATGCCCGCTACCCAGACCGAGGCCCGACTGCTTGTCGTCGAGGACGACCCCAACATCCTCGAACTGCTCTCCGCGAGTCTGCGGTTCGCGGGCTTCGACGTGGCCACCGCGACAAGTGGGAGTGCGGCGCTGCACGCCGCCAAGGACCACCGGCCCGATCTGGTGGTGCTCGACGTGATGCTCCCCGACCTGGACGGCTTCGAGGTCATCCGGATGCTCCGCGAGGGCGGCACGCGTACCCCGGTGGTGTTCCTCACCGCCCGGGACGCCACCGACGACAAGATCCGTGGGCTCACCCTGGGCGGCGACGACTACGTCACCAAGCCGTTCAGCCTGGAGGAGCTAACCGCCCGGATCCGCGCCGTGCTGCGCCGCACCACGACCGGCGAGCAGGCCCCGTCCCGGCTCACCTTCGCCGACCTGGAGTTGGACGAGGAGACCCACGAGGTGCACCGGGCCGGCCAGCGCGTGCAGCTGTCGCCGACCGAGTTCAAGCTGCTGCGGTACCTGATGCTCAACGCCAACCGGGTGCTGTCCAAGGCGCAGATCCTCGACCACGTCTGGAACTACGACTTCCGTGGCGACGACAACATCGTCGAGTCCTACATCTCGTACCTGCGGCGCAAGGTCGACACCACCCAACCCCGGCTGATCCACACCCTCCGCGGCGTCGGGTACGTGCTGCGCAAGCCGGCGGCGTGAACGCGGTCCAGCAGGCAAAGGGACGGGTGCGCAGCGTTCCGCTGCGGATCAAGCTGGTCGCCTCGGTGCTCGCGCTCGTCTCCGGCGCCCTGGTGGTGATCAGCGTCTCGACCGCGTACTTCCTGCACAACTACCTGGTCGACCAGATCGACCTTGAGCTGCGCGAGTCGGCGGACCGGATCCAGTCCATCATGCCGTCGTCGAACGGCGTCTCGCTGCCCAGCGACTACGTGGTCGTGCTGACCAGCCCGACCACCGGCAAGGTGAGGGACTTCGCGTACGACACGTCCCGCTTCCGAACGGCCGATCTGCCGCCGTGGCCGAGCGACGCGGCCGGGTTCGAAGCGCAGGAGAAGGCCCAGGATGGCAAGCCACGCACCATCCGCGCCCGGGACAGCTCGGTGCGCTGGCGGATGTTCTACATCGAGCGGCCCGACGGCCAGATGGCGGCGATCGGCGAGCACCTGACCGATGTCGACCTCGCCGTGAAACGGCTGGCCTGGATCGACCTGCTGGTCGGTGGGTCGGTGCTGATCATGTTGGCCTCGGTCGGCGCGGCGATCGTCCGGACCAGCCTCAAACCGTTGGTGGAGATCGAACGCACCGCCGCCGCCATCGCCGGTGGTGACCTGACCCGCCGGGTGCCCGACCCGGAGGAGGGGCAGGAGTATCCGACTTCTGAGCTGGGCCGGCTCTCCCGGGCGCTGAACGCGATGCTCACCCAGATCGAGGCGGCGTTCACCGCCCGAGCCGCCTCGGAGACCTCGGCGCGTTGGGCGGAGAGCGCCGCCCGGGATGCCGCCGCCGCCGCTCAGGCGTCCGAGGCGCGGGCCATCCGCTCCGAGGAGCGGATGCGGCAGTTCGTCGCCGACGCCTCCCACGAGCTGCGTACGCCGCTCACCACCATTCGCGGCTTCGCCGAGCTGTACCGACAGGGTGCGGCCCGTGCGCCGGAGCAGACCGCCGGTCTGCTGCGCCGGATCGAGGACGAGGCGGCCCGGATGGGGCTGCTGGTGGAGGACCTGCTGCTGCTCGCCCGGTTGGACATGGAACGGCCGCTCTCGCTGACCCCGGTGGAGTTGCCGGTGCTCGCCTCCGACGCGGTGCAGGCCGCCCGGGCGATGGCACCGGACCGGCGGATCGAGCTGGAGATCGAGCCCGATTCCGGCCCGCTCGTCGTCTCCGCCGACGACGCGCGGTTGCGGCAGGTGATCGGCAACCTGGTCACCAACGCGCTCACCCACACCCCGGCGGAGGCCGAGATCCGGGTACGGCTGCGTGCCGAACCGGGTGGCTTCGCCGTCGTGGAGGTGGCCGACACCGGCCCCGGCCTCTCCGCGGAGCAGTCGGAACGGGTCTTCGAGCGGTTCTACCGGGCC
>NZ_JAKKFF010000096.1 GCF_022229015.1 Micromonospora foliorum
CGCGCACGCGGCCGGTGGGCGTCGGCTCAGTCGCCCCGGCCCGCCGTCACGAACGCGCTCACCCGGTCCCGCCAGGCCCGGTGGTCGAACGAGTCGCGGGCCCGCGACCGGGCCGCCCCGCTCATCGCCGTCCACTCCTCGTCCCGCAGCCGCAGCGCCCGCTCGATAGCCGACCGGACATCGTCCGGGCCGTTGCCGTCGAGCACCAACCCCTCGACCCCGTCGTGCACGTAGGCGGCCAGGTCACTGGTGTGGTTGAGCAGCACCGGGCACCCGGCGGCGAGACTCTCCGGCACCTTGGACGGAAACCCGTTGGCCGCGTACCCGCCGGTGGGGCGGACCAGCATCGAGAAGTGCGACTTCGACAGCAGGCTCAGCACGGTCTCGCGGGGAACGCGACCGAGGAAGCGCACGTCGGCCGAGACCGCGTCCAGCACCCCGACGTCCAGGTCCGAGTGGGCGGCGGCGTCGGCCGCGCTGACCCCGGCGATGGTGAGGCTGACCCGCCGCTGGTGCTCCGGGGCGAGCCGGCTGATGCCCCGCAGGATCACGTCGAGCATGTCCTTGCGGCCGGGGGTGCCCGCGTACAGCAGGCGCAGGCCGTCGCTGATCGGGGGTGGTTGCGGCGCCTCGAACTCGTCGCAGTCCACCTGCGGCGGCACCACCAGCACGTCCAGGCCGTGGCCCGTCAGGTAGTCGGCCAGCGTGGTGGAGACCGCCGTGGCCCGGCCGACGAGCCGGGTCGCCAGGAACGTCGACCAGCGGTGCCGGACGAAGTACGGGGTGAGCCAGCCACGGCGGAACTGCCGCCGGTCGTGGCGCTCGCTGGCGTCCACCACCACCGGGCACCGCAGCACGAGGCGCAGGGTCGCCCAGTTCCCAAGGGTCATCAGGGCCATCGGCAGGAGCACGACGCTCACGTCACCGCGCCCGACGCCGACGCGGCGGACGGCCCGCAGCACCCGCAGCGGTCGGGCCACTCGGGCCGACGCGCGGGTGAGGTGGTGCCGACCCCGGATCCGCATGGTGAGCAGGTCGATGCCGGTCACGCCGGGCTGCCCGGCCGGGAAGGGCACCTCGCAGGGCCAGTCGTTGACGACAAGCGTGTGCGCGCCGTCGGGCGCGGCGGAACGGGCGAGTTGCAACAGGCGGTTGGAGGTGGCGTCCCCGTGCGGAAAGGCGTACGCGCCCACCAGCAGGGGACGCGGCCGGTCGGCCCGCCCGGTCGACCCCGCGTCCCGCCGCGGTTGCCGGCGGGTCACCGTCGTCTGCTCGTTCATCTCTCTCCCCGTGTCGAGAAGGCTGGCGGCCGGGGTCGCACCGGGCGGGCCGACGCCCACCGTCGGTAGATCGTCAGGTGGGTGGTGGCCGCCGTGTCGATGGCGAAGACGCTGCCCGCGAACCGTTGCGCCGCCGCCGACGCCGAGGTCTGTTCGGTGTACGACGCCGCCGCGCGCACCGCGCTCGCCCACAGTCGCGGCGCGGCGTCGGTGTCGACGATGGTCACGCCGGGCAGGTGCTCGGCGATGAAGCGCACCCCCGGCAGCTCGGCGGCCACCGTGCCGACGCCCAGGGCGACCGGCTCCAGCACTCCCCCGGGCAGCCCTTCCAGGCAGGACGGGTGGACCACCACGTCGGCCTGGCTCAGCAGCCCACCCACGTCGTCGCGCGGGCCCAGCAGGTGCACCCGGTCGGCGAGACCGGCGGCGGTCGCGGCCGCCCGGACGCGCTCGTCGTCGGCGTCGTCGCCCGGCCCGATGAGGACGGCGTGGGCCTCCACTCCCCGGGCCCGCAGCTCGGCGAGGATCGGCGGCAGGAGCCAGCGCCGCTTCTCCGGCGAGGCCCGGCCGACGCTGACGCAGACCAGCTCGGCCGGGCGTGCGCCGATCAACTCCCGCAGGTCGTCCTGGCTGGGGCGGCGCAGCCGGTCCAGGTCGAGTCCGTTGAGGACCACCTGGCAGCGGGGATCGTCGCGCCAGCGCGGATCGTAGGCGACGGTGAGCGAGCTGGGCGAGACGCCGAGGATGTCGGTGGCGGAGATCCGCAGCAGCCGTCTACAGATCCAGCGGTAGACCCGTCGGCGCAGGTTGCGGTGCTGGTTGTCGTCGCCCCGGAAGTGGGCGACGCGGACGCGCACACCGCACAGGGCGGCGAGCGCGAGCAGCACCCCGGAGAAGTTGGCGCAGTCGACGTGCACCACGTCCGGTCGCAGCCGCCGCAGCAGGCCCAGGAAGCGGGTGGCGAAGCGGAGGTCGAGCGGGATCGGGGTGACTGTGCCGCCGTGCCGGCGGACCACGCCGGCCAGCGGCCCGGGACCGACCCGGTCGCTGAGCGTCACCAGGTGCACCTGGACGCCGGCGGCGGAGAGCCGGGGCAGCAGTTCGGCGGTGCGCATCTCGGTGCCGCCGAAGTTCAGCTCGCCGACGACCCGCAGCACCCGGCACTGTCCGGTCACGTCGGCTCTCCCCTGCGTAGCGCCCGGCGGTATCCCACCAGCACGGCCGGCCACATGGTGAGCACGTACGCGACGCAGGCCGCCGCCGGCAGGCCGGCGAGCCCGAACTGCCGCAGCCCCCAGATCTTGAGCGCGGTCGCCAGCAGCAGGAACGTGGCCCAGCCGACGAACTGCGGGCGGAGCAGCCCGATGCTGTTCTGCACCAGGATCAGCGGGGAGGTGACCGCGATCAGGAGGGACCAGCTCGCCAGCCCGATCAGGACCGTGACCGGGATTTCCGTGCGGTCGATGCCGCCCACCCAGAGGTCGATCAGCCGGTGGCCGTAGCCGACCAGCACCACCCCGACCGTCCCCACGATCACCCCGTAGAGCAGCACCATGCGGCGGGTGTTGCGACGCACCCAGGCCACCTCGCCCCGGGCCAGGGCGGCGCCGTTGACCGGCCAGACCGTCATACCGACCAGCCCGACGAAGATCGACAGGACGCCGAACAGCTTCCCGACGACCGCGTAGTGCGCCGCCGTGGTGGGCCCGAGGACGTTCGCGACCAGCGGGCTGTCCACGTTCAGCGCGATCGCCGACATCGTGGTGAGCGCGAAGAACCGCAGACCCAGCCGGAGCAGACCGACGGCGGTGGCCCGGTGCACGAGCTTCGGGCTCGGCCGCCGCCCGCCATCCTGGAACCAGAAGTAGGTCACGCAGTTGAGCAGGTTGGTCACCGGCACGGGCAGCACCGCGCAGGCGATGACCGCCAGTGGCGCCCACCCGGCGGCGATGGCGCCGAGCACGGCCGTCATGCCGGCCAGCGCCCCGGCCGACTGCCAGACGTTGCTCTGCACCACCTGGCCCCGGGCGTACTGGATCCGCTGGATCAGCGAGAGTGGGATGTTGACCACGAAGGCGCCGAAGCAGAGCAGGACCAGGGCGGACGCCTCCGCGGCGACACCCGGGTCACTGACGTTGAACAGCGCCGCCCAGGGCACCACGGGGGCGACCAGCACGAGACCCACCAGCAGCGCCACCGCGACCACCCCGAGGGTGGCGAACGCGCTGGAGACCTCCCGGGCCGCCTGCCGGGGGTCGTCGGCCAGGTGGCTGAGCCGGGTGAGCAGCCCGTTGCCCAGCCCCAGATCGGCGAACCACGCCATCCCGGTGAGGGCGGTGACCGCCATCCACAGGCCGTACCGTTGGTCGCCGAGAAATCGGAAGCAGGCCGGGGTGATGACCAGGGGGGCGGCCAGGCCGATGCCCTTCGCCACCATCGCGGCGGCGATGCCCACCGTGACCGTGCGGTCCCGGTCCTTCGATGCCGCCTGGGTGGGCGCGCCGGGCGCGACAGTGGTGCCGGTAGGTGGCGCGGCGGCCGGAACCACCGCCACCGGGGCCACCGGCTCCGGTACGGCCCGACTCGCTGCCCGGGTCACCGAGGTGCGACGGCTACGGCACGCTCGGCGTCCAACCGATCGGCCATCCACTCGACCGTCGCGCGCAGCCCCTCGGCACGGGCGACCGGTGCGACGTCCGGGAACAGGTGCCGCAGCGTGGCGTTGTCGGCCAGGGAGTGCGCGACGTCGCCGGTCCGCGGCGGCGCGTACTCGCGGGCGATCGGCTTGCCGCACAACCACTCGAGCTCGTCGAGGACCCGCAACAGGCTGGCCCGGGCGCCGAAGGCGAGGTTGACCGGATGCGGATGGTGTACCCGTCGACGGAGCGCGTCGAGGATGACCTCGCAGACCGTACCGACGTAGGTGAAGTCGCGCGACTGCGTCCCGTCGCCGTGCACCACGGCGGGTTCGTCGCGCAGGGCGGCGTGCACGAAACGGGGGATGACGGCCGCGTACGCGTGGTCGTGCCGCTGGCCCGGGCCGAACACGTTGAAGAAGCGGAAGGCCAGCGTGGGCAGCCCGAACGACGCCTGGTGGGCCAGGGCGTACGCCTCGGTGGCGAGCTTGCTGGCCGCGTACGGGCTCATCGGGCGGGTCCAGGTCAGCTCGGTCTTGGGCAGCGCCGGGTTCATGCCGTACACGGATGAGGAGGAGGCGACGAGGACGTGCGCGACCCGGTGTCGCCGCGCCGCCTCCAGCACCATGAGAGTGCCTGTCGCGTTCGCGTGGTGGGAGGCCAACGGGTCGCTCAGCGAGCGGGGGACGCTGGGCAGCGCGGCCAGGTGGACCACCGCCGCGCAGCCCGCCATGGCGGCGTCCAGGGCGGCCGGGTCCAGGATCGAGCCCTCGATCAGCTCGACGTCCAGGCCGTCGAGGTTGGCCCGCAGCCCGACCGAGAGGTCGTCGAGGACGGTGACCCCACCGACGGTGGGCTCGACCATCGCGGCGCGGGCCAGGTTGGACCCGATGAAACCGGCTCCGCCGGTGATCAAGATGCGCATGAAACCCCCCGTGTACGCCAGAACACCTGTTCATCGAGTGAGCACGGGTCGCGTGACGGCGACGGGGGCAAATTCACCCTCTCCGGGTGCGGACCGAGAACGGCCCCCTTGCCCCGACCGGCAACAGTGAGGTTCGTCGTCAGTGCGTTCGCGGTGGAGGTGCCGACCATGCCCGAGCTGATCGTCTACCGGTCCAACGCCCTGATGTCCGTCCGGTCGCGCTTCGACAGCACCCGTGATTTGGTCATGCCGGCCAACCTCGCGTACGCGGAGGCGATGGTCGGCATGTGGCACTCCGGTCTCCCCCAGGTCACCCTGGTGCCCTCGACCGCAACCGACGCCCAGGTGTGGCCGGTGATGACCGCCGTCGGGACGAAGATCCACGACACGTCCGACGACAACTGCCCGATCAACACCGGCTGGTCGTACGTCGGCGGCAACCACGGCTACAACGTCGGGAACCAGATCGTCGTCACCAACCACGGGAAGACGACCGTCGACGTGGGCTCGCAGTGGACAGACGGGACGCGCACCTTCACCCTGCTCGCCGTCACCAACGCGGACAGCCTGCTCTTCGGCAACCCGTACACGGTCGTCGACGGCATCGCGCAGGGCGCCCGGGTCAAGCCGACCGCGCCGCTCACCCACCTCTTTGGGGCGACCGACACGACCACCGTGCCGATCACGGGTCTGACGCCCGACGTGCAGATCCGCCCGGCCACCCACTCCCACACGGTGACTGTCGAACTCGACGGGCGCTCGGTGCCGGACGGCCGGTTCACGGGGCAGGAGCTGACGATCCGGGAGTCCTACCTGATCCCGTCCTATCAGGGGATGATCGACACCGCCCGGGCGAACATCGGCACACCCATCGCCACGATCATGTCGCGGATCCCGTCCCTGTGCCGGATCTCGAACGTCTACCGCTGGTCGCAGGGCGGCCTGCTGGTCGGGCAGACGGTGGCCGCGCTGGAGCGGTTCACGCTGAACGCCGGGGTGACCCAGTGCCACCCGCTGACCCCGGTGGCCGGCGGCACCCGCCGGCAGTTCATGCCGAACGTGGGCACGGCCGGTGGCCTGAACTGGTCGGGGTGGGCGAACATCGACACGCTGCCCGCCCTCACCGACTTCGCCCCGGCGACCCTGAAGAACCCGTTGCTGCCGGCGAGCAGCATGACCCAGTGGGTGGTCGACAGCGGCCAGGTCCAGCAGTGGGGCATCGCCGTCGGGTTGCTGCCGGTCGCCGACGGCGTGCCCGAGGTCCGGGCCCGAAACACCACGGCCAAGGGCTGGTTCATCAGCTCCAGCCTGAAGAAGAACTACCCGCAGTTGGTGTGGGGCCGCACCCTCGAAGCCGGCGAATCCGTGACCGGCACCGCCTACCGGCGCTACCTGGCACCGCCGTCGGCGGCCACCGAGATCGTCGTGTCGGACTCCACCCACGACTTCGTGATGATCGAACGGGTCGACCCCGTCGCCCAGACCCAGATGGCGGCGCCGCAGCTGTTCCACCGGCTGCTGGTCCCGGTCGGCCCGACGAACCTCACCGTGCCGGACCGGGTAGCCGTCGCCGGGATCTCGTACGGCATGACCGTCCCCGCCGGGTACGGGATGTGGCGCGCGGAGCCCGGCCCGGCGCGGGTGGGGCCGCTACCCGGGGCGACCTGCCCACGCGGCAGCTACTTCCTCCCCCTCGCCGGCCCGACCCAGCACGTCACCTACACCGGCGCCTACCAGTCGCTCCTGCTGCACCCGGTCCACCTGGCGGAGCCCAGCCCGGTCGACCGGGTGTGCGTCGAGGTCACCGTGGCGGGCACCGGGGTGGTGCGGCACGGCGTGTACGCCCACGATCCGGCCACCGGTCGTCCCGCCGTCCTCGGCCCGATCGCCGACTTCGGCAGCGTCGACGTCACGTCGGTGGGCGTCCAGGAGTCGGTGTTGACCGTCCCGGTGCTGCTGCCCGCCGGCTGGCACTGGTACGGGCACGTGTGGCAGACCAACGGCGTCACCGCGCCCACGTTGCGGGCCAGCAGCGCCGGCGCCGCCACCACCCTCAACCTCGGCACGAGTTCGGCGGCGATGACCGGGGACCGGTTCGGTTACGAGGTGACCGGGACGACCGGAGCGTTGGGAGCGATCACCATCGCCGGCGTCCACCAACTGCCGCCGCCACGGGTCGCGTACCGACGGGCCTGAGCGGGCGGTCGCGGCCGCGCGCCGGGTCAGACGGTGGTCACCCCGTAGATCCTCTTCATCGCCTCGTGCTTTTCCGGTACGGGCAGGTGCCCGATGCCCAGCGACTTGGCCTGCAACCGTTCCAGGTACTCGTCGGTGGTCCGCAGCGGTCGCGCCGGGACACCGGCCGCCACCGTGTTGTCCGGGATGTCGCGCGTGACGATCGAGCCCGCCCCGATGACGCACCGGTTTCCGATGGTGACGCCGGCCAGGATCATCGACCGCATACCGATGTAGACATCGTCGCCGATTGTGATCGGAGCGGTCCAGTCCAGGTCGGGGTGGTCCTTGCGCAGGATCAGCGTGCCGCCGTCGTGGGTGACGAACTGCACCTCGGAGGTGATGTAGACGTTGTCTCCGATGGTGATCAGCCACGGCTCCGAGCCGAACATCGCCCGGCTGATGCCGTAGAACCTGACCCGTCCGGTCAGGTTCACCCCGAGGGACCGCGCGAACGCCTCGGGGTCACGGGTGGCGGCCAGGTGGTCCCGGACTCGTCGGACCATCGTACGAACGCGACTGGGCACGTGCTGTCCTCGCTCATCGGGGCCTACCGGGGTGGCGGACGACGGACCCGCCCATGCGGGCCCCGCCACTGCAACGACGCAGTTCCCGCCCGGGTGACGCGGTCCCGGCGAGCCGGACCAGCCGCAGGTTGCGGCCAGCCGGATCAGGCGCAGAATCGCGGCCAGCCGGGTCAGGCGCAGAATCGCCGGGCGTGGTCCAGCACGTTGAGTTCCCGGACCTGCTGTCGCCAGAGTCGGTACCGCCGGCCCGCGGTCTCCTTCGCCTCGGCACGCTCCCCGGCCGACCGGTCGGCCAGCCGGTCGAGAGCCTCGCTCAGCGCGGCCGCCGTCGCCGGCCGGACCACCGCTCCCCCGCTGGCGGCGATCAGCTCGCTGAAGGGCGTGGCGTCGGAGCAGACCACCGGGCAGCCGGACGCCAGGCTCTCCAGGATGACGTGGCCGTAGTTCTCGCCCAGGGTCGGGAAGAGGAAGGCGTCGTATCGGCTGAAGGTCGCCATCACCTCGTTCGCACCGAGTTCCCCGAGGTAGCGGACCCGGACATGCTCGGGCATCGCGTCGATGAGGCGTCGGCAGCACGCCCAGTACTGCTCGTCCTCCCGCGGGCCGTAGATGTCGAACTCCAGCGGGTGGGTGGCGCCGGCGACCGCCTCCAACGCCCGGGTGAGGTTCTTCATCGGGGAGATCCGGCCGACGAACACCAACCGCAGCGGCCCGTCGTGGGCGACGGCCCGGGGCGCTGGCCGCTCCGGGATCGGGCACTCGTTGCCGTTCACCATGATCTGCGCCCACGGCATGTTCGCGCGGATCTGGTTCTCCTCCAGCCAGCTGCACGCCTGCCAGCGCACGTCGAGTCGACGCAGAAGCGGGGCCCAGACCGCCAGGAAGAGCCGCTTCTTGCGCGCCTTGATGGCGAGCGCGCCGGGCGAGAGCTCGCCGCGCGGGGCCAGCATGATCGCGCGAACGCGCACCAGCCGCAGCGCCACCGCCAGGATCGGCAGCACCGAGAAGAGCGACCAGAGGCTGTTGACGTAGATCAGGTCGACCGGGCGGGACCGGATGTGCCGCGCCAGTCGGACCCAGTGCCGCAGGGCGAACGGGCCGAGGTAGAAAACCGCGCAGCGGTCGTCGCGCCGCACCAGCCGCCCGGACAGGCCCGGGTATGGTGTGGGCGAGGAGAGGTCCCGGTCACCGGTGACCAGGGTGACGTCGAGGTCGTCCGGCAGGGTGTCGAGGATGAACCGCAGGGAGCGGATCGGCCCGCCGCCACGAAAGCCGGGCTCGAACACGCGGGCGGTGGCGAGCACCCGGTATCCCGTCGTGGTCGCGGATCGCGCTGTCGGTGTTCCGGTGCTGTCGGGCAGACGCGTCCCTGCCAGCTCGTTCACCTTGGCTCACCTTCCCCGATTGCTGTCCCGGCGTCGGCGCGGGCACACCCGCACCTGGAACGCGCGCGGACTGACCAGGGCGCCGGCACTCACCCGTCACCATCAGGACCGGTAACCGGTTCAGATGACGGAGAGCGGCCAGCGTTCTCCGTAGCCGAGGGAGCCGCGGTTGACGACCGACGTAGTGATCGTAGGCACGGGTGGAATGGGTCGTGAGGTATATGGGGTTATTCGGCTGTTGAACACCATTGCGGAGAATGCGGCGCCGTGGCGGGTGCTGGGCTTCGTCGACGACTACCCCACCGAGTCCAACGTCGAGTCGGTGCACCGCCTGGGCGTTGCCTTCCTCGGCCCCACCCGGTGGTTGGCCGCCCAACCGAGCAGCACCCACGTGGCGCTCGGCGTCGGGCATCCGAGGCTGCGCCGCGAGACCGACCAGGCCATCGCCCGGTACGGCCTACCGGCGGCCACAGTGGTGCATCCGGCCGCCGAGATCGGCCCCGACTGCGTCCACCAGCAGGGGCTGTTCGCCGCCGGCGGCGCCCGGGTGACGACGAACGTGCTGCTGGGCCGGCACGTGCACCTCAACCAGAACTGCACGGTGGGGCACGACACCGTGCTCGGCGACTATGTCTCGGTCAATCCGCTCGCCGCGGTCTCCGGATACTGCCGGCTGGAGGACGGCGTTCTGGTGGGCACCACGGCCGCGATCCTGCCGAAGCTGACCGTCGGCCGGGACGCCACCGTGGGCGCCGGCGCCTGCGTGACCCGTGATGTCGCCCCGGGCGTCGTGGTCACGGGTGTGCCGGCGCGGCCGGTGGACCGGTCAGCGGCGGATGCCCGCCCAGTCGTGATGGCGGCGCACGGTCGACAGGATGAAGTCGACCACCCGGCGTGACGTGTCGGGGACCTGGTAGTCGAGCGGACAGGCTACCGAGCCGTCGGCCACCTGTGCCACCACCACCCGGATGGCCTCGACGACCCCGTCGGGCTCCAGGCCGGTCATCACGATCGCCCCGCTGTCCAGTGCCTCCGGACGTTCGATGGACTCGCGCAGGGTCACCGCCGGGAACCCGAGAATCGCGGCCTCCTCGCTGACGGTGCCGCTGTCGGACAGGGTGCATCGGGCATGCCGTTGCAGGGTCACGTAGTCGAAGAAGCCGAACGGCTCGTGGAAGGCCACGCCGTCGAGGTGCAGGCCGTCGCCCGCGAGCGCCTCCAGCCGTTTGCGGGTACGCGGATGCGTGGAGACCAACAGCGGCAGCCGCCACTCGTCGCGGACCGCCCGCAGGCACTCCAGCAACCGACGGAGCCGGTCCGGGTGGTCGACGTTCTCCTGCCGGTGCGCGCTGACGACGAAGTAGCCGCCCGGTTCCAGCTCCAGTTGGGCCAGCACTGTGGACCGATCGATCTGCCGTCGGTAGTGGTCGAGCACCTCGCGCATGGGTGAGCCGGTGTGCAGGATGCGGCGTGGGTGCAGCCCCTCGGCGAGCAGGTTGCGCCGGGCGTGCTCCGAGTAGACGAGGTTGAAGTCGGCGATGTGGTCGACCATGCACCGGTTGGTCTCCTCCGGCACGTTCAGGTCGAAGCACCGGTTGCCGGCCTCCATGTGGTACACCGGCACGTTCATCCGCCGGGCCATCAGTGCCGAGATGGCACTGTTGGTGTCACCGAGCACCAGCAGCGCGTCCGGACGCAGCTCGTTTATCGCCCTCTCCGTACCGACCAGGACGGCGCCGAGGAGGCTGCCGAGCGATCGGGTGTCGGCCCGCAGGAGGAGATCGGGCGCTCGGACCCCCAACTCACTGAAGAAGACGTCGGAGAGGGAGGGATCCCAGTTCTGCCCCGTGTGCACCAACGTGTGGTCCACGGTCCGGTCGAGTGCGTCGATCACCCGGGCCAGCCGGATGATCTCCGGCCTGGTCCCGACGACGGTCATCACGCGGGTCACTTGACGCCTCCTGGTGGCAGCTGTGCGGGTCGTGGAAGGCAGGGCTGAGCGCGGGTCACGGTGTCCGCCCCTGCGGGGGCACCCGGTACGCCGGGTCGCGAATCACCCGCCACGCCTGGTCGAGGACGCTGATCGGCGCCCGGCTCGCCCGCCAACGGCGGTAGGCGGCCCCCGCCTCGACCCGGGCCGCGTGCCGTTGCTCGGGGGTGGCGGTCGCCACCTGGGTGACGAGGGCGCCCAACGCCGTCGCGGTCAGTTCGGTGAGGACCAGCCCGCCACCGTCGCGCAGCACCGACGTCCACGGTGTCCGGTCGGAGCAGAGCACCGGGCAGCACGCGGACAGGCTCTCGGCGATGGCGTTGCCGTAGTTCTCCCCCCGGGTCGGCATGACGAACGCGTCGTAGCGGTAGAAGGTCGCGCGGACCTGCTCGGGTGGCAGCTCGCCCCGGTAGCTGACGGCGATCGAGTCGGGCAGCTCGGCCAGGTGCTCCCGGCAGCGTCGCCAGTACGCCTGGTCCTCCACCGGGCCGTAGATGTCCAGCCGTACCGGCACCGGCACGAAGGCGAGCGCGGCCAGCACCAGGTCGAGGTTCTTCATGGGGGAGATCCGCCCGATGAAGACCAGCCGCGCGTGGTGACTCGCGGGTGTCTCGACCGGCGCCTCTTCCGGTTCGGGGCCCCGGCTGACCGCGACGACACCGATCCGCGCCCGGGGCAGCACCCGCTGGATGTCGTTGGCCTCGACCGGTGTGGTGGCGTGCCACAGCACCCGACGGTCGAGCAGCATCCACCGCCAGGCGGTCAGGAAGATCCGCTTACGGAGTCGGTGCACCCGCAGAGCGGCCGCGCCGAACTCACCGCGGGGGGCGACCAGGATGCGGCCCACCCGCAGCAGACCGAGCCGGGCCGCGGCCATGGGCAGGATGGAGAACGTCGACCAGACGCTGTTGACGTACAGCAGGTCGAAACGGCCGGCGCGCAGCGAGCGCCAGAGCGACCGCCACTGCCCCGGTCGACGCACGCCGAGATAGAAGACGTTCGTCCGGCCGACCCGGGCCCAGCGACCGGACAGCCCCGGATAGGGGTCGCGGCAACCGAGGTCGCGGTCGCGGGTCAGCATGGACGTCTCAATGTCGTCACTGGCCAGGGCGAGCACTTCGGAAATGGATCGGACGGGCCCTCCGGCCCGCCAACCGGGAGCGAAATAGCCGGCGGTGACAAGGACGTGGAATTTGTTCTCGTCGACAGTCGCCGGTCTTTCTCGGGTGTCCGCCGCGGGGGTGGGGTCGCCGGCCATCCTCGCTCCTCGCTCGTGCCACAGGATCGTTTCACCTAACGATCGGAGACTCGATCCGTGACTGAGCCACATTCTCAACTGAGCCGTCTCAACTGGGCTGCCGCAACTCGGCCGCGAAGAGCGGCTGCGAAGAATAAATTCCGCCAGTTACATGAAACCGCAGGAGTGCCGACCCCGAGAGCGATATAAGGATCCGGCGGGGAAAATTGGCCCAGCAGGAGAGGGACTTCATGTCACGAGTGGCACTCATATCCGGCATCACCGGTCAGGACGGCAGTTACCTGTCGGAGTTCCTGCTCGACAAGGGATACACGGTGCACGGCATCAAACGGCGGTCGTCCTCTTTCAACACCGAGCGGATCGACCACGTCGACGTCCACCCGCGCAGCGGCGACGCCCGCCTCTTCCTCCACTACAGCGACCTCTCCGACCCGGCCTCGCTGACCGCCCTGATCCGGGACATCCGCCCCCACGAGATCTACAACCTGGGCGCGCAGAGTCACGTCCGGGTGTCCTTCGACATTCCCGGGTACACGGCGGACGTCACCGGGCTCGGGGCGCTGCGCATGATGGAGGCGGCCCGGTCCGCCGACGTCGGCTGCCGGTTCTACCAGGCGTCCTCGTCGGAGATGTTCGGCTCGACCCCGCCACCGCAGCGTGAGGAGACCCCGTTCCACCCGCGCAGCCCGTACGCCTGCGCCAAGGTGTACGCCTACTGGTCGGCGGTGAACTACCGCGAGTCCTGGAACATGTTCTGCGCCAACGGCATCCTGTTCAACCACGAGAGCCCGCGCCGGGGCGAGAACTTCGTGACCCGCAAGATCACCCGTGCGGTGGCGAGGATCGAGGCTGGCATTCAGGACAAGCTCTACCTGGGCAACCTGGACGCCGTCCGGGACTGGGGCTACGCACCGGAGTACGTCGAGGCGATGTGGCTCGCCCTGCAGCAGGACACCCCGGACGACTACGTGGTCGCCACCGGCGAGGGCCACACCGTGCGCGAGTTCGTCGAGGCCGCGTTCGACCGGGTCGGGTTGGACTGGCAGCGGTACGTGGAACTGGACCCCGCCTACTTCCGGCCGGCGGAGGTCGACGCCCTCATCGGCGACTACTCGAAGGCCCGACGCACCCTGGGGTGGGCGCCGAAGACGCTCTTCAGCGACCTGGTCCGGGTCATGGTCGACGCCGACCGGCAGCTTCTCGAGGACGAGCGGATGGGGCGACTGATCCGGGTGGACCGGTGAGGCTCGCGGTCGACGCCGCACCCATCCGTCCCGGTCACGCCGCGGGCCTCGAAGCCTTCACCTACGGTCTGTTGACCGGCATGGCCGCCGACGACTCCTGCGACCTGCGGGTGAACGTCCTGCGGGGCACGCTGGCCCAGTGGCGGGAGCAGGTGCCGGACGCGCGGATCGCCTGGACCGAGGTGGCGCAACCGCTCCGCTCCGACAACCCCACCGGCCAACTGCTGCGCCGGTGGACGCCGAGGGTGATGCGTAACTCCCGCACGGTGCGCACGGCCGTCAACGCGGTCCGGCAACGGTCCGTCGTGCGGCACGCCGACACCGACGTCACCCTCTTCCCGGTGCACAGCGCCCCGATCGGGTCGGGCACCTCGGTCGTCGTCCTGCACGACACCCGCCACCTGGGGGCCGAGTTCCACGCTGCCGGCTTCGCGGCGGTGATCCGGGAGAACGTGGGCCGCGCGGCGGCGATCGTGGTCACCTGGCCCCATCCGTACCGGGAGACGCTGCGCCTCTTCCCGGAGGCCGCGGAGCGGACCGTGCTCATCCCGACCCCGGCGTTCCAACCCGCACCGGAACGCGCGTCCGCGCGACCCGAGCCGGGGCTGCTGGTCTACCCGTCGTCCACTGCGGAGCACAAGAACCATGCCACCCTGCTGGAGGCGATGGCGCTGCTGCCCGACTGCCGCCTGGTCTGCCCGGGGCCGCTGGTCGAGCCCGAGGCGAGTCGACTGCTCGCCCGTGCCGCACAACCCGACCTGCGCGGCCGGGTCTCCTTCCCCGGCTTCGTCAGCCTGGACGAGCTGAACGCCCTCTACGCCCGAGCGGACGCGGTGGTCGTACCCTCGCTCTGGGAGGCGGCCAGCGGCGCGATGCTGGAGGCTTTCACCTGGGGTCTCCCGGTCGCCTGCGCCGACGTCGAGCCGCTGCGCGACCAGCTGGAGTTCAATCGCGCCGAGGCGGCGGTCTTCCGGGCGCGGGACCCGCGGTCCCTCGCCGACGCAGTGCGGCACCTGCTCGACGAGCGGGAGCGCTACGCCGCCGCGTCCCGGCGGGCGAACGACCGACTGGCCGGTCGCACCTGGGCGGCCACCGGCCGCGACTACCTGGACGTCCTGGGCTGGGCGGCGCGGGGCGGATCGGGTCCGGTGCCACGGTCCCCGTTCGTCGCGCAGGCCGCGAACGACGCCGTCGCCGGCGGAGGGGATGGATCATGAGCATCGCGGACGACACCTATCCGGTGGCCCGACCGAGCCTCTCCACGTTGGAGGAGCGGTACGTGGTCGACGCGCTGAGGAGCGGGTGGATCTCGTCGCAGGGCCCGTACCTGCGGGACTTCGAGGAGCGTTTCGCCCGTCGCTGCGCCGCCGACACCGCCCTGACGACCAGCAACGGCACGGTCGCGCTGCACCTGGTCCTCGCGGCGGCGGGCATCGGGCCGGGGGACGAGGTGATCGTCCCCGCGCTGACCTACGTGGCGACGGCCAACGCCGTCGCGTACTGCGGCGCGCGTGCCGTCTGCGTGGACGTCCTGCCGGAGAGCTGGTGTGTCGACCCCGCAGCGGTACGCGCCGCGATCGGCCCGCGTACCCGGGCGGTCATCGCCGTCGACCTGTACGGGCACCCGGCCGACTACACCGCCCTGCGCCACCTCTGCGACCGGCACGGCCTGCTCCTGGTCGCCGACGCGGCGGAGTCGTTCGGCGCCACCCTCGACGGGCGACCCACCGGCTCGCTCGCCGACGTCACGACCTTCTCGTTCTTCGGTAACAAGGTGCTCACCTCCGGCGAGGGTGGCTGCGTGACCACCTCCGACGCGGCCCTGGCCGATCGGATGCGCCTGCTGCGCAACCAGGGCATGGATCCGCAGCGGCGGTACTACTTCCCGGTGCTGGGCTACAACTACCGGATGACGAACCTGTGCGCCGCGGTGCTCTGCGCCCAACTGGAGCGGGCGGACGAGATCATCGCCCTCCGGGACCGGGTGATCGCCGGTTACGAGGAGCAGTTGGCCGACGAGCCGGCGTTGTCGGCGCAGCCGGTGGCCGCCGGAGTTCGCCGCGCGCCCTGGATGGCGGCCTTCCTCGTCGGGGCCGAGGGGAACACGACGTCTCGGGACGCGCTGGCCGTCGCGCTCGCCCGGCTCGGCGTGGAGACCCGCCCGTTCTTCGTGCCGATCCCGGACCTGCCCGCGCATCGTGACCCGGGCGCGGACTGTCCGGTGACCGAGGACCTGAGTCGCCGCGGCATCAACCTGCCCACGTACGCCGATCTGGCCGAACCGGCGGTCAAGGCCGTGGTGGAACGCGTCCGCGCCGCCCTCACGACCATCGCCTGACCCACCGGCGGACCCGCGTCGACCCCGTCCGGCCCGGGTCCGCCGGTCAGACCGGTTGGGCCGGTTGGACGGCCGGTGGGCGGTCCGCCGCGGGGCCCCGCAGCAGCAGGAGATAGCTGCCGCCCCAGGCGACCGCGCTGACCAGGGCCAGGACGACAAGCGCGCCGGCCGCTCCGGGCGCGCCGAACAGGACCGCCCCGGCGACGACCGCCGGCACGCGGAGCCCGCCGAGCAGGATGCCGAGCACGATCGCCCGCCGGCTCGCCCGCTCGATCCGCAGCCCGGCGAAGCCGATCGTGGCCGGCACGGCGAGCAGGCTCTCCAACGCGAGCAGCACCAGCAGGCTTCGGGCGACGGTCCAGTTGGCGCCGAGCAGTTCCTTTCCGACCGCGTCCGGCAACAGGGCGACCGCGATGGTCAACGGCAGGACGGCGGCGGCCACGAGCAGTGCGAGCCGGACAGCCGCCCGCGTCCGCACCGCTCGGGACTCGGCCCGGGAACGGGCCAACTGCGGCAGGATCAGCGTGGCCGCGGTCGACAGCACCAGGTTGACCGGCCCCAGCAGCGTGCGCCCGGCGCTCAATGCGCCGACCACCGCCGTGCCGGCGACCAACGCCACCGCGGTCAGCGCCAACTGCGCCGACCCGGTGGTCAGCAGGAACTGCGCACCGAACCCCGCCGCGACGCGGGTCTCGGCTCGCCCGACCCGCCAGCCGGGCACCAGCGCGTACCGGCGCCGGGCCGCGACGACCACCCCGATCAGGCCGCCACCGACGGCCCACAGGGCGAAGACGTACGGCGGTTCGATCACCCGGAGCAGCCCGGCCAGCGCGGCACACCCGGTGAGCGCCGCCCAGGCGATCTCCTGGGCCATCGCCGCCGAGGGAGCGCCGATGCCGACGGCGACCGCCTTGGTGTAGTCGTAGAGGACCAACCCGGGCAGGGCGAGGCCCGCGAACAGCAGGTAGCGCGAGTCGTACGCCGCGCCGGCCGCGCCGACCAGGGCGCCGCCGACGAGGCCGAGCAGGATCGCCCGCCGGGCGGCCGACGCGACACCGCCCCCGGTGGCCAGCACGGTGTCCGTCACGGTGCTCCGCACCAACCCGGAGCCGACGATGTAGAACGAGAAGGCCAGGGCGAACTGGCCCAGCCCGCCGACCGACTCCAGCCGGGTCACGGTGATCGCCAACAGCAGGTTGCCGCCGCTGGAGAGCCCGCCGACGACCAGGGCGAGCAGAGCCCGGCGACCGGTCCGGGGCCCGTCCGGGACGCCGCCCCGCCCGACCGCGTGCCGGCCCATTGCGTGCCGACCGACCGTGTGCCGGCCCGCCCGTACGGTCACCGGGCCCCGCCCGGGGCGGTGGGCAACCGGCCGGTGGCCGGGTTCTTCCGGGCCCCGTGCAGGGGGCGGCGGCTGAGCCCCAGCAGGACGAAGACCGGCATCGCCGCGACCACGTGCTGCAGAAAGCTGATGGTGGAGTCGGGATAGGTGTTGGACCAGAGCAGCGGGTCGTAGAGCACCAGGCAGAAGAGGCTCAGCCGGATCGGGCCGGGCGGACCCCGCCAGCGCAGCAGCACCGCCGCCACCGCGGCCCAGAAGGCGTGCACGGCGACCACGCCGGTCGGGCCGTCGAAGAACCAGATGTTGCCCAGCAGAAGGAAGGTGTAGGCCGACGTCGGGCCGCCGCCGATGTACATGTTGATCTGCTGCCCGGTGGAGAGCACCGGCCGGTCCGGATCCAGGACCCGGGGCACCAGCCCGTACCGCAGGTAGTCGGTGACCCCGGGTTGACCCAGGTCAACCGGGACGTCGAAGCCCGCCACCATGCTGAGCTGGTTGTCCAGCCGCAGTCGGTCCCTGGCGGTGACCTTGGTATCCACCGCGACGCCGCGATCCTCCCGGATGGCGTTGCGGTGCTCGAACACGGCCGGCCAGGCGAGGAAGAGCACCACCGCGCAGAACGCCAGGTAACGCAGTCGGAAGACGCCGCAGAGCGCTCCGGTGGCAGCCATGAAGAACACAAGCGCGACCAGTGGGGCGGTGACGGCCGTCAGCATGGCGACGTACAGCTCCGCGCCGACCAGGACGGCCAGCCAGCCGTACAGCTTCGCCCGCGACAACCGGCCGCCCAGATGGCTGGCCACCAGCAGCGCGAAGCCCAGGGCCGTCCAGCCCGAGAAGAGCGTGCTCACCATCGCGAGCGGCCCGTCGGACAGGTCACCGGAGACCTGGTTGACGATGGTTCCCCGACCGAGGTGGGCCCCCAGCACGTTCGCGGCCACGCTGGTCAGCGTGACCACGACGGCGACCGGGTAGAGCCACGGATACCGGGCGTGGGCGCGTCGGAAGCCCTCCCGCCACCGCGGGTCGGGACGTCCGAACAGCCGGACGATCGTCTCCACGGCGACGCTGCCCAGCAACGCGAGCCCGACCACGGAGACGATGAAGCCGGTCTCCGGATTCCGGTAGACGACCGCCATCGGCAGGATGAGCAGCGCGTACGGAGCGAGCACGACGACGGTCACCGGGTAGCAGCGGAGCACCCGACCGACGAGATCCCGGTGGGCGCCCGACGCCCTGTCCCCGGTCGGCGGGTCCAACCGCGCCTCGGTTCCACCGGTCGCCCCGCCGGGGTCGAGGGCAGCCCCGGGCCAGGTCATCGCGCGGGCCCCCTTCGGGATTGGTTGGTCGCTCCTGACCCAACGAACCAACCGACCGGGCGAAACGCCCTTGCGTACGCGGTGGTTGCGCGTAGGCCCGTGCCGGCCGCCCAAACTGTGATGAGCTGGGAACATGGATCGGTTCCGGCTCGGGCTGGTGCTCCATCCCACCCGGGACGTGTCCCCGGTGGTGGGCACGATCGTGGCCTGGGCCGCCCAACACCACGCCGCCCTGGCGGTTCGCGAACAGGACCGGCACCGGGTGCCCGAGGCGGTCCGGGGGGTGCCGGAGGAGGAGCTGGCCTCCGGGTCGGACATGCTGATCGCCATCGGCGGCGACGGCACGATGCTGGGCGCGCTGCGGATGGCCGTCCGCGACCCGAAGCCGGTGCTCGGCGTGCACCTGGGCAAGCTGGGTTTCCTCGTGGAGGTCGAACCGCCGGAGCTGCCGGCGGCGCTGGCCCGACTGCTGACCGGGGAGTACACGGTCGAGGCACACAGCTGCCTGGCCTGCACGGTGTGCGGCGACGACGTCGTCGCGTTCAACGACATCGCGCTGGTCCGCCATCCGGGGCAGGGCTTCGTCAGCGCCACCCTGAGCGTGGACGGGCAACAGTACGGCTACTACCGCTGCGACGCGGTGGTCGTGTGCACCCCGACCGGGTCGACCGCCTACAGCTACGCCGCCGGAGGCCCGCTGATCTCGCCGGCCACGCAGGCCGTGGTGGTGACGCCGAGCGCCCCGATGGCCGGCATCTCCCGGTCGGTGGTGCTCGCGCCGGAGGAGACGGTGCGGCTGGACCTGCGACCCGGGTCCGGGCCGGTCTCGGTGGAGGTGGACGGGCGGGTGATCCGCAACCGGTCGACAACGGGCGCGGTGGAGGTGCACTACCGCCCCGACGCCGGCCTGGTGGTCCGCCTCGATCCGCGCCGCCACCAGGAACGCAATCAGCTCAAGCTGGGTCTGCTGGATCTGCCCCTGTTGCCGGAGCAGCTTCGCGAGCTGCTTCCCGAGAGCCTGCGTCGCCAACTCGGCCGCCGCGAGGAGCCTCGCCGGTAACGGCACTCCTCGGGTTTCCCGACACTAAATCAGACAACCGGTCATAGAAATGTGAAAACCGGATTCTGAGGCGCATATTCCGCTAAGCAGTTAGGGGACGTGCGTGGCCCCCTGACCTGCCCTGGGTCACCCCCGGCCACGGACAGGACAGGGAGTCGTAGATGCCCCCGGAGATACAATTGGTTGCGCCAACGACATCAACAGCCACCGGCCGGGCCAGGGTGAGTCGTCGTCGGACCGCCATCTTCCTCGCCGCCGACGCCCTCGGCTGGGTCGGCGGGTTCACCGTCGCGGGCTGGGCGAGGTACGAGCTGGCTCTCACCGTCGACCAGGCGGTCAACGCGGTACTGCTCGGCGGCGGGGCCGCCGTGCTGCACGTCGGCGTCAGCGCACTGCGGCGCATTCGTTCCGGTCGCCAACCCCTCGGCACCGTCGAGGAGGTTCGGGGCCTCGCCGGCACCACCTCCACCACGGCGGCGATCGTCCTCGTCGCCCTGCTCGCGCTGGGCGAACGCCCGGTGCCGGCCAGCACCCCCGTGATCGGCGCAGCGCTGGCGCTGCTGCTGATGCTCAGCTGCCGTCTGCTGCACCGCCACCGGCGGGACCGCGCGATGCGACCGGACGCCCGCTCGGCGACGCCGGTGCTGCTCTTCGGTCTCGGCGAGGCCGGGCAGGGGCTGGTACGCGCGATGCTCAGCGACCCGAAGGGCCGCTACCTGCCCGTCGGCGCGCTCGACGACGACCCGGGCAAACACGACCTGCGCATCGCCGGCGTTCCGGTGCTGGGCGGCCGGCAGCACCTCGTCGACGTGATCCGCCGTACCGGCGCCACCACCGTGATCTTCGCGGTGGCCAACGCCGACGCCACGCTGATCCGCGAGGTGCGCGAGGCGACCCTGCGCACCGGCGCGGCGTTCAAGGTCCTGCCACCGGTCCGGGAGCTGGTGGACCACCGGATCACGGTCAGCGACGTGCGGGACGTCCAGATCAGTGACCTGCTCGGCCGACGCCAGGTGGTCGGCGACCTGACCCTGGACGACAACGGGCTCACCGGTCGACGCATTCTGGTCACCGGTGCCGGGGGCTCGATCGGCTCGGAGCTGTGCCGGCAGATCATGCGCGCCAACCCCGGCGAGCTGATGATGCTGGACCGCGACGAGTCGGCCCTGCACAGCCTCCAGATGTCGCTCACCGGGCGCGCGCTGCTGGACGGTCCCGAACTCATCCTCGCCGACCTGCGCGACGACGAGGGCGTCCGACGCATCATGCGGGAACGTCGCCCCGAGATCGTCTTCCACGCCGCCGCGCTGAAGCACCTGACCCTGCTGGAACGCCACCCGGGCGAGGCGGTCAAGACCAACGTCTGGGGGACGCTCACCGTTCTGGAAGCGTGCCGGGACGTCGCCCGGTTCGTCAACATCTCGACCGACAAGGCCGCCGACCCGATCAGCGTGCTCGGCTACTCCAAGCGCATCACCGAGATGTTGACCGCGCACGCGGCGGCGACCTACCCGGGCACCTTCCTGAGCGTCCGGTTCGGCAACGTCCTGAGCAGCCGAGGCTCGGTGGTGACCGCCTTCCAACGGCAGATCGAGGCGAGGCAGCCGCTGACCGTCACCGACCCCGACGTGACCCGGTACCTGATGACGGTGCAGGAGGCGGTGCACCTGGTCCTCCAGGCGGCCGCCATCGGCCGGGACGGGGAGGCCCTGGTGCTCGACATGGGTGAGCCGGTCCGGATCGACGACCTCGCCCGCCGCATGGTCGAGCAGGCGGCCAGCCCGGTCCCGATCGTCTACACCGGGCTACGCCCCGGGGAGAAGCTGCACGAGGACCTGCTCGGTCAGGGCGAGGCCGACCACCGACCGCTGCACCCGCTGATCTCGCACGTGACCGTTCCGGCCCTGGACCCCCTTGAGGTCAGTGGACTGGATCCGTTCGCCGAACCGGCCAAGGTCATCGATCAGCTCGCCCGGCTCTGCGGCATCCTGCACGGCCCGCTCCCCCAACGGCGCGGGGGCATACCGCTGGCCCGCTGACCTCGCTGAAACGGGGCCGACGCTGGAAGGCGTCGGCCCCGCTGCGTGTCGAGAGGACACCCGACCGCTCAGCCGAGAACCTGCGTGACGAGGTCCTGCGCCTCCTGCTGGAGACGGCGGAGGTGGTCCGGGCCCTGGAACGACTCGGCGTAGATCTTGTAGACGTCCTCGGTGCCGGACGGGCGGGCGGCGAACCAGCCGGACTCGGTGGTGACCTTGAGGCCGCCGATCGGTGCGCCGTTGCCGGGGGCGGTGGTCAGCGTCGCGGTGATCGGCTCACCGGCGAGTTCGGTGGCGGTGACCTGCTCCGGGGAGAGCTTGCCGAGGACCGCCTTCTGCTCCCGGGTGGCCGGGGCGTCGATCCGGGCGTACGCGGGCGCACCGAAACGCTCGGCCAACTCCGCCCAGTGCTCGCTCGGGCTGCGCCCGGTGGTGGCCTGGATCTCGGCGGCGAGCAGACAGAGCAGCAGGCCGTCCTTGTCGGTGGTCCAGGTCGAGCCGTCGCGACGCAGGAACGACGCCCCGGCGCTCTCCTCGCCGCCGAAGCCGACCGCGCCGTCCAGCAGGCCGGGCACGAACCACTTGAAGCCGACCGGCACCTCCAGCAGCGGCCGACCCAGGTCGGCGGCGACCCGGTCGATCATCGACGAGGAGACCAGGGTCTTGCCCACCGCGGCGTTCGGCCCCCACTCGGTGCGGGTGCGGAACAGGTGCCGGATCGCCACCGCCAGGTAGTGGTTCGGGTTCATCAGCCCGGCGTCCGGGGTGACGATGCCGTGCCGGTCGGCGTCGGCGTCGTTGCCGGTGGAGATCTGGTAGTCGGCCCGTGCGGCGATCAGCGACGCCATCGCGTTCGGCGAGGAGCAGTCCATCCGGATCTTGCCGTCGCCGTCCAGGGTCATGAACCGCCAGGTCGGGTCGACCGTCGGGTTGACCACGGTCAGGTCCAGACGGTGACGCTCGGCGATCTCACCCCAGTACGCCACGCTCGCCCCGCCCAGCGGGTCCGCGCCGATCCGGATCCCCGCGTCGCGGATCGCGTCGATGTCGATCGCCGCCGGCAGGTCGTCGACGTAGGTGGCGAGGAAGTCGTACTCCCCGGTGGTGTCGGCGGCCCGCGCCCGCGCGTAGGTGATCCGGCGGACCTCCTTGAGCCCGGCGGCGAGGATGGTGTTGGCCCGGTCCTGGATCCACCGGGTCACGTCGGTGTCGGCCGGCCCGCCGTTGGTGGGGTTGTACTTGAAACCACCGTCGTCGGGCGGGTTGTGCGACGGGGTGATCACGATGCCGTCGGCGAGCCCGCTGGTGCGCCCCCGGTTGTGCGTGAGGATCGCGTGCGACAGCGCCGGGGTCGGGGTGTAGCCGTCGCGGCTGTCCACCAGCACGGTGACCCCGTTGGCGGCGAGCACCTCCAGGGCGTCCACCGCGGCCGGCGCGGAGAGCGCGTGGGTGTCCCGGGCGAGGAAGAGTGGCCCGTCCAGCCCCTGCTCGCGTCGGTAGTCGCAGAGCGCCTGGGTGACCGCCAGGATGTGGTCGGAGTTGAACGCGTTGCGCAGGCTGGAGCCGCGGTGGCCGGAGGTGCCGAACGACACCTGCTGCGCCGGGTCCGCGGGATCCGGATGCTCGGCGTAGTAGGCGGTCACCAGGCGCGGCACGTCGACCAGGTCGGCGGGCTCGGCGGGCTGGCCGGCACGGGGGTGGGTCACTGCGGGAACCTCCTCGGGGAGTACGCGTCGGTCACGGCTCGACCTTCTGGCCCTTGCCGATCACCACGATGCCGTTGTCGGAGACGGTGTAGCGCTGCCGGTCCTTCTCTAGGTCGACGCCGATCTCGGCGCCCTCCGGGACGAACACGTTCTTGTCCAGGATGGCCCGCCGGACCACCGCGTGCCGGCCGATCTCCACACCCTCCATCAGCACCGAGCCCTCGACGTGCGCCCAGGAGTGCACCCGCACCTTCGGCGACACGATCGAGTTCTCCACCAGCGAACCGGAGATCACCACACCCGGTGAGACCATCGAGCCGACCGCCCGGCCGACCCGCTCACCCCACTGGTGGACGAACTTCGCCGGCGGCCACGGCGGCTGCTCGGTGTAGATCGGCCAGTCGAAGTTGTACATGTTGAAGACGGGGTGCACGTTGATCAGATCCATGTGCGCGTCGTAGAACGAGTCGAGCGTTCCCACGTCCCGCCAGTAGCCGCGATCGCGGTCGGTGCTGCCCGGCACCTCGTTGTCGCGGAAGTCGTAGACGTTCGCCTCGCCGCGCTCGACGAGCATCGGGATGATGCTGCCGCCCATGTCGTGCTTGCTGGTCTTGTCTTCGGCGTCGCGCTCGACCGCCTCGCAGAGCGCCCGGGTGGTGAAGACGTAGTTGCCCATCGAGGCGTAGATCTCGTCCGGTGCGTCCGGCAGGCCGACCGCGTCGGTGGGCTTCTCGCGGAACGCCCGGATCCGTTTGCCGTCGTCGCCGACCTCGATGACGCCGAACTGGTCGGCCATCGACAGCGGCTGGCGGATGCCGGCGACGGTCACCGCCGCGCCGGAGGCAATGTGGTCCTCCACCATCTGCCGGGGGTCCATCCGGTAGATGTGGTCGGCGCCGAAGACGATCACGTAGTCGGGCTGCTCGTCGTTGATCAGGTTGAAGCTCTGGTAGATGGCGTCGGCCGAGCCGGCGAACCACCACGGGCCGCGACGCTGTTGCGCGGGCACCGGGGTCACGTAGTTGCCGAGCAGCGTGGACATCCGCCAGGTCTTGGTGATGTGCCGGTCGAGGGAGTGGGACTTGTACTGGGTCAGCACGACGATCTTGAGATAGCCGGCGTTGGCCAGGTTGGAGAGGACGAAGTCGACCATGCGGTACATCCCGCCGAACGGGACGGCCGGCTTGGCCCGATCCGTGGTGAGTGGCATCAGGCGCTTGCCCTCCCCACCCGCCAGGACGATCGCGAGCACCTTGGCAGCCATGCCCCGACGCTATCCACCCGCGTCGCACTTCACCACTCGTACGGGGAGTCTTCTGCACTAGGGTGCGAGGTCATGACGGAACGCACCCCTCTGCGCGTTGACCTTCTCACCCGCGAGTACCCACCGGAGGTCTACGGCGGCGCGGGTGTGCACGTCGAGTACCTGGCTCGGGAGTTGCGCCGCCTCACCGACGTACGGGTGCACTGTTTCGGCCTGCCGCGCACCGAGCCGGGCGTCACCGCGTACGCCGAACCACCCGGCCTGACCGGCGCGAACGCCGCGCTGCGCACAATGGGCGTGGACTTGGAGATGGCCGCCGGCGCGGCCGGGACCGACGTGGTGCACAGCCACACCTGGTACGCGAACCTGGCCGGCCACACCGCGAAGCTGCTGCACGGGGTGCCGCACGTGGTGACCGCGCACAGCCTGGAGCCGCTGCGGCCGTGGAAGGCCGAGCAGCTCGGCGGCGGTTACGCGCTCTCCTCCTGGATCGAGCGCACCGCGATGGAGGCCGCCGACGCGGTGATCGCGGTCAGCGGCGGGATGCGCAACGACGTGCTCACCGCGTACCCGCAGATCGACCCCGACCGGGTCCGGGTGGTCTACAACGGCATCGACACCGTCCAGTACGCCCCGGATCAGGGCACCGACGTGCTCGACCGGCTGGGCGTCGACCCGTCCCGTCCCAGCGTGGTCTACGTGGGCAGGATCACCCGGCAGAAGGGGCTGCCGTACCTGCTGCGGGCCGCCCGGGAGCTGCCGGCGGACACCCAGCTCGTCCTGCTCGCCGGCGCGCCGGACACCGCCGAGATCGCCGCCGAGGTGGAGGAGCTGGTCGCCGAGCTGCGGGCCAACCGCTCCGGCGTGGTCTGGGTGGCCGAGATGCTGCCCAAGCCCGAGGTGATCCAGGTGCTCACGCACGCCACCGTCTTCGTCTGCCCGTCGGTCTACGAGCCGATGGGCATCGTCAACCTGGAGGCGATGGCCTGCGAGACGGCAGTGGTGGCGACCGCGACCGGCGGCATCCCCGAGGTCGTGGCCGACGACGAGACCGGCCTGCTGGTGCCGATCGAGCAGGCCACCGACGGCTCGGGCACCCCCCTGGACCCGGACCGCTTCGTGGCCGACCTCGCGGCCGCGATCAACACCCTGCTCGCCGATCCGGCGCGCACCGAGCGGTTCGGCCTTGCCGGCCGGCGGCGCGCGGTGCAGCACTTCTCCTGGGACGCCATCGCCCGGCAGACCCTGGAGGTCTACCGCTCCGTCGGCGCGGCCTGAGGGAGACGGACTTCAGATCGCCGTTCCCGGCGGCGACTTGAGCAACGACGTCGCCTCGGCGCAATGACCACCACGCCCGTTCCGTAGCGCGCTGGCGGCGATGCGGATGAGGTCGATGTTGATCCCCGCAGCGCCACTCGGGTCATGCACCTTCAGCTTCACGTCGAGGCTCACCGAGGTCTCACCCCAACCCTGCGCCTCAAGGTTGAGGTGAGCCACCTTCTGCGACGCGAGATGCGGCATGTATCCGAGCGGGGCCACCTCGACGCGGTCAGCGCCCGACAGGGCGTTGAGCTTCGACTGCTTCTTGGTGTTGGGGTTCTCGACCAGGTTGCGGAAGTCCTCGGTGCCGCCCAGATTGACCTGGTAGGAGCTGACCAGAGTGAGGCCCCGCTCCTCCAACAGTCGCAGCAGCGCGTTGTGCAGCACCGAGGTGCCGAACTGGCTGGCCAGGTCGTCGCCGAGCAACGGCAGACCGGCAGCCTCGAAGCGGTCCAGCAACTGTGGATCGCGGGCGACCGGGTCGGCGGTGGTGTTGATGAAGGCGACGCCCGCCGTGTGGGCTGCCGCGGCGTACGCCCGGGCGATCTCCGGCCGGCCACTCGGTGCCGAGTAGAGCAGCACCTCCGCCCCTGCCAGCGCCGCCGCCACCCGCTGCACCTCGCTCGCGTCGACGAGGCCCTTCGTGACCGGCACACCCGCTTCGGGCAGGTCGCAGTTCAGCCGAGGAAAGTTGTTGGGCGCCAGGAAGATCGCCTCGGTCAGGTCCCGACCGACCTTCTCCTCGGAGGTGGCGAAGGCCGCCACGACGTCGATGTCGCCCACCCCGAGCCCGTCGATCATCGGTCTGCGAATTCCGACCAGGCTGCCGCTCTGGCGGTAGAGGGCAAGCCCCTGCACCAACGCGGACGTGTTGTTACCGACACCGACAACCGCGACCCTCACGCGTTCGATCATGGCCGGAGGCTACGTCACGTCCGCTGTGGTGATCCGCCTCGACCGGACCAGCCCACGGGGCCGAAAAGTGTCGTACACCTGTTCTAGTTTTCGGTGGTGATCGATGCGTTGGAGCAGGCCGAGGTTGCGGTAGCGGCCTGCTTCGACACGGCCGCCTGGGCTGCCACGGAACGCGATCTCGTGGCAGCTTTGGAGGCGACGCATCGCCTGGAGCAGCGCCTGGCGGCGGTCAAGTTGACCCTGGTACGGGAGCTGGATGGCCGAGGCACCGCGACGGCACAGGGCGCGTCCTCGACGGCGGTGTGGCTGCG
>NZ_JAKKFF010000097.1 GCF_022229015.1 Micromonospora foliorum
GGACGCCAGCGCCGCGTTTTCCTCCGACGAGAGGTGGTTCCGTGCACCGTGCTACCCCCCACCGAACACGGCTGAGACGGGCCGTGCTGGCCGCAGCCGTCGTGACCACGCTCGTGGCGACCGGGGCGGCGCAGGCCGCCGCGGCCCCGGCCAACCCGGCCGGCGGCACCGCGCCGTTCCAGGTCCTCGACCCGCAGGCCTGGCAGAACCCGGACACGATGACCTGGAACGACTACAAGGCCGTGCCCGGCAGGAACTGGGCCGACCCGAGCGTGTCCGGTTCGGTCCGTAACTTCAAGATCGCCCTGGTGGCGCTCGACTATCCTGACGAGACGTTCGCGGTCTCCCAGCGGGCCCGCTCGACGGTGTTCGGCAACCCCCAGTCCGTCGCGACCAACATTCCCCGGGCGGACGTGCCGACGTTCTACCAGGACTTCCTGAACACCCCGAACACCCTCAACAAGGGCCACACCCTGCACGAGTACTGGATGCAGGACTCCAACGGCCGCTACGGCGTCGACCTCACCGGGTTCGGGCCGTACCAGATGCCTTCCAAGTCCTACCAGTACGGGCTGGACAACGGGTTCAACCCGGGCGCCTGTCCGAGCGGGGACGTGTGCGGCAAGAACATCCGCACCGACGGCCTGGGCGCCTGGCGGGCGGCGGTCGGCGAGGAGGTCGCCAACCAGTACGAGCTGGTGTTCATCCTCAGCGCCGGCCAGGACGAGTCGTCGACCTGGCAGGAGTTCGGGCAGATGATCTTCCAGAACAAGGAGGACGTGCCGGACGCGTGGGGCCCACCGGACCCCAACCTGCCGAACTGGGCGAAGACCCGCTACGTGGACTGGACCTCGTGGAAGGCGGCGGCGACACTGTGGCCGAACGCCGGCGGCGGCTCCTCGACGCAGGGGGAGAGTTCCGGCATGGGCGTCTACGCCCACGAGTTGACCCATCTGCTGGGCATCGGCGACAACTACAACAACCCGTACGGCGAGCCGCTGCGCAGGGCGTACACCGGCATCTGGAGCATGATGTCGCGTGGGTCGTTCAACGGCCCGGGCGGTCCGCACACCCGCTGGCAGATCCCGCCGACCAACGGCGGCTCGATGGGCTCGCTGCACACCGTGCGGGACAAGCTCAAGATCGGCCTGCTCGGTGAGGAGCACGTGCTGCGGCTGTCGCGGGAGGCGCTGGCCTCCTCGGGCCTGGTGGTCGCGCAGGTCACGTCCCGGGCGGTCGACGCCGGCCCGAAGGGTCTGAGCGGCGTGAACATCGCGCTGAACAAGGACCTGTCGCCGACGTGTGGGGTCAGCACCGACCCGTTGTGCGACGGTGGCAACTTCAACAACTACACCGTCGAGGTCGTCGACCGGATGGGCGCGGACTCCTTCACCCCGGACAGTGGCGTGCTGCTGAGCAAGACGAAGAACGCCGACAGCGCGCCGTTCCAGTGGGTGGTGGACGCTAACCCGCAGGACATCGACATGATCGACTTCTACCGGCCGGACGGCACCCCGCAGAAGATCACCATGGGTGACTACCGGCAGCTCTCCGACGCGCTGTTCCACGCCGGCGCGGACACCGGCAGCCAGTACGAGTACGTCGACGAGGCCAACCGGCTGCACTTCTACGTCATCGACCTCAAGCGGGACTCGGCCGGCTCGCTCTCCTACACCGTGGCGGTGCGTTCGCTGGACGGCACCGGCGGGCCGAGCACTCACGACGTGCTGCTGGGCAAGGGTGAGGTGACCGGTGGCGGCAAGCCGACCAACCGCGGGGTGACCTGCTCGTTCGAGCTGACCAACACCGGTTCGTACTCGGCCGGCGGGCAGCAGCACCCGGAGAACGTCAGCGCGTACCTGAAGTCGGACGTCTACCGCCTGTCGGCGGAGGTGGCCGGCAAGGGCTGGCGGACCTGGCTGCCCAACCAGCTCGCCACCGCGCAGTTCGGCAAGGCCACCACGGTCACGGTGTCGGTGGGTGCCACCGCCGAGGCCGCGGCCACCGGTTTCGTGAAGCTCACCGCGACCTCGGAGAGCGACCCGACGAAGACGGTGACCAAGCAGTGCCGGGTCGAGAAGTCCTGACCGGCGCCCGAGGTTGACCCCGTTCCTGCCGGGTCCGCGGCGGCCAGCCGCCGCGGACCCGGCAGGCGGGCGGAAGGAGGATGACGTGCGGCGAGGCATCATGACGCTGCTGCCCCTGCTGCTGGCCGGTGCGACCGGTTGCGGCGTCGGCGGCGGCGCCCAGGAGGCGGTCTCCCCGACGACCGTCCGGGTCCTGGTTCGCGACATCAACATCCGGGCCGCGGGCGTGGACTGCGCCGGCACCGGTCCGTACCAGCACTTCCACAACCGGGCGCCGTTCCGGGTGCTGGACCCGGACGGGACGGCGCTGGCCAGCGGGCAGCTGCCGGCGGGGACCGCGGTGGCCGCCTTCGCCGAGGACCTGGGGGTCGAACGTCTGCCCACCTACTGCGAGTTCGCCGTCGGAGTGCGGGTGCCGCAGCGGACCTCCTACCGGCTGGAGGTGGACGGCCGGCCGGCGCTCGACCTGACGCCGGACAGCAGCGAGGGCCCGGCGCTGGTGGCGGTGGTCCCGTCATGAGGCGGGTACTCCTGCCGCTGTTGCTGGTCGCGGCACTGCTGGGCGGATGCAGCACGCCCGACCCCGAGCCCGCGCCGACGCCCGCCGGAGGGACGGCGGCGCTGCCCGGGCCGGTCCCCGCCGACCTGGCGTTGCGCCCGGCGCCCGGCACCGCTCCGGCCGCCCCGGCGTTCACCGGCGCGTTGACCGACGGCACACCGTTGGCCGCCGCCGAGCTGTGGGCGCAGCGTCCTGTCGTGCTCACCTTCTTCAGCTCCTGGTGCACCACCTGCGCCGACCGCCAGGCCGCCCTCAGTGAGCTGGCCCGCAGCTATCGCGACCGGGTGGTCTTCGTCGGCGTGGCCGGCGCGGACCAGGCCGACGAGGTCCAGGACTACCTCCGCGCGCACCGGGTGGAGTATCCGGTCGTCCTGGACGACCAGCAGACGATCTGGCGTTCGTACGCGGTGCGGGAGCCGCCGGCCGTGGTGCTGGTGGCCAAGGGTGGTGCCCTGCTGCGCGGCTGGCCGGGTGGCCTGGACGCCCCGGCCCTCGACCGGTGGCTACGGGAGCTGGTGCTGGCCGGCCCGCCGTAGTCCCGTCGCCCAAGCACCTCGGTGCGGCCCGCGTCGAACCACACCGAACGAAGTTCCTACACGTGCAGGTGGTGGCACAGGCCACCGGCTCGTAGCGTACGCAACCTCGGACACATCAAGGAGACTGCATGGCTACAGTGGGAACGCGCTGGCGCACTGGCGTGGCCGTATTGTCCGCGACGGTGCTCGCCGCCCTCGGCGCGGCGCCGCAAGCGCTGGCGGCGGACGGTCCGCCGTCGATCGTCGTCCAGGACGGCGTCACCCAGCCGGTGTTCGGCTACGCCGACGCCATTCGGGAGCGCCTCTTCATCGACTCCACCTTCGACAGCGACAACGACGGTCTGCGCGACATCATCGCGTTCGACCTGATGCGGCCGGCGGCCACCGCGCAGGGGCTCAAGGCCCCCGTGGTGATGGACGCCAGCCCCTACTACTCGACGGTCTGCCGAGGCAACGAGTCCGAGTGCAAGGCGGACCTCGACGGCGACGGGCTGCTGGACAAGTGGCCGTTGTTCTACGACAACTACTTCGTGCCGCGCGGCTACGCGGTCATCCTGCTGGACATGGTCGGTACCAACAACTCCACCGGCTGCCCGACCACCAACGCCAACCAGGACAACTTGAGCGCCAAGCAGGCCGTCAACTGGCTCAACGGCCGGGCCACCGCCCGTAACGCCGCCGGTGAGATCGTCAAGGCGGACTGGCACAACGGCAAGACAGGGATGATCGGCAAGTCGTACGACGGCTCGCTGGCCATGGCCACGGCGGTGACCGGCGTGCAGGGCCTGACCACGGTGGTGCCCATCAGCGGACCGACCGAGTACTACGACTACGTGCGCAGCAACGGCGTGGTCACCCGTGGCAACAGTTACGTGGCGTCGCTGGCCAACACGGTCACCAACCCCGAGCGCCGGGACTACTGCAAGCCGGTGCGCGACGCGATAGGCGCCGCCGACGGTGACGAGCACGGCGACTACACGGCCTTCTGGAACGAGCGCAGCTACGTCAAGAAGGTCCCCAACGTCACCGCCAGCGTGCTGCTCTACCACGGCCTCAACGACGACAACGTCCGGCCGGACCACTTCAGCAAGTTCTGGTACGCCCTGGCGGAGAACAACGTGCCGCGCAAGCTGTGGCTGTCGCAGGAGGGCCACGTCGACCCGTTCGACTCGCGCCGCGCGGTGTGGGTGTCGACGCTGCACCGGTGGTTCGACTTCTGGCTGCAGGGCGTCGCCAACGGCATCATGGATGAGCCGCGGGTGGACCTGGAACGGTCCGCCGACGTGTGGGAGACCCACGCCGACTGGCCGATCCCCGGCAAGGCCGACACGGAGGTGTTCCTCCAGCCCGGCACCACCGGCGCGGGCGGTCTCGGGCTGGTGCCCACCCCGAAGCCGGCGACCGGGGCGTTCCAGGACAGCCGCACGCAGAGCCAGAACACCATGATCCTCAACCCGGACGTGGTGCAGCCCAACCGGCTGGCCTTCCTCTCCGCGCCCCTCTCCGCGCCGCTGCACATCTCCGGCACCCCGACCGTGCAACTGCGGGCGTCCGCCGACCAGACCGACACCAACCTCGGGGCGATCCTGGTCGACTACGGCACCGACGAGCGGGTCGCGCACCGGGCCTCCGGCGAGGGAATCATCACCCTGACCACGGAGGACTGCTGGGGCGAGAGCAGCCCGACCGACGACGGCTGCTACAAGCAGACGACGAAGCGGGTGGCCACGGCCGACTACGAGCTGGTCACCAAGGGCATCATGGACGCCCAGAACCGGCAGTCGATCCGCGTCGCCGTGCCGCTGGTGCCGGGGGAGTCGTACAACTTCAGCTTCCCACTGCTGCCGGAGGACTATGTCTTCAAGCCCGGTCACCGGATCGGCGTGATCATCGTGGCCAGCTACCCGCAGTACTCCAGCCAGGCGGACACCACCGCCGCGAACCTGCAGGTCGCGCTGAAGAGCAGCAACATCGTCCTACCGGTGGTAGGCGGCACCGCCGCCGCGCACGCCGCCGGCCTCTGACCAAGGACGGCCGCTCGCCGTGCCTGGCGAGCGGCCGTCCTCACCCTCCGTGTCAGGTGCCGCTCAGCAGCGGCCAAGATCCTCCCACTGCTGGCTCCAGCCCGGCTCGGAGCCCTGCGTCCAGTACCGTGCCCGCCACAGGTGCTTGCCCTCGCCCGACGAGGGACCGCTCGGGTCGCCGTACCTGCTCTTCTCAGGCGCCGCGCCGGCGGTCAATCGCGCGAAGGATGAGGCCGAACTCGCTCGGCAGTTACGTCACGACTGACCGGGCCCGTCCGGTTTCGGGCCGGCCTGTTGGGGGAGATAAGCGGCACTGTCTCTCACGGAGGTAACAATGGTCAACCAGTCCCGCTCCGGCAGCACGACCACAGCCAAACACCCGGTCCGCAGCGCCGCCCAGGCCGTCGGTGCCGTCTTCGTGTTGGTCGGCATCCTCGGGTTCATCCCCGGCATCACCAGCAACTACGACACCCTGCAGTTCGCCGGGCACGAGTCCGGAGCCAAACTGCTCGGACTGTTCCAGGTGTCGATCCTGCACAACCTGGTCCACCTCGCCTTCGGCGTCGCCGGCCTCGCCCTGGCCCGTACCGTCTCCGGTGCCCGCACCTACCTCATCGCCGGCGGTGCCATCTACCTGGTGCTCTGGCTCTACGGGCTGGTCATCGACCACCAGAGCGGGGCCAACTTCGTGCCGCTCAACAACGCCGACAACTGGCTGCACCTGTTCCTCGGCCTTGGCATGATCGCCCTCGGGCTCGCGCTGACCCGTCGACCCGCCGACCGTCGCTGATCCACGCCCACACCGCCCCTCGTCATCGGCGCCCGACCCATCCATATTGTTCCTGCTCGGGCATCGTGTAGCCCCGGCGCGCCAACCACCTGGCGAAGCCCGCCAGTAGGGCCATGGTGAAGTGCTCGCCGGGGCAGCGGTGGCCGGTGCTCGGGTCAGCGCCCCCCGGGGAATGAGTTCGTACGGATCGGGAGCACGCCCGACGAATCGCTGCGGGGCGAAGCGCCTGCACGGCGGTGGCGGGAAGGACCCTGCGGCGATGCTCCCGACGATGACGGTACCGGCCGTGATCGCACCGGCCACTCGTTCCACGTCAGCCGGAGCCCATAACAGGATCGTCGGCGACCATCACGGAGATTCGGCTGTTCGTGGGGCAAGCCAGGTGCGCGGCTGGTGTTGAATGTGGAGGGTGAGCGAACAGGTGCCGGAAGGAGTGGCGACGGTGGAGCTGACGATGGTCGTACATCCCGAGCTTCCGATGACCGCCGAACGGCTCGACACCCTCACCCAGGGGTTCGCCGAGGACCTGCGGGCCATCCCGAGGGTGCGCGTCGGCCCCGCCACGAGGCCCGCTCCCACTCCCGCTCCGGGAAAGTCACCCGAGGCATGGGAGCTGGGAATGTTGGTGGTGGGCGGCCTCTTCTCGGCCACCACCATGCGCGCGATCGTCCAGATCGCGATCGCCTACACCGAGCGAACCAAAGCACGGTCAATCACGGTGCGCAGCGGCGAGACCGAGTTGGTGATCACGGGAAGCACCCGGATCGATGATCCTCTCCTCGTCGCCGAGTTGGCCCGGGTGATCAAGGCACCGCACCGATCCGACGCAATTGTCGCCTCGCCCGATCCTGACCAGGCCGCGATCGTCCCGGGTGAGCACCCGGGTGGTGTCCGAGCGTAAGCGGTGGGACAGCGCCTGGCTCTGCTCATCGCCAACGACCGCTACATCGACGACTCGTTGGCCGACCTGTACGCGCCTCGGGAAGAGGCTCGCGACCTGCAGAGTCTGCTGGCCGACGCCAATATTGGGGCCTTCGACCGCACCGTGCTGCTGGAGAACGAGTCGAAGAGCTCGGTGGAGCGCACGATGGAGACGATGCTGCGCAGCGCCGGGCCGGAAGACCTGATCCTGCTCTACTTCTCGGGGCATGGGATCCGCCGCGGCAAGCGGGGCCGGCTCTACCTGGCGGTCGCCAACACCGAGGTCGACTGTCTGTCGTCGACGTCGATCTCCGCGTCCTTCGTCCACGAATTGCTCGACGAGTCCGAGGCCGCCAGCTCGGTCATCCTGCTCGACTGCTGCTACAGCGGTGCCTTCGACCATGCCAAGTCACCCGCGGATCTCAACCTCGACGGGGAACTGAAGACTGGCGACGGCCGCTACGTCATCACCGCGACCAACTCCGTCGAGCGCGCCGTCGACGGCCAGCCGGCAACGGCCGCCACGCCGCGCCTCCGCTCCGCCTTCACCGAGACGGTCATCGAGGGCCTGAGCACCGGTGCCGCCGACCTGACTGGTCGAGGCCGGATCACCCCCGAGGATCTGTGGCGGTACGTGCAGTTGGAGCTGCCGAAACGAACGACCGAACAGTCCCCGTGCCAGTTCGGTCGAGCGAGCAGCGAGGTGCACATCGCGTTGTCCCGGGACGGCCATCACCGCCAGCGGGATCCGCGGGACCCGCGGGATCCGCGTCTCGGCGATCTGCTGGGCCCGTTGCAGGCGCGGGAGGACGTGAAGCTGTGCGCGGTCGAGTGGCGTCAGCGCGGGCTGCTCAAGGTGCCGGTCGGTCTCAACCACCGCATCGACCAACCGGCCGGGGAACCTGTCTCGCTCGATCTCGCCTCGTCGGAGGGGCACCTGCTGATCGTGGGACGTCCCGGGATGGGAAAGACCACCCTGCTTCGCACGATCATCGGCGGGCTCGCTCTCACCCACTCGGCCGACGAGGTCGTTTTCCACTGCCTTGAGTCCGGTGGCAACTGGCTCGGGCCGATGCGGCGGCTACCCCACGTCGAGACGGTCCTGGGCGACGACGAGGTGGTCGAGCTGGGCACGTTGCTGAGCCAGCTCGAGGAGGACGTGCTGCGGCGCAAGCGCCTGTTCCGTGAGCACGAGCTGGAGTCGCCGACCAGCCTCCGGGCGCGGCGCGGCAGTCTGAACGCCGGCCCGCAGCCGGACATCTTCCTCGTCGTGGACCGTTGGCAGGACTTCGTCGCGCTGCAACCGGACTTCACCGCCCGCGTCATCGAGCTGGCCAACAAGGGATTGGGGTACGGGTTCCACCTGGCTGTGGTCGAGCGAAGTTGGCGGTCCATTCCCCAGGAGCTGATCGAGTTACCGCAGCTGAGGATCGAGACCCGCCTGTCGGAGCCGCAGGAGTCGATGGTCGACCCGGACCATGCCGCCCGCCTGCCGCTGTCGATGCCCGGCTGGGCCATCCAGGGGCGGCGCACCTTCCGCATCGCCCTTCCCGAGCTGACCGTGACCGACGTCGACCCCGACTTCGGCTCGGAGTTCGGCGTCGCCGTCACCGACGGCGCGACATCGATGATCTCCATGATCGCCCAGGCCTGGGGCCTGTCGGCGGTGTCCCCGCCCGGCGGCGCTCGTCATGGCGCCTGGGAGTCCCGGGACGAAGCGCTGGAGATCCTCGGCCTCACCGACTACCAGGCACTGGTGGCCTTCAACGGCCCCGCCGCGTCCGTGGGCGCGGAGCAGCACCTTCAGGTGCCCATCGGTTTCGAGTTGGACGGGACAACGGTCCTGCTCGACCTGAAGGAGTCGGCCCAGGCGGGGATGGGCCCGCACGGCCTGGTTATCGGCGCGACCGGCTCCGGCAAGAGCGAACTGCTGCGGACCACCGTCGCCGCGCTGGCGGCGCGGCATTCGTCGGAGGAGCTGAACTTCGTCCTGGTGGACTTCAAGGGCGGCGCGACCTTCGCCTCGCTGGACGCGCTGCCGCACACCAGCGCGGTGATCACCAACCTGGCCGACGAGCTGCCACTTGTCGACCGGATGCGCGACGCGCTCGCTGGCGAGATGGTGCGCCGGCAGGAGCTGCTGCGCGCGGCCGGCAACTACGTCTCCCGCTTCGAGTACGAGAAGGCCCGCGCGGCCGGCGAACCGCTGGCGCCCTTGCCGAGCCTGCTGATCATCTGTGACGAGTTCAGCGAGTTGCTGGCCGCGAAGCCCGACTTCATCGACCTGTTCGTGATGATCGGTCGGCTCGGCCGGTCGCTCGGTGTGCACCTGTTGCTGGCCTCGCAGCGGCTGGAGGAGGGCAAGCTGCGCGGTCTGGACACCCACCTGTCGTACCGGATCGGTCTGCGGACGTTCTCCGCTGTGGAGAGCCGGATCGTGCTCGGCGTTCCGTACGCGTACGAGTTGCCGAACGCGCCGGGTCACGGCTACCTGAAGGCCGGCAACTCGGCCATGGTGCGCTTCCGGGCGGGGTACGTGTCGCGAACGCCCGGCCACGACGGAGCCGAGCCGGGCTCCGCCCTGGCGGAGGCCATCGCCGGCAAGACGGTGCTCGACCTGCTGGTGGAACGGCTCCGAGACCGGGGCCGTCCGGCGCACCAGGTCTGGTTGCCGCCGTTGGCCGAACCGCCGAGCCTGGGTGAGCTGCTGCCACCCCTGCGCGTGGACCCGCGCTTCGGGCTGTGTACTGCGGACTGGGCCGGCCGAGGTCGGCTCACCGCCCCCGTGGGCGTAGTGGACCGGCCGTACGAGCAGCGCCGCGACCCGATGATGGTGGACCTCGGTGGGTCAGGCGGCAACGTGGTGATCGTGGGTGGCCTGCTCAGCGGCAAGAGCACCCTGCTGCGGTCGATGATCGCCTCGCTGGCACTCACCCACACCCCACGCGAAGTGCAGTTCTTCTGCCTGGATTTCGGCGGTGGCGCGCTGCGCGGCCTGGAGGAGCTGCCGCACGTGGCGGGGGTGGCCGTTCGTCGGGACACCGAGAGGGTCCGCCGGACAGTGGCCGAGGTGGTCGCCGCCCTCGACGACCGGGAGACCCGGTTCGCCCGGCAGGGCGTCGACTCGATGGCTGACTACCGGCGTCGGCGGGCGAGCGGCGAGTTTCCCGACGACCCGTTCGGCGACATCTTCCTGGTTGTCGACGGCTGGAACACCCTGCGCCAGGAGTACGAGGAGCTGGAACAGATCATCAACAATCTGGCCAATCGAGGGCTGGGTTTCGGCATCCACGTGGTCGTCACCGCAGTGCGTTGGGCGGAGATCCGGATGACCATGCGGGATCTCCTCGGTACCAAACTGGAACTGCGGCTCGGCGATGCGGCCGAGTCGGAGTTCGACCGGCGCGCCGCGCAGAACGTCCCGGTCGGCTCGCCCGGTCGAGGTCTGACCCGCGACAAGCTGCACTTCCTCGCCGTGCTCTCACGCATCGACGGCCTGCGCGACACCGAGGACCTCACGGAGGCGTCGGTGGCACTGGCCCGGCAGGTGGCGGCGAGCTGGCCGGGCCCTCCCGCCCCGAAGGTACGTCTGCTGCCGCAGAAGCTGACCGTGTCCGAGCTGGCCAAGGTCGTCGACCGAGCTACACCAGGGCTGCCCATCGGGGTCAACGAGTCCGCGCTCGCGCCGGTCCACCTCGATTTCGCCGTCGAGCCGCACCTGAGCGTCTTCGGGGACGCCGAGTGCGGCAAGAGCAACCTGTTGCGGCTGATCGCCCAGGGCATCGCCGAGCGGCACACGCCGGCCCAGGCCCGACTGGTGATCGCCGACTACCGGCGTAGCCTGTTGGGCGCGGTGGAGGGGGACCACCTGCTCGACTACGCCGGGTCGAACCAGGTGTTCAGCCAGAGCATGATGTCCATTCGCGGCGCTCTGCAGAATCGCCTGCCCGGGCCGGAGGTGACCACCACCCAGCTGCGCGACCGGAGTTGGTGGAAGGGTCCGGAACTCTACGTCCTGATCGACGACTACGACTTGGTCGCCTCGGCCGGCAGCAACCCGCTCGGCGCTCTGCTCGACCTGCTGCCCCAGGCCCGCGACATCGGCCTGCACCTGATCGTCACGCGCCGAGTCGGCGGCATCGCCCGCGCGCTCTACGAGCCGGTCCTGCAACGCTTGCGCGAACTCGACTCGCCGGGCCTGCTGATGTCCGGAAACCGGGAGGAGGGCGCCGTCCTGGGCAACCTGCGGCCGAGCCCGCAGCCGGCGGGTCGCGGCACTCTTGTGCGCCGCCGCGACGGTCAGCAGCTCATCCAGACGGCGTGGGTCGAACCGGGGTGACCACAGCTCGGGATCCTGACGGTGTCACCGGGGGTGCGGCGGCGGTAGCCCAGCCAATTCCTCGGTTGCGCGCTGCTCGGCGGCTGCCGCCTGCGCCTTCGCGTCGGCGATCCGGGCGG
>NZ_JAKKFF010000098.1 GCF_022229015.1 Micromonospora foliorum
GCGACCAGCAGCGCGGCCAACGCGCCGGGCAGGTGCGGCGGGCCGGCGAAGAGGGCTGCCAACGCGCCGGCGCCGAGCGCCGCCGCCGCGAAGACCACCGCGAAGGAACGGGTCGCACCGACCTGCCAGGCGCCGGGGCGCTGGTTGGTCGCGGTGGCGACCGCGTCCACCACGTCGTCGAAGACGATCTCCGGTGCGGCGTCGGACCGGGGGTTGAAGTAGAGCACCTCGCCGTCGCGGACGCTGAGCTGCGCGGCGGTACGACCACCGTCGAGGGGCGCACCGCCCAACCGGGACAGTGCCCAGCCGCCGTGCCGCGCACCCTCGTCGGCCATGTCCTCGCCGGCGTAGCGCAGGAGAGTGGGGAGCAGGTCGGCCAGCGGCACGTCCGACGGCAGCGCCAGATCCATCCGGGTACGCGGAGCCACGATGGTGATCCGGCTCAGACCACCGGTCGCCGTCTTCGTCGCCACTGTGGCCTCCAGGTGTGCGTCTGTGATCGGCTGTCTGTGATGCTGCGGTCCGGGTCCACCGCGCACACGGCAGATTACCTACGATGACGGCACGTACGATGCCCACCCACGGGCGGTGTTCCGCGGGCCGTACGTCATCGGGGCCGCTTCTGGGGAGGAGACAGCCGTGAGCACGGTGGTGTTCCGCCGGCTCCCGCGTCAGCCGGGGCCGGCCTTACCGCGCGGCGAGGTGCTGCTGGAGTCGCCTCCCGAACTGCCCGAGCCGACGCCCCGCGGGATGGGGCAGCTGCTCATGATCCTGCCGATGTTCTGCGGGGTCGGTGCCATGGCGTTCCTCTACGCCGGCAAGGGCGGCGGCATGATGACCTACGTCGCCGGTGGGCTGTTCGGTGTCTCGATGCTCGGCATGGCGATCGGTTCGCTGGCCAACAGTGGTGGCAAGGACAAGGCCGAGCTGAACGCCGACCGCCGCGACTACATGCGCTATCTGGCCCAGATGCGCAAGCGCACCCGGCGTGCCGCCGAGCAGCAGCGGGCGGCGATGGCCTGGCGGCACCCGGAGCCCGACGCGCTCTGGTCGATCGCCGCGTCCCGGCGACTCTGGGAGCGGCGGATCACCGAGGACGACTTCGGCGAGACCCGGATCGCCCTCGGCCCGCAGCGGCTCGCCGTGGAGATCGTCCCTCCGGAGACGAAGCCGGTGGAGGACCTGGAGCCGATGAGCGCCATCGCGCTCCGCCGGTTCGTCCGGGCACACTCGACGGTGCCCGACCTGCCGACGGCGCTGTCGGTGCGCGCGTTCAGTCGGGTGGTGCTGCGCGGCGACCGCGAGCCCGTGCTCGACCTGACCCGGGCGGCGCTGGGGCAGTTGGCCACCTTCCACGCACCGGACGACCTGGTGATCGCGGTGGTCGCCGCACCCGACCGGCAGTCGTCCTGGGGCTGGGTGAAGTGGCTGCCACACGCCCACCACAGTGGTCGTACGGACGCGGCCGGCGCGCGCCGGCTGGTCTTCGCCAGCCTGGCCGAGGCCGAGGCGTCGCTCACCGCCGAGCTGGCCGGTCGGCCTCGGTTCGCGCCGGAGGCGAAGCCGCTGACCACCGCCCCGCACCTGGTCGTCGTGATCGACGGTGGGGAGATCTCACCCACCTGCCAGCTCGTGGGCCCGGGGCTGCTCGGCGCCACCGTGATCGACCTCTCCGGCACGGTGCCGCGCGACGCCGGCCGCTGGCTGCTCTGCCTCGACGTGGGCGACGGAAGCTCACTCGACCTGGTCCGGGGCAGCTCGTCGTCGACCCTGGGTCGGCCCGACCGGCTCAGCGCCGAGGCCGCCGAGGGGCTGGCCCGTCAGATCGCCCCCTTCCGGCTCTCCCAGCAGCAGACCGGCGGCGACGAGCCGCTGGCCCGCAGCACGGAACTGCCGGACCTGCTCGGCGTGGGTGACGCCGCGGCGGTGGACGTGCAGAACACCTGGCGTCCGCGTGGTCACCGCGATCGGCTGCGCATCCCACTCGGTGTCGGCCCGGACGGCAACGTGGTCGAGCTCGACTTCAAGGAGTCGGCGCACGAGGGCATGGGCCCGCACGGTCTGGTGATCGGCGCGACCGGCTCCGGCAAGAGCGAGCTGCTGCGGACGGTGGTGGCCGCGTTGGCGGTGACCCACTCGTCGGAGGAACTGAACTTCGTCCTGGTGGACTTCAAGGGCGGCGCGACCTTCGCCTCGCTGGAGGCGCTGCCGCACACCAGCGCGGTGATCACCAACCTGGCCGACGAGCTGCCGCTTGTCGACCGGATGCGCGACGCGCTCGCCGGCGAGATGGTGCGCCGGCAGGAGCTGCTGCGCGCCGCCGGCAACTACGTCTCCCGCTTCGAGTACGAGAAGGCGCGCTCGGCCGGTGAGCCGCTGGCGCCGATGCCCAGCCTGTTGATCATTTGTGACGAGTTCAGCGAACTGCTCGCCGCCAAACCGGACTTCATCGACCTGTTCGTGATGATCGGCCGGTTGGGTCGGTCCCTCGGCGTGCACCTGCTGCTGGCCAGCCAGCGCCTCGAAGAGGGCAAGCTGCGGGGCCTCGACACGCACCTGTCGTACCGGATCGGTCTGCGGACGTTCTCCGCGGTGGAGAGCCGGATCGTGCTCGGCGTGCCGGACGCGTACGAGCTGCCGAACGCGCCGGGCCACGGCTACCTCAAGACGGACACCAGCACGATGCTGCGGTTCCGGGCCGCGTACGTGTCGGGGGCGTACCGGGCGCCGGGGCAGCAGGCCTCCGCCTCGCAGGCGCTGGTGCAGCGGCGGATCGTGCCGTACGGCCTCGACTTCGTGCCGGTGCAGGTCCCGCAGGTGCCAATGGACACGGCCCCGGAGCCGGAGCAGCCGGCCGACGGCAAGGCCGTGGCGATGCTCGACGTGCTGATCGACCAGCTCAAGGGTCGGGGCCGCCCGGCCCACCAGGTGTGGCTGCCGCCGCTTGCCGACCCGCCGGGCCTGGGTGAGCTGCTCGGCCCGCTGGCGGTCGACCCGACCTACGGGCTGTGCACCGCGTCCTGGCCCGGGCGCGGGCGGCTGACCGTGCCGGTCGGCGTCGTGGACCGCCCGTACGAGCAGCGCCGGGACCCGATGATGGTCGAGCTGGCCGGGGCCGGCGGCAACGTGGTCATCGTCGGTCGGTCGCTCAGTGGCAAGAGCACCATGCTGCGTACGCTGCTCGCCTCGCTGGCGCTCACGCACACGCCACGGGAGGTGCAGTTCTTCTGCCTGGACTTCGGCGGGGGCGCGCTGCGCAGCATGGAGCGGTTGCCGCACCTGGCCGGGGTGGCCGGTCGGCGCGACGTCGAGGCGGTCCGCCGGACGGTGGCCGAGGTGGTCGCCGTGCTGGACGAGCGGGAGGCTCGTTTCGCCCAGCACGGCATCGACTCGGTGGCGAGCTACCGCCGTCGCCGCGCCGCGGGTGAGTTCGCCGACGACCCGTTCGGCGACGTGTTCCTGGTGGTGGACGGGTGGAACACGCTGCGCCAGGAGTACGAGGAGTTGGAGCAGACCATCACCACGTTGGCCAACCGGGGCCTCGGCTTCGGTGTGCACGTGGTGCTCACCGCCGTGCGGTGGGCGGAGATCCGGATCAACATGCGGGATCTGCTCGGCACCAAGTTGGAGCTGCGCCTCGGCGACGCGTCGGAGTCCGAGATCGACCGCCGCGCGGCGAACAACGTGCCGGAGAAGTCGCCCGGTCGGGGCCTGACCCGGGACAAGCTGCACTTCCTCACCGCCATCTCGCGGATCGACGGTCGTCGCGACATCGACGATCTGAGCGAGGCGTCGCTGGCCCTGGCCGGGCACGTGGCGGCGAACTGGCCGGGCCGCCCCGCGCCGAAGGTGCGGCTGCTGCCGCGCCGACTGCCGGTGGCGGAGCTGGCCCGGATCATCGACCGGTCGGCACCGGGGCTCCCGATCGGTGTCAACGAGTCGGCACTCGCGCCGGTCTACCTGGACCTGGCCAACGAGCCGCACCTGACGGTCTTCGGCGACGCGGAGTGCGGCAAGACCAACCTGCTGCGTCTGATCGCCCGGGGGATCACCGAGCGGTACACCCCGGCGCAGGCCCGGCTGGTGATCGCCGACTACCGGCGTGGCCTGCTGGGTGCCGTGGAGGGTGACCACCTGCTCGACTACGCCCCGTCGAACCAGGCGTTCGCCCAGGGGCTCGGGTCGATCCGTAGCGCGCTCTCCAACCGACTGCCCGGCCCGGACGTGACCACCGCCCAGCTGCGCGACCGGAGCTGGTGGAAGGGTCCGGATCTGTACATCCTGGTGGACGACTACGACCTGGTGGCCTCCGGCGGCAGCAACCCGCTCAGCGCCCTGCAGGAGCTGTTGCCGCAGGCCCGCGACATCGGTCTGCACCTGATCGTCACGCGCCGGGTCGGCGGTGTGTCCAGGGCGCTCTACGAGCCGGTGCTGCAGCGGCTGCGCGAGTTGGACTCGCCGGGCCTGCTGATGTCCGGCAACCGGGAGGAGGGCGCGGTCTTCGGCACGTTGCGACCGAGCCCGCAGCCGCCCGGCCGGGGCACCCTGGTTCGCCGTCGCGATGGCCAGCAGCTGATTCAGACCGCCTGGTCTGAGCCGGCCTGAGCGGGATCGACCGTTCGGTAGGGGTGGTGGGCCGTCTCGGCCCGATTCACCACCATCCATCGAACGTCACCGGTCAGGGCTGCGAGGGCTGGACAGGTTCCGCTACGGTCTTCACAGGAGTGTCCGTCGGTGGGGTGTTGCTGCCTTGCCGCGGGGGAGGGTGCGGCGAAGCCGCCACCACAACAGACGGAAGGGTGTGAAGCATGGCGTTCGAGGTCGAAGCTGCGACTCTGCATACCGCCGCGAGTGACGTGCGGTCCACGCGCAGCGAGGTCGACGGCGAGCTGAAGAAGCTGTGGAACGTGGTCGACGACCTGGCCATCGCGTGGAAGGGTCAGGCGTCCACGGGCTTCCAGTCGCTGATGACGCGCTGGAACGAGGACACCGTCAAACTGCTGACGGCGATGGACAGCATCGCTGACCTGCTCGACAAGTCGGGTACGACGCACCAGGTCAACGACGAAGAGCAGCAGCAGATGCTGGACAAGTTCCACTCTGCTCTCAACCCGTGATCCGCAGCCGGCAGAGGAGGAAATCGTGACGATCAAAGTTGACTATGCGGTCCTCGAGAGCAGCAACCAGCAGATGCAGGCCATCTCGAAGACCCTCGAGGAAAAGCTTGACACGCTGCGGTCGATGCTGACCAAGCTGCACTGGGACGGCGAGGACCGGGTTGCCTACGAGCAGCACCAGGCGAAGTGGGACGCGGCGGTCCGGGACATCAACCGGATCCTGAACGAGATCGGCGGTGCCGTGGGCATCGCCCGCGAAAACTACCTCACCACGGAGATGAGCAACTCCAAGGTGTGGAGCTGAGACATTCGTACGAGCGGCTCCGGTCCGGTTCGCCCGGCCCGGAGCCGCTCTGCGTTGGCGGCTCCGGGTTGGCGTAGGCGTCGGCGCCGCGCCGCGGTGCGCCGCTCAGCCGGCGGTTGGCGCGTCGGTGCGTCGGCCGGGG
>NZ_JAKKFF010000099.1 GCF_022229015.1 Micromonospora foliorum
CCGAGGTGGGCTGCTGACCGTAGGGGGCCTGCGGCGCGGCGTACGGGTCGTGCGGCTGCTGGCCGTACGGCTGGCCGGAGGTCGGCTGCTGGCCGTACGGGGCGGCCGGCGGCTGGGGAGCGGTCGGGTCCTGGTTGGGCTGCTGGCCGTACGGGTCCTGACCGGGGTTACCGGGCTGCATTCGAGAAGCTCCTTGGACTGGTTCCGTCAGTTGGTGCTCTTTGTTTCCATCCATGATCGCGGTCAGTCCTCCCAAAGCCCAGCACAGCAACAGGACGACATGTCTCCCAAAGCAGGCAAACTTGCCCTTGTCGACCGCTCGCTGTCGGTCGGTGGTGCCTGGGCGGGTGCAGAGCAAAGGGCGTGTGCCCCGGATCAGGGTCGGTGTGTGGGCCGGTGCGGCGTCCGGCCCGAGCGAGCGGCAGCGTATCGGGTCGACGCACATCGGCACCGTCGAAGATCGGCGCGCGGCCCAGCCGAAGGGCGTCCCTGACCTGCCCGATAGGGTGGCCCGGTGACCGAGCCCGCGCCTGTCGCCCGCATCGTCGTCCTCATCTCCGGCTCCGGGAGCAACCTCCAGTCGCTGCTGGATGCCGCCGCCGACCCCGCGTACGGCGCACAGGTCGTCGCGGTCGGCGCGGACCGCGACGGCATCGCGGGCCTGGACCGGGCCCACGCGGCGGGGGTGCCGACCTTCGTCGAGCGGGTCCGCGACCACGACACCCGGGAAGCCTGGGACCTCGCGCTCACCGCGCACGTCGCGAAGCACCAGCCCGACCTGGTCATCTCCGCCGGCTTCCTCAAGCTGGTCGGTCCGCACTTCCTCTCCGCCTTCGGCGACCGCTACCTGAACACGCACAACACGCTGCTGCCGGCGTTTCCCGGCATCCACGGCCCGCGTGACGCCCTCGCCTACGGCGTGAAGCTCACCGGCGCCACCCTCTTCTTCGTCGACGCCGGCATGGACACCGGGCCGATCGTCGCGCAGGTCGCGGTGCCGGTGCTCGACGACGACGACGTCGACACGCTCACCGAGCGCATCAAGGAAGCCGAGCGGCGCCAGCTCGTCGAGCAGGTCGGTCGGCTGGTCCGCGAAGGCTGGACCATCACCGGAAGGAAGGTCACGGTTCCGTGAGTCCCACTCAGGACGGGCGCCGCCCGATCAGGCGGGCGCTGGTCAGCGTCTACGACAAGACCGGGCTGGTCGAGCTGGCTCAGGCCCTGCACGCGGCCGGCGTGGAGATCGTGTCCACCGGCAGCACGGCGGGCACCATCGCCGCCGCCGGGGTGCCGGTGACGCCGGTGGAGACGGTGACCGGTTTCCCCGAGGTGCTCGACGGTCGGGTGAAGACCCTGCACCCGAAGGTGCACGCGGGTCTCCTCGCGGACCTGCGCAAGGACACCCACGTGGCACAGCTCGACGAGCTGGGCGTGGCGGCGTTCGACCTGCTGGTCTCCAACCTCTACCCCTTCCAGGCGACCGTCGCCTCCGGCGCCGGCGTCGAGGAGTGCGTGGAGCAGATCGACATCGGTGGCCCGGCCATGGTGCGGGCCGCCGCCAAGAACCACGCCTCGGTCGCCGTGCTCACCGACCCGGCCGGTTACCCGGCGCTGATCGGCGCGCTCAGCGAGGGTGGCTTCACCCTGGCCCAGCGTCGCGCTCTGGCCGCCCGGGCGTTCGCCGACATCGCCGAGTACGACGTCGCGGTGGCCCAGTGGTGCGCCCAGGAGCTGGCACCCGCCGACGACTGGTGGCCGCAGTTCGCGGGGCTGGCGCTGCGCAAGTCGACCGCGCTGCGCTACGGGGAGAACCCGCACCAGCCCGCCGCGCTCTACACCGACCCGGACGCCCCGGCGGGGCTGGCCCAGGCCGAGCAGCTGCACGGCAAGGAGATGTCGTACAACAACTACGTCGACGCGGACGCCGCCTGGCGGGCCGCGAACGACTTCGCCGACCAGCCGGCGGTGGCGATCATCAAGCACGCCAACCCGTGCGGCATCGCGGTCGGCGCGGACGTCGCCGAGGCGCACCGCCTGGCGCACGCCTGCGACCCGGTTTCGGCGTTCGGCGGCGTCATCGCGGTCAACCGGCCGGTCTCGGTCGAGCTGGCCCGGCAGGTCGCCGAGATCTTCACCGAGGTGGTGGTCGCGCCCGGCTTCGACGAGGGCGCGGTCGAGGTGTTGCAGGGCAAGAAGAACATCCGGCTGCTGCGGGCACCGGCCTGGACGCCGGCGCTGGTGGAGTTGCGGCCGGTGACCGGTGGCGTGCTGGCCCAGGTCGCCGACCGGGTGAACGCCCCCGGCGACGACCCGGCGAACTGGCAGCTGGCAACCGGCGAGGCCGCCGACGAGGAGCTGCTGCGGGATCTCGCGTTCGCCTGGCGGGCGGTCCGCGCGGTGAAGAGCAACGCGATCCTGCTCGCCAAGGACGGCGCCACGGTCGGGGTCGGCATGGGTCAGGTCAACCGGGTCGACTCGGCGCAACTCGCGGTCACCCGCGCCGGCGCCGACCGGGCCCGTGGCTCGGTCGCCGCCTCGGACGCGTTCTTCCCGTTCGCCGACGGTCCGCAGATCCTCATCGACGCCGGCGTCCGCGCCATCGTGCAGCCCGGCGGCTCGATCCGCGACGAAGAGGTCATCAAAGCAGCCAAGAAGGCCAACGTAACGATGTACCTAACCAAAACCCGCCACTTCTTCCACTAACCCCCTGGGCTCGACCCCGTCGATCATGAAGTTATTGCCCTGCACGTCGGCGTGTCAGGGCAATAACTTCATGATCAACGGCAGGGGTCAGGTGCGGTCAGGCCGGGGTGGGGCGGAGTTCGGCGAAGTGGCAGGCCGAGGGGTGGGGGTCCGCCGCCCTCGGGACCGTTGCCGGGTCTTCGACGGCGCAGACCTCCTGGGCCTTCCAGCAGCGGGTCCGGAAGTGGCACCCGCTCGGCGGGTCGGCCGGGCTGGGCACGTCGCCGACCAGCCGGATCATGTTGCGCTGGTCGCGGGCCTCCGGGTCCGGCACCGGCACGGCAGAGAGCAGAGCCTGGGTGTACGGGTGGGTGGCCCGCTCGTAGATCTCGTCCTCGGTGCCGATCTCGACGATCCGGCCGAGGTACATCACCGCGACGCGGTCGGCGATGTGCCGCACCACGGACAGGTCGTGCGCGATGAAGATGTACGAGAGCCCCAGCTCGCCCTGGAGCTGCTTGAGCAGGTTGATCACCTGGGCCTGGATGGAGACGTCAAGCGCCGACACCGGCTCGTCGCAGACGATCACCTCGGGCTTCAGCGCGAGCGCGCGGGCGATGCCGATGCGCTGACGCTGACCGCCGGAGAACTGGTGCGGGTACCGGTTGATGTGCTCCGGGTTGAGCCCGACCAGGTCCAACAGTTCCTGGACCCGCTTGGCCTTGCTGCCCTTCGGCGCGGCGTCCGGGTGGATCTCGAACGGCTCGCCGATGATGTCGCCGACGGTCATCCGCGGGTTCAGCGAGGTGTACGGGTCCTGCATCACCATCTGCATGTTGCGGCGCAACCGGCGCAGCTCGCCCCCGGAAGCCTTGAACAGGTCCTTGCCCTCCAGGGTGGCGCGTCCGGAGGTGGGCTTCTCCAGCCGCATCAGCAGCCGGGCGAGGGTGGACTTGCCGCAGCCGGACTCGCCGACCACGCCGAGCGTCTCGCCCCGACGCAGCTCGAAGCTCACGCCGTCGACGGCCTTCACCGCCCCGATCTGCCGCTGGAACAGCACGCCCTGGGTGATCGGGAAGTGCTTCACCAGATTGTCGACGGAGAGGATGGTCTCGCCGCGGACCTTGGTGGGGTTAGCGGGCGACGCTGTCATCACGGACCTCCTGCGCGAAGTGGCAAGCGCTGGTCCGGCCGTCGCCGAGGACCAGGTCGTGCGGCACCTCGTCCACGCAGACCTGCTGGACGTACGGGCACCGGGGGTGGAACGGGCAGCCGGACGGGATGCGCATCAGGTTCGGCGGCAACCCCTTGATCGTCGACAGCTCCTGGCCGCGGACGTCCAGGCGCGGGATCGACTCCAACAACCCCTTGGTGTACGGGTGGGCGGGCGCCTTGTAGAGCGAGCGGACGTCGGCGTGCTCGACGATCCGGCCGGCGTACATGACCGCGATCCGGTCCGCGACACCGGCGACCACGCCCAGGTCGTGGGTGATCAGGATCATCGCCATGTTGAGTTCCCGGCGCAGGTCGGCCAGCAGGTCCATGATCTGGGCCTGCACGGTCACGTCGAGTGCCGTGGTGGGCTCGTCGGCGATCAGCACCTTGGGGTCCAGCGCCAACGCCATGGCGATCATGACGCGCTGCCGCATCCCGCCGGAGAACTGGTGCGGGTAGTCCCCGATCCGCTTCGCGGCACCGGGGATCTTGACCAGATCCATCAGTTCGACGGCACGACGTCGAGCGTCGCCTCGGGACATGCCGGCGCGCTGGCGCAGCGTCTCACCAATCTGCCAACCGACCGGGAAGACCGGGTTGAGGGCGGAGAGCGCGTCCTGGAAGATCATCGCGATCTCCTTGCCGCGTACCTGCCGGCGCTGCTCCTCGGAGCGGGTCAGCAGGTCCTGACCCTGGTAGAGGATCTGGCCGGAGCGGACGAACGCGGGCGGGGTGTCCAGGATGCCCATGATCGCCTGGGCGGTGACCGACTTGCCCGAGCCGGATTCGCCGAGCACGGCAAGCGTCTCGCCGGCGTCCAGGTGGTACGACACGCCGTTGATCACCCGGGCGACACCCTCGTTGGTGCGGAACTCGACGTGCAGGTCCCGCAACTCCAGCAGGTGACCGCCCTCGGGTGTGGCGGAGGCGGGCGTGGGATTGATGGTCATGAGGGATCACCGCAGCTTCGGGTCGAAGGCGTCACGGATCGCGTCGCCGAGCATGATGAACGCCAGCACGGTCAGCGCCAGGAAGGCCGACGGGACGATCAACGGGGTGGCCGCCTCCCGCATGTGGATCCGGCCGGTGTCGATGTCCTGGCCCCACGAGATGGTGGGCGCTTTGAGGCCGATGCCCAGGAAGGAGAGCGTCGCCTCGGCCGCGATGAACGAGCCGAGCGCGATGGTCAGCACGACGATCGCCGGGGCCAGCGAGTTCGGCAGGATGTGTCGCCACATGATCCGGCTGTTGCCGGCGCCGAGCATCCGGGCCGCCGCGACGTAGTCCTGCTCCTTGGCGGTGATCACCGAGGACCGCACCACGCGGGCGGCGGTGGTCCAGCCGAGCAGGGCCAGCACGAAGACGACCGCGCCGATCCGAGCCCACTGGCTGTCACTGGACACCCGCTTGAGCAGCACGATCGCGGCCAGCAGCAGCGGAATGCCGAGCACCACGTCGATCACCCGGGAGAGCACCGCGTCGACCCAGCGGCCGAAGTAACCGGCCAGCATGCCGATCACCAGCGCGATGATCCCGGTGCCGAGCGCGGCGAGCGCACCGACCAGCAGCGACGCCCGGGTGCCGTAGACCGCCCGGGAGTACGTGTCGCAGCCCTGGAAGTCGTACCCGAAGATGGCCCCGCCGGACGGCCCGGCATGCTGCCGGGAGAGCAGGCAGTCGTTCGGGTTGTTGGCGGTGAAAACCCCGGGGAAGAGCGCCATCAGGGTGAAGATGACGACAAGTGCCAGCGAGATCCAGAAGATCGGATTGCGGCGCAGGTCGCGCCAGGCGTCCCCGGCCAGGCTGCGGGGCTTGTTCGCGGCGCCGACCTGGTTGGGTGTGCCCGGCTCTCCCGAGGGGCCGCGTCGCGCGGCCTGGTTCTCGGTGGCCGCCACGGTCTCAAAGTCACTCATGCCGCCACCTCGCTGGGCTTACTCATAGCGGATCCTCGGGTCGAGTACGGCGTACAGGACGTCCACCACCAGGTTCGAGACCAGGTAGACCACGACGAGCACGCTGACGATGCCCACCACCAGGGGGCCGTCCTCGGTGCGGATGCCGCGGAAGAGGTTGAAGCCGACGCCGGGGATGTTGAAGACGCCCTCGGTGATGATCGCGCCGCTCATCAGGTTGCCCAGTTCCACACCGAGGAAGGTGACCACCGGGATCAGTGAGTTGCGCAGCACGTGGACGACGACGATGCGCCGCTTGACCAGGCCCTTGGACCGGGCGGTCCGGACGTAGTCCGCGCGCAGGTTCTCCGCCACCGAGGCCCGGGTGAGTCGTAGGGCGGTGGCCAGCGACAGCGAGCCGAGCACGATGCCCGGCAGCAGGAGCGCGTAGAACGTCGGGTCGGAGCCGGCCGTGGGTGGGAAGAGCTGCCACTTGACGCCCAGGAAGTACTGCGCCAGCGGCGCCAGCACGATGGTCGGGATGCCCAGCACCAGCAGGGTCAGCACCAGCGTCGAGTTGTCGAAGATGCTGGCCCGGCGGATGCCGGCGAGCACCCCGGCGGTGACGCCGAAGATGATCGCCACAGCGAGCGCGATGAGCGCGAGCCGCACGGTGACCGGCCAGGCCTGCTGGAGGATGTCTCCGATGTTCCGACCGGTGAGCGACTCGCCCAGGTTGCCCTGGAGCAGGTTCTTCACGTAGTCGAAGTAGCGGTAGAAGAAGCCACCGACGCCCGTGGCGTCCAGGTGGTACTTCTCGGTCAGGTAGGCCCGTTGCGCGGGCGTCACCGGCCGTTCGCCGGCGAGCGCCTGGATCGGGTCGCCCTGCCCGGCGAATGTCAGCGCGTAGACGATCAGGGTGGTCCCGAAGAACGCCAGGACCATCTGCAGTAGGCGCCGCAGGATGTAGCGGAACATGCTTAGCAGTCTCTCCGGAAATGTGCGAAAGGGTCGCAGGACGGCATCTCTGGTCGTACCCGAAATATCTGATACGTGCCGTCCGGCCCGGGGGAGCCGGCACCACCGACGCCGGGTCCGCTGCTGCGGCCCGGCCCCGGTGGTGCGGTCCGGGCCACCCGGGCTTCGTCGCCTGGGTGGCCCGCACCGTGGTCAGCTCAGCTGGCTGCTTCGATCTTGACGAGGTTGACCCGCTGGAACAGGTCCATCTCCACGTTCTTGACCTTGGACGAGTGGCCGAACACGTTCTCGCCGAAGCGGAGCGGGATCACCGGCATGTCCTTGGCCAGGATGTCCTCCGCCTGCTGGTACTTGGCGATCGCCTCGTCCTGCGTCTTGGCGGCGGAACCCTCCTTGACCAGCTTGTCGAACTCCGGGTTGCTGTAGCCGTAGTAGTTCGACGAGCCGTTCGTGCTGTACAGCGGGCCGAGGTAGTCCTCCATGGTCGGGTAGTCCATGACCCAACCCATCCGGAACGCACCCACCGGCGTCTTCTTCTCAACCTTGGTCAGCAGGTCGGCGAACTTCGGCTCGGCCGAGCCGACCGCGTCCACGCCCAGGTTGGCCTTGAGCTGGTTGACCGTGGCGTCGACCCAGTCCTTGTGCCCGCCGTCGCCGTTGTACGAGATGACGATCTTCGACGGGCCGCCGGCGGCCTGGTAGAGCTTCTTGGCCTCGGTCGGGTTGAACTCGCCCGCCTTGCCCGCGGTGTTCTCCCGGTAGCCCGGCAGCACCGGCGAGACGAAGGAGCGCGCCGGCGTCTGCGAGCCCTTGAAGACCGACTTGGTGATCTCGTCACGGTCGATCGCCATCGAGATGGCCTTACGCACGTCCGGGCTGCTGTAGTCCTTGTCGAACGTCGGGAACGCCAGGAACTGGAACGACGACATCGGGCTGGTCTTGTACCGGTCACCCAGGTCGGTCGGCGCGGTGCTCAGGCTCTCGGTCGGGATCGTGGGCAGCACGTCCAGGTTGTCCGCCAGGACGTCCGCGTAGGCGGCGGTGAGCTGCTGGTAGATCCGGAACTCGATGTTCTTGACCTTGGGCTTCTCGCCCGGGTACGCGTCGTAGCGCTCGACGTCGATCTTGCTGTCGTGCTGCCAGGCGCCCTTCATCTTGAAGGGGCCCTGCCCGATCGGCGCCTGCTCGTAGGAGTCCTTGAGCACGCCCGGAGCCGAGAACGCGGCGTCCGGCATCGGGTAGAACGCGTTGTAGCCCAGCGTCGTCTTGAAGTCGATGTACGGCTCGGTGAGCGTCGCGGTGAAGGTGAGGTCGTCGACCTTCTTCAGACCGGACATCTCCTTGGCCTTCGGCGCCTTGCCCTGCAGGTCGGCGTAACCAGCGATCTTCTCGAAGAAGAAGTTGCTGTCCTGGCCGTTCGGGGCGTACGCGCCGTAGTTCCACGCGTTGATGTAGTCCTCGGACGTGACCTTCTCACCGTTGTGGAAGGTGAAGCCGTCCTTGAGCTTGATCGTCCAGACCTTGTTGTCGGTCGAGGTGATCGACTGCGCGGCGACCTCGTACGGCTTGTTCTGGGCGTCGTAGTCGACGAGCGGGCTGAACAGGCCGGCGAGCACCTGCGACCCGGACGTCTCGGTGGTGTTGGTGGGAACCAGGTGCTTCGGCTCGGCGATCTGGATGCTGACCGCCGAACTGTCGCTGCCACCGGATCCACCGTCTCCGCCGCTGCCGCAGGCCGCGAGGCCCAGCGTCACCGCGAGCGGGAGGGCGGTCCAGGCGGCGAGTCTACGAACTCGCATTGAGCCTCCTCATCTCCTCACGCTGCGCAGTCAGGCCCGACGCTGGGTTACGCTGCGCAACAAGCGGTAACGGTAGGTCGGTGGCGGGCCTTCGACAACGACGCGGTTGCGGGTGGGTAACGGTCCGGGGTTGCCTCACTTGTCGGGGGCTAGCGAATCTGCTAGGCGAAACCGCTTCTACCGACACTGGCCTGCGGAAATCCGGGAGCGCTGACGGGTTCGTTGGGCTGGCCTGGGTCGACTCGACGCCTTTCGGGGTGACGATCCGGTCTTTGCTGGCGACTGCCGGCCTGTCTGGTTCGACCGTGATCGAATCCACAGATTGTGACCGAGAGTGACTAGCGACACCTCACCGACCGTCACTCCGACGGCGACCCGCTCAACCCCGACCCGGCCGCCCGGTGGCCGGCACCTCCCAGTGGCGCCGGGTGGGGTCGAGCCGAGGTCGTCGGAACCGCGGCTGCCGGCCGTGAGACGATCTGGTCGTGACGGCGACGCTTCTGGACGGCAAGGCAACCGCAGCGGAGATCAAGGACGAGCTGCGCATACGGGTCAAGGCACTCGCGGAACGCGGCATCATCCCGGGGCTCGGCACGGTCCTGGTCGGTGCGGACCCGGGCAGCCAGGCGTACGTCAACGGAAAGCACCGCGACTGCGCCGAGGTGGGCATCGCCTCGATCCGCCGCGAACTGCCGGCCGACGCCACCCAGCAGCAGGTCGACGACGTGCTGGCCGAGCTGAACGCCGACCCGGCGTGCCACGGCTACATCGTCCAGCTGCCGCTGCCGGCCCACCTCGACACCCAGCGGGTGCTGGAGTTGATCGACCCGGACAAGGACGCCGACGGCCTGCACCCGGTCAACCTGGGTCGGCTCGTGCTCGGCTACGACGGTCCGCTGCCGTGCACCCCGCGCGGCATCGTCGAGTTGCTCCGCCGGCACGACGTGGCGCTGCGCGGTGCCACCGTCGCAGTGGTCGGCCGCGGCAACACCGTCGGCCGACCGCTCGGCCTGCTGCTCACGAGGCGCAGTGAGAACGCCACGGTCACCCTCTGCCACACCGGCACCCTGGACCTCGCGTCGCACACCCGCGCCGCCGACATCGTCATCGTCGCGGCCGGCGTACCGGGTCTGCTCACCGCCGACATGATCAACCCCGGCGCGGTGGTGGTGGACGTCGGCATCACGCGCGTGATCGGCGCGGACGGCAAGGGCCGCTACACCGGCGACGTCGCCCCGGAGGTCGCCGAGACGGCCGGCGCGCTGGTCCCCATGCCCGGCGGCGTGGGCCCGATGACCCGGGCCATGCTGCTCAGCAACGTCGTGGAGCGCGCCGAGCGCGGCTGAACCGCACCTCGGCGGCGCCGAACCAGGACGGCGGTGACGTTCACCCCATCCCGGCGATGGCCGCCGCCCCTGGCCCGATCGGTGCCAGGATGACTGATACGGTCCGGAAAACCGACTGGTATCAGGGAGTGGGACGACCATGGGTAAGAAGGTCACTGTCGTCGGGGCTGGCTTCTACGGCTCCACCACCGCACAGCGCCTGGCCGAGTACGACGTCTTCGACACCGTAGTGATCACCGACATCGTGGAGGGCAAGCCCGCGGGCCTCGCGCTCGACCTCAACCAGTCCCGGGCCATCGAGGGCTTCGAGACCAAGGTCGTCGGCGTGACCACCGGCCCGAACGGTGAGGGCTACGAGAGCATCGAGGGCTCCGACGTCGTCGTGATCACCGCTGGTCTGCCCCGGAAGCCCGGCATGAGCCGGATGGACCTGCTGGAGACCAACGCCAAGATCGTCCGCCAGGTCGCCGAGAACGTCGCCAAGTACGCCCCGAACGCCGTCGTCATCGTGGTCTCCAACCCGCTGGACGAGATGACCGCGCTGGCCCAGCTCGCCACCCAGTTCCCGAAGAACCGGGTGCTCGGCCAGGCCGGCATGCTCGACACCGCCCGGTTCAGCAACTTCGTCGCCGAGGCGCTGAACGTGCCGGTGGCGTCGGTACGCACGCTGACCCTGGGGTCGCACGGGGACACCATGGTCCCGGTGCCGTCGAAGAGCACCGTCAACGGCAAGCCGCTGCGTGACGCGATGCCGGCCGAGCAGATCGAGGAGCTGGTCGTCAAGACCCGCAACGGTGGCGCCGAGGTGGTCGCGCTGCTCAAGACCGGTTCGGCCTACTACGCCCCGTCCGCCGCCGCGGCCCGGATGGCGAAGGCCGTCGCGGAGGACTCCGGCGAGGTCATGCCGGTCTGCGCCTGGGTCGACGGCGAGTACGGCATCTCCGGTGTCTACCTGGGTGTCGAGGCCGAGATCGGCGCCGAGGGCGTCAAGCGGGTCGTCGAGACCGACCTGGACGCCGACGAGCGCGCCAGCCTCCTGGAGGCCGCCGAGGCCGTCCGCGCCAAGCAGGGCGACATCTCCAGCATGTAGTTCCCCCGAACCACCGCACCACCGAAGGGCGCGCCGGCAAACCCGGCGCGCCCTTCACCGTCCCCGCCCCACCCCGCGACCCACCCGCCCGGCCCCCGGCCGCCCGGCCCCCC